>JBJDZJ010000124.1:0-10687 GCA_051867915.1 Eubacteriales bacterium
CTTTTAAAAAAGGTGGACGAAAACTTTTGCGCAATTTGCTAATCACTTTAGCTTTATCGACAGGCCGGGCTCCCTTGTGTAAAGGGAGCTGTCAGCGAAGCTGACTGAGGGATAGTTCTGCCATATGGTTTAGATATTCGCAAACACCCCGAAGATGATTATTCATTTCAGTATTTCGAGTTTCGCATTTGTATTACAGCTGCACGATGGGCTAAGCCTACACCCTATTTTAATGCAAAATCGCAGAAAATCAACCTGCGGTTTTGGTGTTTTTCTCCGCTAAGAACATGAGAGATATTTCAGAAGCGGTTTTTCGCAAAAAAAGACAAAATTGTCGTCTGGGCGACAATTTTGTCTTTCGGCATATGTAAATATTCTTACTTCGTCTCACGCATGATAACAAGCTGGATCGCCGTACGCTTTTCCTCATTCACGAGAACCTCGGTAAAGAAGGGCTTGCATACGACGGAGAGATTGTCACCCGTCAGAAAAGTATTTGCCGCTGCAATCGCCTTGATTGCCTGATTGACTGCGCCTGCGCCGATTGCCTGAATCTCAACGGAATCGCTCTCGCGAATGATGCCTGCAATCGCACCTGCTACCAGATTGGGACTGGATTTTGCTGATACTTTTAGAATTTCCATTTTTTAACACCTCGATGCTTCAAATATCCTGGCTCTTCTATTGTAGCATTTTTTTCATCGAATTGCAAGAGACTATGATAAATCTCTTAAATTTCGGCTCTTTCAACGAAATCAACCCGATTCTTTTGTGCATTTATACCAAATAAGCATCCATGTATTTTTACATTTCCCGTCGAAAGTTCAAACTTCACCGGCATTTTAAATCTGAGCCTAGACAAAATACATTCGGTCGAAACGCCGAGTATTCCGTTTTGCGAGCCGCACATTCCAAGATCGGTGATATAGCCGGTACCGCCCGGCAGAATCTGTTCGTCGGCCGTCTGGACATGGGTATGGGTTCCCACCACCACATGAATCCGCCCGTCGAAATATCGGGCGATTGCAATTTTCTCCGATGTTGCCTCGGCGTGGATATCCAGAACCGAGTAGTCGTACTTCCCGCGGTTGGCATCCAGAATCCGCTCTACGCATCCGAAAGGATCGGAAAGCGCCTCCATGAAGACGGTTCCCTGAATGTTCATCACCAGAACCCGAGCACCGCCGGCGTCAACCAGCGTATATCCCTTGCCGGGATTGCAGTCGGGATAGTTGGCAGGTCTCAGAACATAGTCGGTCTCGTCCAGAAAGGTCCGCATATCCTTCTTCTGCCAGATGTGATTTCCGGAAGTAATCACATCCACGCCGGCAGAAAGAAGTTTTTTGGCGCTGTCCGCCGTGATACCGTTTCCGAGGTCGGCATTTTCACCGTTGGCGACAACCAAATCAGCACCGTACTCACGGCGTATATTCCAAAGGTTTTTCGTCAGAAAATCCACCGCCTCGGGACCGACTACATCCCCAAGGCAGAGTATTTTGTACCGATTTATGCCGTTGTCGTTCACCGGGATCTTCCTTTCATCACCGTTTCCGATTTGCCGACCCATGTCCGGATCCGATCCGATCCGGAATTTTCAGAAAAAGGCGGCGATTTTCACCGCCTTTTTCCAGGGTCCGATTATTTTGCCAGATCGCTTGCCCGGCTTTCCCGTACCACGGTAATCTTGATCTGTCCGGGGTACTTCAGTTCGTTTTCGATCTGTCTTGCCACATCGTGAGCCACCAGGATCATTTGCTGATCGCTGACCTGCTCGGGCTTCACCAGAATCCGAACCTCTCTGCCCGCCTGAATGGCGAAGGACTTCTCGACTCCGGGATAGGAGTTTGCGATTTCCTCCAGCTTCTGGAGACGCTTGATGTAGTTTTCCAGATTTTCCCGTCTTGCGCCGGGTCTTGCCGCAGAAATGGCGTCCGCCGCCTGAATGATGAAATCGAGAACCGTTTTGGGTTCCACATCGCCGTGATGGGCTTCGATGGCGTGAACGATGTCTCTGTTTTCCTTGTACTTTTTGGCGATGTCGGCGCCGATCACCGCATGACTGCCTTCAACCTCGTGCGTAACCGCCTTTCCGATGTCGTGCAGAAGTCCTGCGCGCTTTGCCTGATCCACATTGACGCCCAGTTCACCGGCGATCATTCCGGCAAGGAATGCGACCTCAATGGAATGGTTCAGCACATTCTGACCGTAGCTGGTACGGTAACGCAGTCTGCCCAGCAGCTTGACCAGTTCGGGATTGATGCCGTGAATGCCGGTTTCGAAGATGGCGTGTTCGCCTGCCTGTTTGATGGAGGCTTCGACCTCTTTCTTGGACTTCTCCACCATTTCCTCAATACGGGTGGGGTGGATCCGTCCGTCGGCAATCAGCTTTTCCAGCGACAGTCTTGCCACCTCGCGGCGGACGGGATCGAAGCAGGAAATGGTGATGGCCTCAGGGGTGTCGTCGATGATCAGATCGACTCCGGTCAATGCCTCAACGGCACGGATGTTCCGGCCTTCCCGACCGATAATGCGTCCCTTCATGTCGTCACTGGGAAGGGCGACCGAAGTCACACTTGCCTCCGAGACGAACTCGGATGCCAGACGGGAAATGGACTGCGCCAGAATATCCTTTGCACGCTCGTCGGCGTCCTCTTTCAGCTGCGCCTCGATTTCGGCGAGCTTCATGGCGGACTCGTATCTGGCCTCCTCCTCGATCTGGCGGACGATTTCCGCCTTAGCCTGTTCTACGGTATAGCCGGAGATGGTTTCCAGCTTGGCAAGCTGCTGCCCTTTGATTTCCTCGATTTTTGCGGTAAGCTCTGTGTTTTCCTTGATTTTTTTATCCAGTTGCTCTTCCTTGCGGTCAAGATTGCTGCTCTTTTTTTCGAGAGCCTCCTCCTTGGTCGCATACCGATGCTCCATTTTGGTCAGCTCGGCTCTGCGATCCCGGACTTCCTTTTCGAATTCCTTATTGGAGCGGACAATTTCTTCCTTTGCCTCCAGAAGGGCTTCCTTTTTCATAGTTTCGGCTGTTTTTTCGGCTTCCTCGACAATCCGTTTGGATTCTTCCTCAGCCACGCCCAGTTTTGCTTCGGCGATCTTCTTCCGATAGAGAAATCCGACAAGGATTCCGACCACCAGTGCAGCTACGGCAACAGCCGCCGTAATTATGATTTCTAAGGGTCCCAATTGCTTACACCTCCTTGCTTTTTCGCTGTATATTTTTTCGAAAGAATTTAAGTAGTCTGCGGAACTCTCCTGCCCATTCCGGATGACGGAAGAATTCCAATTTACTCTAAATTATCTCATCTTGTATTCTATACTTTTTTATCGGATTTGTCAAGAGCTTTTGGATTCTGCAAAAAAAATTTATATTTCATTTACAAAATAACGGTGTTTTTCCGGAAGTCCCTTTTCCAGATTCGGTCTGCCGTTTATCTGACGCTTTGCCCACGGAAGGCGGAAAATACAAATCCGTGGAAACTTTTTTAAAAAAAAGTTTCCACGGAATGATATTTTATACATTCAAATCCCCTTGAAGAATTCAATCCGATCGGTCAGGGCACGCTTGCGGTCCTTGCCGAGGGTCTTCATATATTCGTCGTAGTTCTCGTTGACGATGGCGAACAGCTTGTTGCCGGGAAGGGTGGTCAGGGATGCCACAAAATCGGTGAAATAGCCGCCCATATCCTTATCGTAAACCCGGAATGCCACCGATCCCTCAACCGAAACGGCGCACAGCATAATGGGATTCTTGGGCACATACATGGAAATGTCCTTGATCTTCTCGGGAATCACGGTGTAGATCCAGATCAGTTCGCCGCCCTTGTCATTGGCAGCTTTGCGGATCTGCTCATATTCGTCGGAAAGCCACCTTCTGACCTCCGGCTGGGAGCTTCTGGAGCGAATCGCCTGCTTTTCGGGAACCGTCAGTCCCCAATGAGCCAGATAAGCGGACATCATTCTGCCCGACAGATTGCTGTCCAGCAGGTTGGACGCCAGCATTCTCGCCGTCGTGCGGTTCCAGAGCATGGACGCCGACAGATTCTGCTCGGCAGGGGTGGAATTCACCAGATAGTTGACAATACTCTGTTCCTGCTCTTCGGTGAGAATCCGGTCGGTGGCGGTAGGCTCGTCCGTGTCCACACGGTTGATATACTTCTCAAAGGCGGCAAGAATCCGCTCGATCTCCTGGGCAGAGGCACCGGTCATCTTGACGATCTCATCGGTTGTCTTTCCCGATTTGGACAGGGTGACGATTTCACGCTGTCCCTCTACCTTCATACTGCTTTCGGCACAGCGAAAGCCCTTGAGCAGGAAGCTCATGCGGGCCTGCTTCTCGTTTTCCATGCGGCGGGCATTCTGAAGCCGCATCTCGCGCGCCCGCTCATCTGCCTGCTTTTGCAGATAACTGCGGCGCATCCAGATCATACATCCAACTCCTGCCACGATGGGAATCTGGAGCAGGAAGAAGGTAATGAGATTGGCCTGCCAGCCTGCGCCGGCAATGACCATAATCAGAAGAGTCAGGTAAGACACCAGCGAGAGTGCGCCCGACGGAATCAGACCGAAGAACACATTCTTCTTTTTAACCAGATAGAATTCCCCGAGGATTACGCCGGCAGACAGGGCAACCAGACCGACTGCAATCAATAAAATTTTCAGAAACAGCACAAACAACACTCCCAATCGTCAGATGTCTGCCGACAGACTCCCCATTCATGGAGAAAATCAGCCGTACAAGGATATTATAGTCTATTTTCGGGCATTTGTCAAGTCACGAGAGGAAAATATTACGGTTTGTACACAACTTTGTCACAGGGAACGGACGATATCCCCCTCTTTTACGGGAAAAGGCATTTTCAAAAAGAACCGCTGATAGGGGTGGGGAGCCGATTCAATGGGATCACCGTCCTCATTCCAAAGCGCCTCTGCCGTAAAAGGAACCCCCACCGATCCCGGAGTCAGAAGTTCGCACTCCTGTCCCGCCGACAGCTTGTTTTTCTGAATCAGAGCCGCTCTGCCGCTTTCGGGATCGTAGCTTTCCACGGTGGCAAGATAGGCCTTTTCGGAAAGATAGCCCCCCTTTGTGACCAACTGACCGTTCTTCATGGGATCGTCAAAATAGTAGCCGCTGCAATACTCCCGATGTGTCACCGAGCAAAGCTCCCGCATCCAGGCGGGATCACAGGTATAGCCCGCCGGATCCCGCTCATAGGCGTCCATCGCCATGCGGTAGGTGTTGGCGGTAACGGCGGCATAGTATGCCGACTTCATCCGCCCCTCGATTTTGAAGGAGGCAATTCCGCTTTCCATCAGCTCGGGAATATGCCCGACGGTACACAGATCCTTGGAGGACAGAATGAAGGTTCCCCGATCGGTCTCCTCGATGGGAAGCCGCATTTCCGGCCGCTTGGCCTCGGCGATCTCATACAGGTGATAGTCCCACCGGCAGGGCTGGGCGCAGAATCCCCGGTTTCCGTCCCTGCCGATAAAATGCTCGGACAGCAGGCATCTGCCGCTGAAGGAGACACACATGGAGCCGTGAATGAAGCATTCCAGCTCCAGCTCCGGCGGAATCTTCTGTCGGATGGCCTTGATTTCCTCAAGCCGCAGTTCTCTTGCCAGAACCACACGGGTCGCCCCTTGTCGGTACCAGAACAGACAATCGTGTTCGGACACGGCGCCCGCCTGGGTGGAAATATGACGCTCCACACCGGGGAGAAGCTCTCCCGCCAGCGTGAAGACCCCCGGATCGGCGATAATCAGGGCGTCCGGAGGGCAGTCGGCAAGAGAGGCAAGATAGGCGGTCAGATCGTCGTATTCGTAGGTGTGAGGGGTGATATTGACGGTCAGATAGACCTTTTTTCCCCGTTCATGGGCATATCCGATGGCCGTTTTCAGCCCATCCAAGTCAAAATTGTCGGCGGCGGCACGGAGTCCGAAGCGTTTGCCGGCGAGATACACAGCGTCGGCGCCGAATCTGATGGCGGCCTTCATTTTTTCAAAATTCCCCGCAGGGAGAAGCAGTTCGGGCATTTTCATGATCCTTTCTGTCTGCCTTATGCAAAGTCTTCCCCGAACAGCCCGTCAAGAATCGTCAGGGTTTCGGCAAAACGCGCATTCTTATCCGATTCGCCGAAAACGCCGATCAGATATTGCTGTCCGTCCTTCTCGGCGGTGCAGATGAAGTGATAGCCGCTGTTTGCCGATCCGGTTTTCAACCCCGTCACATAGGGGCTGTAATATTCGCTGTTCTCATCCAGCATCAGATTGGTATTGGTCCAGCTGTTGGTGTGCCCGCTGGCATAGGTGACTTCGTCATAGGGCAGTGCGGCGTATTTGCAGATGATCTCATTTTCCGCCGCCAGACGGGAAATGAGAATCAGATCCTCCAGGGTGGTGTAATGGTTCTTATCGTAATAGCCGTCGGGACAGGTGAAGGAGGTTCCCACGCATCCGATTTTTCGGGCATAGTCGTTCATGCCCTTCATGAAGACCTTGACGGCAGACTCCCCGTCCAGATCGGGATCGCCGGCAACCTTTCTGCCTGCCGCCCCTGCCAGCGCATAGGCGGCATCGTTGCCGGAAGGCAGGAGCATCCCTTCAACCAGCATTTCCACCGTCAGGGTGTGATAGCTTTTCACATAGGCAACAGAGGAATCGGCGGCGATGAGTTTGACCTCGTCGCCCGGGGTCACAAGCTCATCGGGCGAAAGGACGGTCAGGGCATACAGGATGGTCAGCAGTTTGGTGGTAGAGGCGGGATAGACAATCCGATCGACGCCCTTGGCATAGAGAATGACGCCCTCGTTCATATCATAGACGAAGGCCTGAGGACAGGACAGATCGAAGACAGGACCGGACTCCTTATAGGCGATGTAGCCTGCATCGCTTTCCTTATGGAGGGTCGCCTTGGGGGGTACCGAGGAGCAGGAGTTCAGCCCGATCAGTACCAGAATCGGGAGGACGAGACAGAGCAGCCGCTTGGAGATTTCTTTCATTTCTATACCAGCTTCATTCGAAAATCAATGTGTGATAAGGATAGCAGAAAAAGGAATCCTTGTCAAGAGGTTTTATGAAATCTTAAGAAATCCCAAGAAAGACTTTGAAAAGCGGTCACAAAGCATTCATTTTTTCCGCCGATTGCAGGTTTCACCGCTGTTCTTCAGGCGTTTTCTTCCCCGAACAGCTCATTCAGAATCTTCAGGGTGTCGGCAAAGCGCACCGTTTTGGTGGTACCGCCGAAGACGCCGATCAGATAACGCTGCCCGTCCTTCTCGGCGGTGCAGATGAAGTGATTGAGTCCGTGTGCCGATCCGGTTTTCAGCCCCGTCACATAGGGACTGTAATATTCGCTGTTTTCGTCCAGCATCAGATTGGTATTGGTCCAGGTGTTGGTGTGTCCGCTGGCATATCGGACCTTGGCGGAAGGCAGTGCGGCATATTTGCGGATGATCTCGTTTTCCGCCGCCAGACGGGAGATCAGAATCAGATCCTCCAGAGTGGTGTAATGCCGATCATCGTAATAGCCGTCGGGGCAGGTGAAGGAGGTCCCCACGCATCCGATTTGACGGGCAAAGACATTCATCCCATCCACGAAGATCCTGACGGCAGCCTCCCCGTCCAGATCGGGGTCGTCGGCGAGTTTTCTGCCCGCCGCTGCTGCCAGCACATAGGCGGCATCATTTCCCGACGGCAGAAGCATCCCTTCAATCAGCATCTCCACCGTCAGGGTGTGATAGCTTTTCACATAGGCAACAGAGGAGTCGGATGCCACCAGCTTCAGTTCATCCCCCGGGGTCACAAGCTCATCGGGCGGAAGGACGGTCAGGGCATACAGGATGGTCAGCAGTTTGGTGGTGGAGGCGGGATAGACAATCTGATCGAAGCCACGGGCGTAGAGAATCACACCCTCGTTCATATCGTAGATAAAGGCCTGGGGGCAGGACAGCTTGAAACCGAATTCTTCTATCCGGTAGTCGATATAGCCCATGTCGCCCTTCATATGGAGTATGGCCTCAAGGGACGCAGGATCCGAGGATGTTGTGGGAGGCGGAACGGCAGGTTCTGCCGTTGTTACCGTCTGCTCTGTGACAGGGGGCGCTTCCGTACCCTGCGGCGAGGTCTGCTCGGTAGACGGCAGACTTTGGGATGTGGACAAAACCGTATCCGACGAAACGGCGTCGGTGCGGTCTGACGACGGCGTCTGCATCGGCTCATCGGAAGTTTCCGAAAAACATCCGGTCAGCAGAATGGCAAGCAGACACAGAACAATGTATTTGATGAGTTTCATAGTCTCTCCTATATAGGCATAAGTATTTTGAGTTTTGGCAATTGAGATTCACGGACAGAGCCGTATGAGGCAGATTATCGGTAAACGGAATTATTTTCCCACGCAGAATCGGTGGAAGATGGCGTCCACAATGTCGGCGGACACCGACCGTCCGTCGGTCTGTCCCAGTGCCGACATGGCAAGCTCCAGATCCAGCCCCGCCACATCGGGGGTGAACCCCTGCTCCAGCGCAGACAGTGCCGATTTCACCGAGTCTGTCGCCGATTTCACCGCCGCCGCCTGTCTGGCCGACGACAGCACCGCCGAGCGGTCATAGTCGATGTCCCCACGGACATATCGCTCTTCAATCGCCCTTTTCAGATCGGAAATCCCCTCTCCGCTAAGGGTGGACAGGGAGAAAACGCCGTCAAAATCGGTGAGATCGCCATGAAACTTTTTCGGCAGATCGGATTTGTTCAGAATCGCCAGCACAATTTTGCCCGAATTCTTCAGTTTCTCCATCAATTCCAGATCCTCCGAAGTCTCCGATTCAGAACCGTCAAAAACAGCCAGCACTAATTCAGCCGCATCCAATGCGGCAACCGACCGTTCCACTCCGATTTTCTCCACCGGATCATCGGTCGAACGAATCCCCGCCGTATCGGTCAGGCGAAGGACGATTCTGTCCAGCATCACACTTTCCTCCAAGGTGTCCCGTGTGGTACCTGCAAAATCGGTGACAATGGCACGTTCTCTTCCCAAAAGACGGTTGAGCAGGGAAGATTTCCCCGTATTGGGTCGCCCCACAAGAACGGTGGCAATTCCCTCCCGAACGGCTCTGCCCCGTCGATAGGAAGCATGAAGAGCCGTCAGACCCTCCAGAACCTCGGTCAGACGTCGGGTCATCTCCTCCGCCGTCACATCCGACAAATCCTCGTCCGGATAGTCGGCGTAGACATAAACGGCGGACACCAGGGTGCGAAGCTCTTCGTAAAGACGGTCCAGCTCCCGACTGAGACTGCCGCCCAGTTGGGATTTTGCCATGCGAAGCTGTTCCTCGGACTCAGCGTCGATCAGGTCGATCACCGCCTCTGCCCGGGTCAGACTCAGTTTGCCCGACAGAAATGCCCGACGGGTGAATTCCCCCGCCTCCGCCATTCTGGCTCCGGCAGTCAGGACGGCACTCAGAACCTTCTCGGTCAGCAGAATGCCGCCGTGGCAGGAGATTTCTGCCACATCCTCCCCGGTATAGGAGGCAGGGGCACGGAAACAGGTCGCCAGCCCATCGTCGATGGGCTGACCCTCATATAAAATTGTACCGTAAGTCGCCCGTCCGGTGGGAAGGGCGGACAGGGGTTCCCCCGATTTTGTCCGGAAAACCCCATCGGCAACGGCAATGGCATTCTCGCCCGAAATGCGGATCAAGGCGACGCCCCCCCTGCCGTATGGGGTGGAGATCGCCGCAATGGTATCATTCATGAAATTATCTTCTTTACCTGTTTTTTTTAATTATTCTCCAAGATAGAGATGCAAAAAACGCTCTGCAAGTTCCATCCAGACCGACACATAGGGGAGGGTTTCGGTAGCAAGCCCCAGTCCGTGGTCACCCTTTGGAAAAATGTGAACCTCAAAGGGAATCTTTTTTGCCGAAAGTGCCGCCGCCATCATCAGGGTGTTCTCCACGGGGACGCATCCGTCTGCCGCCGTGTGCCACAAAAAGCAGGGCGGTGTCCGGTCGGTGACTCCGTTTTGGCAGGAAAGCTCGGTGGCAAGGGTCGGATAGCGGGGGCTGTCCGGGCTGCCGATCAGGTTCACCGCCGATCCCTTGTGAGCGAACTTGCCGGCAAGGTCAATGACCGGATAGCAGAGAATACCGGCATCGGGACGACAGGAGATTTTGTCGATGGCATCCCCGTCCTCTCTTCCTTCGTCAAATCGGGTGACTGCCGTTGCCGCCAGATGACCGCCGGCAGAAAAGCCCAGCACGGCAATGCGATTGGGGTCATAACCATACCGATCCGCCAACGAGCGGACCATCCGCACCCCACGGTTCACATCCATCTGCTCCACCGGGTGACGGTAAGGAGCATAGCGGTAACGAAGGACAAAGGCGGAAATCCCGTCCCGATTCAGACGATCGGCAATGGCAAAACCTTCGTGATCTTCCGCACGCCACTCATAGGCTCCGCCCGGAATCACCAACACGCAAATTTTGGCTCCCGAAACGGTTTTGGGTATCAGGCAGGGTTCTTCCTGTCCAAATTCAGGGTTGAAATCAGGAGTTTTCTCCCAAAGCAGGATCTTTTCCATCGAATAAAACCTCCGTTTACGATAAAGGCAATCTGATAGCCCTATTTTAGCACAAAAGTCCCTGCTTGTCAACAATCAAAGAGGAATTCTCGAAGCAGACTT
>JBJDZJ010000125.1:0-10629 GCA_051867915.1 Eubacteriales bacterium
GAGGGCAACCGCAAAGGCTTCGCCTTGCGCTGAACCATCTCAGACGCCGAAGTTTCCAGCGAAAAGGGCTTGCCCTTTTCGCTTGCGCACCCCCACTTCCTTGGCTGTCGACATATTTATACAATTTATAAGGATAAAGAAAAACGGTCTTGCTCTATCCGATGCGAGGGCAATCGCAAAGCCCCCTTCTTCCGCCGATATTACCTTTGAACGCTGCCCGATCCGTCTCCCGCCGCCAGACGCAGAACCTCCTCTGCACTGACCCGGTTGAAGTCTCCCTCTATGGTGTGCTTGAGGGCAGAGGCGGCAACGGCAAATTCAATGGCCTGCCGGTCGTTCATGCCGGTGCCCAGCCCGTAGATCAGCCCTGCCGCAAAACTGTCGCCGCCGCCGACCCGATCCACAATGTCCAGCAGATAGTCTTTCGAAAAGACCCCGTTCCCGTCACGGTAGAGCATCCCCGACCAGCCGTTGACGCTCGCCGATCGGGTGGTGCGCATGGTCAGGGCTACGACCGAACATCCGAACCGCCCGGCAAGCTCACCTGCCACCGACAGCACATTTTCGGGATCGGGCTTTTCCCCGTAAGGACGGGGATTGACACCTTCAATGCCGAAGACATCCTTCGCAGAACCGGTGTTGGCTATGAGAATGTCCGCATATCGGCAGATTTCGGACATGACCTGCCCCGCCCGCTCCTTTGTCCAGAGCTTGCTCCGATAGTTCAGATCGCAGGAAACCTTCACTCCTGCCGCCTTCGCCGCCTTGCAGGCGTCCAGACAGATCGCCGGAAGCTCCCCACCCAGAGCGGGAGTGATGCCCGATAGATGAAAGAGGTCCGCACCGCGGAAAACGGACTCCCAGTCAAAGTCCGACCGCCGGGCGGCGGCAATGGAGGATCCGGCACGGTCGTACACACAAAGGGAGCCTCTGACGCCCGCCCCTTTTTCCAGAAAGTAGATGCCTACCCGATCGCCGCCCATGCTGATCAGCGAGGTGTCTACTCCCTGCGCCTTCAGAGTTCCGATCGCCGCCCGCCCGATGGGCTGATCGGGCAGCTTGGTGACAACGGCGGCGTCCATGCCGAACCCCGCCAGACTGACGGCAACATTGGCCTCCCCGCCGCCGAAGGAAGCCCTCATTCTGTCGCTTTGGAAGAACCGCTCGTACCCCTCGGGGGACAGGCGGAGCAATATTTCGCCGAAGGTAATGATCCTCATAGTATACTCACCAAAACATCCTTTCCCGAATAATTCATCCTTTTTGCTCAGTATACACCGCATTTGCCGAAAAATCAAGGGGTTTCCAAAATATTCCGCAGGACGGGACCGTGATCTGACCCGCATCGGTTGGCTTTGACCGACTTCTTTCCTGCCGTCAATTTGTAGCGAATGTGCAGGGAGCATAGATAAATCCGGACACTTTTTAGTAAAAAAAGACAAAAACCGTCCTTTACGAACGAATATAAATGTGCTAGAATAAGGTAGTCGCAGAATCGGACGGATTGTCGGAGCGTCCGATGAACCCCAAATTTCTGAACGCAGAAAGGAAATCAGTTTATGAAAACAAGAATTCTTGCATCCGCAGTGCTGGTCGGACTGGCTATGACGGTGATTGCACCTCTTTCCGCCGTCAGTGCGGAAGAAACCACCGATGAGACCAATCTCGCCATCGGTGCAGAGGTCATTTACGCCACCTATTCCCATGAAGACGGCACCTGGAACTGGCATACTTCCAACATCAACGACGGTAACCCCATCAACGGCAGCTCGGTTAACAATTCCGGTCAGAGCGGCGGTTATCACTCCGGATACGGCGCAACCATGCCCGATCCCCAGTATGTCGGCTACAACTTCGGCGAGGCGAAGACCTTCAATACCGTTGTGATCTACCCCACCGGAACCAATACCTTCCCCGTTGACTTTGAGATTCAGGTTTCCAACGACGGCGAGAACTGGACCTCCGTTGTCACCGAAACCGATTATGAAATTGTCTCCGATCAGGAGATCTGGAATCCCCAGACCTTTACCTTCGAGACTCAGACGGCTCAGTATGTCCGCCTGTATGCCACCAAGCTCAACAACGATGGTGCCAACTACGCCATGAAGCTGACCGAGATGGAGGTTTATAACCGCACAGCGGCAACAACCGAAGCTCCCGTCAATCTGGCGGTAGGCAAGCCTGTGACCTCCGACTCTTACCTTGCCGACGGCGGATGGCGTCTGGAATACATCAATGACGGCGATCCCCGCAACATCGTGACAGACTATATGGATTACGGTCAGTTTGCAGGCTATCATACCAATCCCGGCACGCCCAGAGACGGCGGAGAGAACGCTTGCGCGCAGTTTACCATTGAACTGGGTGAGAATACCGAGTTTAATCAGGTTGCCATCTATCCTTCCCATATGCTTTACTCCATCAAGGCTTCGCAGGCAGTCAATAACGGCATTTTCTTCCCTGAAAACTTCGAGATTCAGGTATCCGATGACGGAGAGACCTGGACGACGGTTTTGGAAAAGACCGGATATACTTGTGACGGCACAGGTCCTCAGGTGTTCGATTTCGACACGACCACTGCCAAGTTCATCCGTTTCTACATGAAGAATCTGACCGATTATATCAAGCTCTCCGAGTTTGAGGTCTACAATATCGGCAACGGAACCGATACCCCCGATAACCCCGACACTCCCGATACGCCCGATACCCCTGACACGCCCGACAATCCTCCCGCTCCTTCGACCGGCAGCAGCGTGGCTCTGCTTGCCCTGATCGGCACCGCATCCCTTGCCGGAGCTGCAGTCGTTATCAGCAAGAAGCGCAAATAATCTTATTACGGTCTCCGACTGACCTCGGGGCTGTCGCAAACACCCGTTTGCGGCAGCCCCGTTTTGATGTCTGTCTCCCTTTTCCGAAATTTACCGGATCGGAAACAGTATAAAATATTTGTAGAATATTGGAAAAAATTCCTCTCCGGTTCCTCGTTTATTGGTAATATTGTTAATATATTGTGAACACTTGAGAATGCCTCTTGAATTTTGGGTGGATTTGGTGTATCTTAATGATGATAGATACCGAAATTTGCGCTTGTTTGTACAAGATGACAAATTTCGAAAAAATAAGAAAGGATCTGAAAGAATGACAAGACCCAAAAGACTGAAACCGGCACTTTCCCTGCTGACTGCCGTCGCTTTGATTCTCCCGTCGCTTCCCGCGGCATCCATGTGGGCGGAGACCGGAGATTTCGGAGGAGACTGGACCGTTGACGGAAGCAATTATACCTGCACGAGCCGGGTTGACTGGCCCAATTTCGGCAGCTACCTGTTGGGCGAGCAGAATACGGCCTCTGCCATCACTCTGACGGCGGATATTCCCGTCGGCAGTGCGGCAAATGAGGCGACGGGAAACGGCGGAGATTCGGGCTTCCTGTTTGCTGTCAGCGATCTGAACGGCAACGGTATCATCGAGGAGGGAAGCGACCAATATTATCTGGTGGAACTTACCGCTTATTCAAACGGAATTTCTGTCGGAATTGAGCGCAACGACAAGTCCTGGTCGGGCTTTGCCGCACAGACGCCCAAAATGCTCTACTCGGTGGGCGATATCGTCAACCTGAGCGTTACCTATTTTGACGGCTCCTTTACGGTAACCGTAGACGGAACCGAGGCCCTGACCTGGACCGACGCCAACCCTCTGACCGGTACGGCATACGGACTCTGCTCCAAGATCACCGGTGAGGTGTTCCGGAATGTCAGCGTCAGCGAGAGCGAGGGCGTACTTCCCGCCCTGTCCGATCTGACCCTGACCGAGGATGTCTATCGGAGCATCTATGTAGGGGAGAATGACAAGGTTACCCTTGACCTTGCCGGTCACAGAGTGGCGGCAAGCGTCTATAACCGTGGTACTCTGACGGTTGTGGACTCGGTAGGCGGCGGTATGATCGAGATTTCCTCCCGTGCGAGCGGAAATGCGGCGGCAATCTTCAACTACGGCAATCTGACGCTGGACGGCGGTTATCTGCTGGTGTCCGGATCGGGCAGTACCGTGGCAATCGGCATTTACAATGCGGCGGGCGCAACGCTGTCGGTTCACGGCGGAACGGTTCGCTCCATCAGCAAGGAGACCTACGGCTTTGCCATCCAGAACTACGGCACCGTTGAGGAAATCACCGGCGGTGAACTGACCTCCGAGATTTTCTGTGTATCCAATCTGAGCAATGTTGCCGCCATTACCAACGACGGCGGTACCATAAGGTCGATCTCGGGCGGCGAAATCTATGCCCGCAGATTCGGCGCAACCGGCGGAAATGACCGGGTTATCGGCATCCGTAACAGAGGCGGCGGAAAAATCGACTCCATTTCGGGCGGTATCATCACCGCAGAGGGCGTCGGCTCCTCCGGATCGGGCGGCGGAGTCAGCCTTGCATACGGCTTGTGGAATATTGAAAGCAGTACCGTCGGCGAAATTTCGGGCGGCGTCATCACCGGATATTCCGAGGCGCAGGATTTCACCTTCGGCATCCGCAATGAGGCAACCATAGGCACGATCTCGGGCGGTACCATCCGCGCCATCTGCAACCATTCCAGCGGCGGACCCAACATTCTGGCACTGGGCAACTGGGGAACGGTGGGCAACATCAGCGGCGGCGTGTTCTATGCCTATAAGGCGTACAGCACCTCCGGCGTGACGGCAGGAATCCGCTCCAGCGGCGGAAGCGTTGCGATTTCGGGCGGCGCTTTCTACGGCAATAAGAACGACAGCGGCGTGATCTTTACCGCAGGCGGAACCGTCACCTATGCCGACGGATGCAGTCTGACCGATCAACAGGCATCGGGCTACTACTATGTAACCGACGGCTCTGAAGTTACCGAAAGCTATGACACCGAAAAGGGCTGCCTTACGGCAAGCGTTTCAGGCAAGACCTATGAACTGACAGGCAATGCCGAGGCGGCAGCAATCGGCAACACGGTATACAGTTCGGTATCCGACGCCATTACGGCGGCAGGCGAGGGAGACACCGTCAAACTGCTGGGTGACTGCGCATCTGCCATTACGGTTCCCGCAGAGAAGACCCTGACGCTGGATCTGGCGGGACATACCGTCACAGCGTCTGTCACCAACAACGGCACCCTGACCCTCACCGATTCGGTGGGAACCGGTCTGATCGCCGTCTCCTCCTCTGCGGCGGTTGATATCAACGCCGTCACCAACTGCGGCAGTCTGACGCTGGAGGGCGGAACCCTTCGCAGTGTGGGCTTCGGTGCATCCACTCAGTGCATCGGCGTATATAATAAGAGCGGCGCAACCCTGTCTGTTCACGGCGGCAGAATCATCTGCCTGACCGACAGCACCCACTGGGGATTCTGCGTGCGCAATGCGGGAACCATCGAGGAAATCACCGGCGGCTTCCTGCTCTCCGATATTCTCAATAAGAGCTGCGGCTCCAACTGCGCAGGCATTACTCAGGATGCCGGCGGCGTTCTGAAGTCGGTCAGCGGTGGCGAAATCTGGGCACGCAACGCCGGAAACGGCAGCGAAACCTCCTATGCCGCAGGCATCCGTCTTCAGGGCGGCTCCACGCTGGGAGAGATCAGCGGCGGCATGATCCGGGGTCTGGCACTCGGTTCGGGCGGAAATGCCGGCTACGGTCTGTATGTCAATTCGGGCTCGGTCGGCGAGATTTCGGGCGGCTTCATCGGCGGTTATACCACCGGCACAACCTGGGGTCACGGCGTCCGTGTGGACTCGGGCAGTACGGTTGCCCTGATTTCGGGCGGCTATATCTACGGCAATAAGACCAACAGCAATACCGGCTATAATGTTCTTGCCCTGAACCTGTACGGCAAAGTGAATGCCATCACCGGAGGAACCTTCTACGCCTCCTCTGCCGGAAACACCTACGCCGTCCGTGCCAGCGGATCGTCGGCAAGCGTCGAATATCTGTCGGGCGGAACCTTCTATTCCAACGGTATCGGCGACAGCATCAGACGGGGTCTGTTTGAGACCTCATCGGGTACCATCACCTTCGCCGACGGCTATTACCTGGGCGGCGCAGACGAGAACGGACTGTGCGAGGTCAAGAAACTGTCCGATGAAGTGATCTTCTTCCTGGGCTCGTCGGTGACCTACGGCTCGGCGACAAACGGACGCTCCTTCGTGGATCTGATTGATACCGACGACAACGGCATCAGCACCGTGAAGTCCGCCATTTCCGGAACCACGCTGGTCAACAACGGCTCCACCTCCTATGTGGCACGCCTTCAGACCGAGTTCCAAAAGTACGGCACTCCCGATAAGCTGATCGTTCAGCTTTCCACCAACGATGCGACCACATCTCAGCCTCTCGGCACCCTCGGCGACAGCTTTGACAAGAACGACTTCGATCAGACCACCGTCATCGGCGCCATTGAGTATATCATCGCCTATGCGAAGGAGACCTGGGACTGCGAGGTCATCTTCTACACCAACTGTCCTTACGAAAGCGAAAATTATGCCGCAATGGTAGAAGCCCTCTATCAGATTCACGGCAAATGGGGTATCGGCATTCTGGACTTCTATGCCTGCAAGGGTGTGAATGAACCCGACTGCCTTGCCACCTATATGAACGATAGCATCCATCCCAACATCTTCGGCTATCGCTATATGGCAGACGAGACGGAAAGCTATTTTGAAGAAAGCTACAATCAGGGACACATTGAAGTGGATTCCTCCTGCCTCTTCTGCGGACAGCACTTCATCAAGGGCTATACCGACAGCGAAAGCAACGCCATCACCACAACCTATCATACGGCGTTTGTTCAGAACAGACAGGGCGAAACCGACGGAACCTTCGATCTGCGGATTCTGGTGGTATCCGATGCTCTGGAGATTCAAAACGGCTATACCTATGAACTGGTCTTCACAAAAGATCAGACGGCGGTCAGAGAAGTTACCCGCACCGTCGGCGTGGATATGAATCTGTATCAGAGCGCAACGGCGGCAGGAGAGGTTTATACGGCAGAAGAGGGCTGTGTGCTCTACGGCGTAGTTGTGACCGGCATTCCGGAGAACGGATTTGATTCCTTTACGCTGACCCTGAAAGATGCCGACGGCCATGTGGTCTCCACCGTTGAGGCAGATTATGCCTATGCCGTAGCGGGACTTAACTGATTCCGATCTCTGAAAACCAATCTTTTCCATTAATGTTACCCATAAAGGAGAAAAATCAAATGTCAACCAATACAAGAGTCTTGGAAAAGCCCCGTCTGTCCGTAAAGGTGCAGACGCTGGCGACCCTCGCCGCCATTGCGGGCGCCGTAGTTGTTCCTCAGATCTTTCATGTCATCGGCGCACTGTCGGGGCTGGGAACCGCCCTCGGCGAGACCTTCCTGCCCATGCACCTGCCCATCATTCTGGTGGGACTGCTGGCGGGACCCTATGCGGGAGCCGTTTCGGGACTGCTCGGACCCCTGGTCAGCTTCGCACTGACGGGAATGCCCGGAACCGCCATGCTGCCCTTTATGATGATCGAACTTTGCGTCTACGGTCTGTGCGCAGGACTGCTCAGAGGGGTCAGAATACCCACCGTCGCAAAGGTTCTGATTGCTCAGATCGCAGGACGGGCGGTCCGTGCGGCGGCGATCCTGCTGTCGGTTTACGCCTTCGGCAATGAGAGCATCGCCGTGGCGGTCATCTGGAAGAGCATCGGCGCCGGACTGTTCGGACTCTGCCTCCAGTGGGCGCTTCTGCCCCTGATCGTCTATCGGGTGGAGCATCCGAAGAATTCCGCAAAATAAGCCGAAGAAGCCGTTGTAAGTGTCGGATATGAACGAAAACACGCAAAAGGCAAAGAATCTGCTGCTTGCAGGGAACGATACCTGCGTTCTCTGCAAGGGGGATTCTCCGGTAATCACCTCCGCTGATCGGGGCGTCAAGCCTCTGCTGTCCTTTCTGGACAGCGAGACCGATTTCAAAGGCTATTCTGCCGCCGATCGGGTGGTGGGGAAGGCGGCGGCCTTCCTGTATGTCCTGCTGGGCGTCAGCGAGGTCTATGCTCCGGTCATGAGCGAACCCGCCGTCCGGGTCCTTGAGGAAAACGGGATTCCGGCGTACCGGGATCATCAGCCGCAGACCATCCGCAACCGTGCGGATACCGGACCCTGTCCCATGGAGTCCGCCGTGTGGGAGATAGACGATCCCCGGGAAGCTCTGTCTGCCATCCGTAAGAGGCTGACCGAGCTTTTGGAGAAAAAAATATAAGGAACCTCTGCCGCAAAAGCATTGCTTTTGCGGCAGAGGTTTGTTTGATAGGCGAAATCCGGGAATGTGTCTGTGTCCCCCGAAAGCGGATCCGGAATTTTCGGCGACAAGGATACACTGATCCCTTTGCGATGATGGGAGTTGCACTTGACCGCTATCTTCCGGGGCACAACGTCATGCTTGCAAACGAGGCCTATGTAACGAATTGAATAATTCATAGTTTTGTGTTATAATTGTTTATGATATGTATTTGAAAATGCAGAAAATTTTTCTTACAACCCAACCTTTCCTCATTTTTTGATAACATATAGGTGAACCCACTTATAACACATACTCGACCGATTCATGATAAGGCTGAGTACGTGCCCATTTGACAATCGATTAGCAAGGAGGTGATTACGTGTCTATGTATAAGAATGAATGTGACAAACGCTTGGTAGAATTGACTTTGTGCGGAGACGGTCTTGCATTTGAGGAGTTAGTTATCAGGCATGAGAAAGCTGCGCTGGGAACTGCATACAAAATTACTCACGATCATTACAAGGCAGAGGATGCCGCGCAAGAAGCTTTTGTAGCAGCTTGGATACAGTTGAAAGCATTGACGTCACAAAACAAGTTTGGAGCGTATGTTTGTGCGATTGCCAAGAATTATGCTAAAAAGATGGTTATGCGCGATCACCTTATATCAACAGTCAGTTTAACTGATTTTGAAAATTGGGAATTTGAGGATGTTGACCAAAACGATACGTGGTATGTAGCTAATGATGATATTTATGATAGACTTCATGTGGAAATGGAATCTTTGAGTGATACGATCAAGGAAACGATCAAGCTACACTATTTTGATGGCTTACCTGTGAGGGATATAGCCGTCCGACTCGATATTCCGGAAGGAACTGTCAAATGGCGTTTGAGTGAGGGGAGAAAACAATTACAGAAAGGATTTGGAGTTATGGATAAGAAGAATCAATCCGTGGAAAAGTCTACTTTGGTAACTTTTGTTATGGAGCGGATACAGGAACTGGAACTGTATAAACTGAAGAACAATCGACAGGGTCTGCAAGAGGCATATCAGAAGGCTTTGGAGGCTGTTGATGGAATGCATGATGAGCAAAATAAAAACTACCTGCTTGCCTCTATCCTTTACAATGGCGCTCAATATGAAAGACCCGATTTGTCCCGCTGGAAGCAGGCCATCCTTGCCGGTCACAACGACATGATGATGTGTCATTTTACCAGTTGGGAGAACCATCATTTGGATGGTCAAGAGAAGATTGATTTTATGCGTGAGGTTCAGATCCCGTTTTTGAGGGAGCACAATTTCCCATTAAGTGTTGGTTACGTCTATTTGATGATGGCTTTTGAATATTTCTGGGAGCGTAGGGATGCGGAGGCTTTGGAAACTGTTAAGCAGGCAAAAGAACTGCTTGAACCCACCAGTGACTATTATGCTAATGCCGTATCCGCTATTTCGGCATGGAGTAAAATGCTTGCTGCGCCGGGTAGCATTCCGACTACCAGAGGTGAGCATATTAAGAAAATCAATGGCTCACTCTATTATTGTGAAAACCCGGGCATTATTTTCGAGGATACTCGTTTGCGTGATTTCAGCAGATGCGATAGCTGTATTCTTGATACGGGACTTGCTCTTGGCGAATCAAGAGTTTCCTCTTGCGGTCATGTAACGTACACATTCAAAGATGCGAGCGCAACAGTTGAAACCCCTGCGGGTGTGTTTGAAAATTGTCATGCATACGAGATCCGTGCAGAATATCCCGGTAGAAATTCGGTGCCGCCCTATTCGTACTATAGCACAATTTATTTTTGTGAAGGAATCGGTTTGGTATGCCAAAAAGTTGAAACGAACGGACATAAGGGAAAAGAAAGCCGTTGCTATTTGCTAACGGATTATGAAATTCAAGGCGGCGATGGATTGTTCCCGCTTTGCAAAGGTAACCGTTGGGCGTATACCGATGTTTGGAATGATACTCACACCACCAAATACGATGCATACTATGAAGTGACATCTTGGAACGGAACGGATGCTATGCTGGCGGCAGAGGAGATCACCTATACACCAAAAAGCACTGAAGTTTCGTCATAAATCGATTCGTTAGTCCGAATCTATCCAAACCGTTGTTGTATCTACAGTTTTGTAAACAATTCTTGAACATCGGTATTTTTCAGAAGCTATATAAACTGTGTGGGGGTTCAAATCCCTACACAGTTTTTTGTATTTAGAAGATTGATATAAAAAATACATTTCGTTGGTTCGAATCTGTCTACAGGTTCGAAATGCCCGAAATGCATCTACAGAATTCCGAAAAACTTCAGATTCGAAAAAAGCGGAGAAATCTCTCGAAATCTCCGTTTTTCTCGTTTTTTCTATGC
>JBJDZJ010000126.1:0-10560 GCA_051867915.1 Eubacteriales bacterium
TTTCCCCTTCC
Source organism: Eubacteriales bacterium (assembly GCA_051867915.1). Taxonomy (GTDB): domain Bacteria; phylum Bacillota; class Clostridia; order Oscillospirales; family CAG-272; genus CAKSQF01. The sequence goes on from JBJDZJ010000126.1 coordinate 12, forward strand.
TCCAGACCTCCAACCCCATTCCTTGGCTGGCGGCATTCTTAATTTATACTTTATCGACAGACTGAAATCCCGCCCGAAGGGCAGGATTTTACCATCAGGAGGCGCACAGCATGGTTGATCTTCACACCCATTCCGTCTATTCAGACGGCAGTCTGACTCCGTCGGAGCTTGTGGCTCTGGCAGAGCGGACAGGGCTGTCAGCAGTTGCCCTCTGCGATCACAACACCCTTGCCGGCATTCCCGAATTTCTGGAGGCGGCCAAGGGTTCGACGGTGGAGGCGATCCCCGGCATCGAATTTTCCACCGAATACCGTCGGGGGACTCCGGAGCGGATGACCGAGCTTCATCTGCTGGGGCTGTTCATTCCGATGACCTGCTACGGTGAGATCACCCGTGAAATGGAAGAGCAGGCCGAGCGGAAAGAAGAATGCAACCGCCGACTGGCAGAGGCGCTCTGCCGGGCGGGATATGCGATTTCCTACGATGAAATCAGGCGCCGTGCCATTCATCCCAATCGGGCACATTTTGCCGCCGCCCTTGTGGAGGCGGGCTATGCAGAATCGTCCAAAGACGCCTTTGCCCGCTTCCTGTCGCCGAATCGGGGATTCTATCATCCCCCTGCCCGACCGGATGTATTTGAAACCATCGAAAAGGTTCGCCGCATGGGCGGCGTACCGATACTCGCCCATCCTCTGGTGACGCTGTCCCCTGCCGATCTCATTGAATTTCTCCCGGATGGGGTTCGGGCGGGGCTTGTGGGCATGGAGACCGAATATTCCGACTACTCTGACGAAACCACTGCGCTGGCGAAATCCCTTGCGGAAACCTTTTCTCTTGCCGAAAGCGGCGGATCCGATTTCCACGGAGACGCCAAGCCCGACATCCGCATGGGTGTGGGCAGAGGGAATCTTGCGGTTTGCGATGAGAAGCTTGAGATTCTGAAGGGGTACCGATCGGCTCCCGACCCTGCCCCGAAAGGCGAAAATCCGGAAAGGAGAGAACCCACACGATGATCGGAATCTGCCCGAAATGCGGAAATTACGAATGGGACAAAACGGTTTCGGGGCATACGGTAACATGCCCGAAATGCACTCACACATGGTCCTTCCGAAAGCTGCCGCTGTTTATCCTGTCGGGATGCAGCGGCATGGGAAAAACCACCACCGCTCAGGAGCTTATGCAAAGGAGTCCCGGATTTGTCGTTCTGGACGGCGATCTGTACAACGGGATTCTGCCGCTGACCACCGATGAGGATCGGCAGAATTATGTGGATCAGATGCTGTGCGTCTCCAAAGACATCATGCAGAGCGGGATGCCGGTTCTGTGGTCCATGGCAGGATGTCTGGACAAAATGAAATGCAGTTATCATGCCCGATTCTTTTCGGAAATCTACTGCCTTGCCCTTGTCTGCGGCGAAGACGAACTGCGCAGGAAGATGGTGGAGGGAAGGAAGATTCGGGACGAGAATTGGATCATGGATTCCATCGGCTACAATCGGTATTTCAAAACCCATTCCCGCATCGGCGATCTGTCCTTTGACACCCTTGATATGACCGGAAAGAGCGTGTCCGAGGTGGCAGACGGGGTTTGTCGGTGGGTGAACGCCCACATGCATATTCCGGATCGGGAATGAATCGGAGCGTTTGAGAGACGCCTGCGGGCAGTCGGGCCCTCATTCCCCAATGCCCGGACAGGATCCCGACGGCGCTCGGTCGCCGATACGCCCGCAATTCACGCATCAAAATTCCCTCTTTGAGACGCCGAATGCGTCTCAAAGAGGGTGTTTTTTCATTTCCGAGGTTTTCTTTTCTTTCCGTATGCCACGACATACGCCAGAATGCAGACCGGGATCGCCGCCACCAGATCTATGACCGAATGCTGTTTCAAAAATACCGTGGACACCGAGATCAGAAGAGCCAGCAGGACGAAAACCGTCCGGGAAACAGGCCCCGAAAAATGCTTGCTCTTCCAAGCGCAGACCGCCACTGCCACCGATCCGATGACATGAATGGAGGGGCAGACATTGGTGTTGGTATCAAAAGCATAAAAATGAGTCATGAACCGGGTGAAAACATTGTCCCTTTCAAAGGTTATCGGCCGAAGCTCCTGACAGTTGGGAAAAACGAGATAGACGATGATGGCAACGGTATAGGAAACCATGATGAACTTCATGAGTCCTTTGAAGGATTCCACATCAAAAAGCAGGGTGTAGATGTGCATTCCCACCAGATAGACGAACCAGAACAGATAGGGAACCAGAAAGAACTCGCAAAAGGGGATGAGATCGTCAAGGGCGCAGTGAATGGGAAAATAGGATTCCCGAATGAAGAGCCGCTCCACCGTTAGAAAGAGAAGACCGAAAACCGGCCAAAACAGCAGGTATTTCAAATGGCTGAACTCCGGAGTGTTCAGCTTACGAAGTCGGAACTTCCGATAATCCACAACGGAACAATCGCTGTTTTTGATTATAATGCCTGTTTTGTGCATTCTTTGCCTTCTTCCTCATGACTTTCTTTGATGCTCTCTTTTTCCCGAAGCCGCTCGGCAACTCTCATCAGTTTCGGGCGGTTGTACCGTTGTATGATGATATACGGCAGATTTCCGATCAGATACAGCAGAGCCAGAATCCGACCGCCGATTCCCTCCCAGATCAGAACGCAGAAAAATCCCAACAGTCCCAGCGCCAGATGAACAAACTCCGCAATGCAGGTTTCCCGTATCGCCAGATCCAACTGCTTCGGGCCGATTCCCGGTGACAGACTCTTGGGCGGCATCATCCCCGGCAGAATCCTGCTCATATCGGGAACCTTATTCATCCATCGCTTGACCTTCAGCCGATTGTAGATGGTGCCGTTTTTCTCGAAGGCACGGGTACGAAACAGAATGCCGTCGGGATGGAACAAGCCCTTGGGCAGAATCCGTCCGATGAAAAATCCCAGAATCCCGATCAGGCACAGATACATAAAACAATGCCACAGATTCATCATACCCATTTCCCTTCCTTATTGTTATTTTCCCGTGTTCCCTGTACGGGGCGCCGCAACAACCGTCTGCGGCCGCCCCGTATCTGTATTGTTATTCCGCCTTTTCCAGTTCCAGCGTGACGATCTTCTTTTTTCCCACAGTCAGAGACAGCCGTCCGTCGGTCAGCGTCAGCGGGCTGATGCGCTCCTCGTTCAGATTGGTCAGATACGCTCCCGTAAACGAGCCGCCCAGGGTGACATGAAGGTCTTCCTCGCTGTCGCTCAGGTTGTAGATTCTGAAGATCAGGGAGTCCCGATCCTCCGCCTTCTTCAGGGCGGACATCCGGATCATGGGGTTATCCAGAGCGATGAAGTCCTGCCCGGCGGGAAGACGACCCTCATGCAGATCGGCGCCGACGGCGATCACCGAGGGTGCGGCAAAGGCATAGGCGGCATTGACGGCAGACGGACGGTCCGCTCCGTAGGGAATCACGCTGTATTCCAGCAGATATTCGCCCTTGCACTGGGCTTTCGGCGTGGGGAAGACACCCCAGTCGCCCATCTCGCCGACGCACCGCAGAAGAGTGATTGCGGCGGTATTCTTGCCGTCCCGATAGACTTCATACTCATGAAGTCCCCGATTGGCAATACAAAGTCCCCGATTCTCCCCCTCCAGCAGGATGAAGGAGTCGTCCCGCTGATCGTTGGAGGGATTCTGCCATGTGAACTCGGGCTGAATGGGACGGGAAACCAGATCGAACTGTCCCTCGGACAGCACATGATCGGCGACAACATCGCTTTGGAAGGTGGCGCGAATCCGATGATTCTCCCCACGGTTGACAATCTTCGTCGCAATGTCTACCCGATGAATGCCCTCGGTCAGGGTCACATAGGAGGTCACATCCTCCTCATCGGACAGATGAATCTTCACCGCAAAGGTTGCGCTGTACGGAGTCTGCTCATACAGGGTGATCTGTGCAGAATCGGCAGTCAGGGTGGGGCGGTCCCCCTTGCGGAAGTTGTAGCTTTCACCCAGATCCTGCTCGTCGATCAGCAGGTTCTGATTGCCGTAGACCTGTCCCGTCGTTTTGTCGGTCAGGGTAAAGCTGCCGTTGTCGGCGAAGGTCAGGGACAGTTCGCCGCTTTCCATGCCGTGCTCCCAAACCCGGATGGCAGAGTCGACCCCGGTCTTCCCTCTTGCCACGCTGTAAACGGTGTAGCCGATACCGGAAGTCTCCACGGGGAACTCAATCTCGAAGCGATCCACATATCTCGGCTGACGGAAACGGTCGCTCGGCAGGGTGTAGGTAAACTGATTGCGGATCAGGCGGGTCTTGGCGGGAACCACCGATCCGTCGGGCGCGTAGACCGTCACATCGGTCAAAGAGTCGTCCCGATCGAAATCCACATGGGTCTTCACCACCCGGCGGCAGGAAGAAGGCTCCAGCGAGAAGACCACAATGGCCTTTTCGCCCTTTTGTCCCTTTGCCGACAGAGTGTCCACCGCTTTTGCAAAGTAGTCGCAGGCCCCCTCGGTCAGCTTTTCGGCGACCGCATAGGATTTGGCGAAACGGGTCAGCATTTCCTCATAGACCTCATCGCAGGAGCAGGTGCAGATGGAATCGTGGGGATGGTTCTGCATCAGCTTTCTCCAGGCATACAGGAAGTAGTCGGAGGGGTATTCCCTTCCCGACAGGGTCGCCAGAGCCGACAGCGGCTCGGCGATCCGCTCCAGCTGATGCTCGGTCTCGTGATTCTTCTGCTTGATGTCAATGTGAGTGGAGGCGGTGTTGATCAGCAGGCCGTAGCCCGAGGTGTACTGCCCCACAATCTCCCCCGTGAAGGGCTTCAGATCATCCTTGTGCTTGCGGATCTCTTCTATGTAGTCCCGGAAATTGGACTGTCTGACCACAACCTCGTCCTGAACTTCATTTGCCGTCTTGATAACCGAGGACAGATTCTTCTGAAGGGGCTGATGGTCGCATCCGTTCATGCCCAGAAGCTGATCGGTGGTGGCGAATCGCTCTGCCGAATGAGCGATGCCCAGAATCCGATCCTTCAGGGCAGCGGGATCGGAGGGCAGTTCGTTGGCATTGCAATACCAATTGGCAAACAGGATGCCGATGACCTCACTGCCGTCGGGGGATCGCCAGATCAGCTCGGACTTGGTGATGCCGTTCTGCTTGATAACCTTGTTGTCGGCGCCGATGTCGTTGAGTCCCCGACCGAAGACGGCGTTGTCGATGCCGAATCCCCGGACGATCTGGGGGGCCTGGGATATATTGCCGAAGGAATCGGGGAAATAGCCTACCATCAGGGGGTCGGCGCCCACCGATTTTGCCAGCTTGATGCCGTAGAGCATATTGCGCACATTGGCCTCGCCGTCGGTGAGGAATTCATCCTGCAAAACATACCAGGGACCGATCTGAATCTTGTCCGCACGGATCAAAGCCAGCAGGCGTTCCCGCATTTCGGGGCGGATTTCCAGATAGTCCTCGACGGGGACAAACTGCCCGTCAAAGTGATAGGTGGTGTAGTCGGGATCGGTTTCCATGACCTCAATCAGCGCATCGAAAAGCTCCACCAGCTTCATGCGGTGAGCCTCAAAGGACTGATACCATTCCCTGTCCCAGTGAGAATGGGGGATGATGTGCAGGGTTTTCTTCTGCTTGTTCTCTTGCTGTTCCATATTTGTGATGCGTCCCTCTGTAAAGGGATCTCCTTTCCGATTTCCGTAAACTCAGAAATTGCCGCCGTTCCAGCCCCAGTGGCTGCACAGCTCGTATTTGACATAGATCCGATCTTCGGGAATTCCCAGTTCCCCGGAGAGGATGGCGCAGATCTTCCCGGTCATCTTTTCCAGAGCGTCTGCAGGGGCGGATCCGTAAATTTTGACCTCCGAAATGGCGCAGGGAGCGTCGGATCCCTGAAAATACAGGGACATTTCGCCCGCAAAGGAGACCATAAGCCACCGCTCGCTCTTTCCGGGCAGGGTTTCAATCGCCTTTCCGAGGCGGGTTTTGATGGCGTCGGCAGACGCATCGGAGATTTTCACATTGGTTTTCGTTTCGATATAAGGCATAATCGGCAGTCCTTTCCTGTATTGCAAAGTCTTCAGGGCTATTATATACGATTTTTAAGAAAAAGTAAAGGTCAATAATAAAAATTTCACAAAAAAGATAAGAACAGGAAATCGCCCCCTTTCCCTGCCGAAAACTGCGCTTATGGGAGTTCTGTCGAAGGCAATCGAATAAATGGGGCAAAAAAGATGAAGAAATTTTCAAAAAGGGGTTGACAAACGGGAATTTGTGTGGTATACTAGCAGAGCGGTTTGGAGCAGACGCCGGCGTGGCGGAACAGGCAGACGCATCGGACTTAAAATCCGGTGGGACGAAAGTCTCGTACCGGTTCGATCCCGGTCGCCGGCACCAAATCTGAATATATCGCGGGGTAGAGCAGTTGGTAGCTCGTCGGGCTCATAACCCGGAGGTCGTGAGGTTCAAGTCCCACCCCCGCAACCAAACGAAAGCACTTCGAAAGAAGTGCTTTTTTGTTTCCGGAACGATGTGTTCCGCCCCTGCGGAACATGATGCGCACTTCGTGCGTGATGACGGCTTCGCCTTGTGATGTGCCTTTCGGGCGTGAGTAGGAACACATCACATCACTGCGCCCAACGGAAGCAACATCACTATGCGAAGCATAACATCACTTGCCCGCAAGGGCAAACATCACTCTTTACAAACTACGCTCTTTATGCTATGATGGCAAAGAGATCTATGATATGTTGCAGGAAATTACCGCCAATGATAACGGGTTTCACAATAAAGTCTATGGGATGGCTTATGAACAATTTAAAGAGTGGCTTGACCATGAATACTCTGTTGATAACGGCAATTTGGAAGATTGGATGGTACCGCAAACATCATATTGGTTATACGATAATGATAAACCAATCGGTTACGGAAGAATACGCCACGGTCTTAATGACAATCTTGCAAAAACGAGCGGACATATAGGCTACGCCATTCGTCAAACAGAACGAAAGAAGGGTTACGGAACCAAAATATTGCCGTTATTACTTGAAGAATGTAAAAAGCTGAATATTAAACAAGTATAAATCGGCGCAAATTCAAAGAACATTGCATCAAACAGAATTATTGTAAAAAATGGTGAGATACTGTTTCGCTCTACGCAAAATAAGAATTTCTATCACATTATTCTTGCATAAAGCGGCAATTAGCACCGCATCTTTTTCGGTACCTCATCCCAAATTTGCACCCGAAATCGTAAGATTTCGGGTCAGTCTGTCGAGAAGTCCCATATCCGCATGGATATGGGACTTCTCGACAGGCTGGGGGCATTCGTCAATCGAATGCCCTAGATCTTTGGAGCCATAATTATAACATCACGATTTGTATTCGAAAAATTTTGTGTTATAGGCAATAGCAATTTCCTTTGTATCTTTATATAGAACAACATAAAACATATCTTTTGGGCTCGATGTGTTACAAATTCCTGTGCTACTCATTTTATATTGATCGCTCCAGGAATAGTAGTTTCCTTCCATTTCCCACCGCCCATTGTGTAAAAACTGCAAATACGAAATCCATTTTCCTTTATAGAATGTAGGCACTGTCCGTAATTCCCCTTGCTTTTCGTAAAGCAATTCATCAAGAACCACAGTAAATTCGATATTGTTTATTTTTTTCATTCTCTTCATACGTTTTATATACCAAAGTATTAAAATCAAGGCAGGAATCAATAACGCAAACCATGCATACGGTGTAAGAAAACTAAAGCAAAAAACAACAAGAACACTGACAATAATTAAAATGATATTTATCGCCATGTGAGAATCGTTTCGAAATCCATTCATGATGTCTTGTTGTATTAAATCATTATTCAAATGTTCCTTTTCTATTTTTTCCAAAGACACATGATACACCCTTCCATATATTATTATAGTATTATAACATATTCAAATTGAAAATGCAATCAAAATCATTTACAGTTTTGTAACTTTTTTGTAACGATATGGGCAGACTTGTTTCCGAGTCCACCGTTTCAGGCGGTATCAAGAGCTACGAATACAACGAGCTGAACATCCGTAAGAAGATCACCAACACTCGCAGTCAGATCCGTCAGGTATTCTATGACGCAATGGGCAGAATCACCGGCTTTACTTCCCCCTGAAAATCTATCCTCATACTTTGTCTTCCCTGTGAATCATATTGTGTATACGAATATATTTTCCCCTGACTATCATATTGAGTATATGAGCCATCCGGAACACTCATTTTCTTCGGAGATTGAACCCCAGAAAGATGCTGACCACGATTTGTCCCATCACAAGGACTGGTGGTTGATGGATTGGGATCCGGATTTTGTGCCTTGTACATCTGATAACCGGCGAATCCTCCAAAACCAGCCGCACCGGCAACACTTGCAACAGTCCACCAACTGCCTTGTTCCATAAATTCATCTACAGAAGATGAGTTTATTGCAGCATCACATGCTGCAGCTTCAAGTGCCAGAGCTGATGTTATAAATGCACTGGCAGCTATTGTGGCAGAAGCTGTTGCTGCTGCACTTCCACTCGCTACTAACCCAACCGCCGTTACTGCAGCAGCAAATCCACCGCAAGTAATAACCGTTGCAACTGCACATGCAGCAATAACCGTCGCAGCTAAAGCCCAATGCCACCAAGCATGACCGTCCGGATCCACATTCATCACCGGATTATTCCCACAATAGGTAAACTGATTATATCCCAACAGACCGCCGTTGAGTTGTCCATCCGCATTGATGAATCTGCCCCATTCCTGGTTGTAATAACGGCTGCCAAGGTAATACATTCCGAGATCGACATCGTAATAATATCCGCGGTAGCAGAAGGGGTTCACGCTGTTTGCGGCGAAACCGCCTGCCGCTACCTGAGTAGTACAGTCTTCATGCTACTTGGACTGTATTGGCTTCCTTCCATAGCGATGATTCCACTCGAATTCGGTGTAAGAATCAATTCGGTCATGGAACCATCGCCATGGATTTCTCTTCAGACTATTGCAACTTCGTTAACAACCTGCGTAAATAATCACTTTTACAAAAGTCAGATTAGCCTACCGGAATAGATGTATCGCCACATTGGGATGCTATCAATGACATATTGATTCTCATTTTTGGGCAATTGCGAATTCTTGCGGTTATAGTGTCGCCGATCTGTAAGAATGGTTGCTTTTTCAAGGTTATCAAACACGCTTAAATCACCATCTTCAATTATGATATCCAACATAACACGTTTTAACCGCTTATATTTTTTTATAAATGATCCACTCCGCACCTTATTTCTTCCATATATCATCAAGTATTCCAATGTATCCGACGATAAATTTTCAAAACTCGTAACTTTATTGCAATTCACAAGCTCCAATATCTTTAACGGGAGTTTTTCCACGTACGAAATATCCGATAAACCTCGAAGGTTTGCCAATGAAAGAATTTGAAGAGGAACGTTCTCAATTCCTTTGAGCGTTTTAAGTCTGCCGCAACAAATGCTGAGGGAATCTATCTGTGAATGACTTAACTTTGACAGATCATCACTGTACCAACTCTGTACGATAAGAGTTCTAAGTGTTTTAGAATCAGATACCCCTGTAAAATTGAATGATGATCTTGAGAATAAATATTCAAGACTGGGGAATCCTGAAACATCTATACACAAGGATGTAGAAAGCGCTGTTTCTTCATAATCAATTTTCAATGCTCGCAAACATTGTTGTGTTTTGATTATTTCTAAAACATTATTAGGTGTTTCTCCGGAAGTTAATATCAACCGTTCGATTTGCTTAAAATCAGCCAAATATTGTAAATTGTTTACGCTGGTAATAACATTTTTCTCGTTCCAATACTGTGGCAAGGATTGCACGTCTTCACGGTCATACACCGTAACTTCAAGAAATTTATGTTCTCCGTCAAGATATTTATTGATGTATCGCATAGTACCTCTTTAAATATTCATTCATTCATGAGTAACCATTATAGCCAGGAATTATAAATTTTAAATCCCGGACTCATAATTTTATTAATAAGTTTTCCTCCAAAGTCAAAGTCATATTTGGCCATCTTCATATATTCATCTACAAAAGCTACGCTACTATTGCTTGCAGGTGTCCAGTGTGAGTCAATCACATTATACCCTTGCTTAGTTAACCTATTAATAGACCGGTTCATTCGACTCATTGATCCCTTTCCAACGTATACCTGATCACTGTCAGTAAAAATCTCATATGAGCCTGACCCCTCACACTTATTATGCACCAACACTTCCGTGTCGCCAACATAATAAGTATGGAAATCCTCAACCTCGAAGTTATATGTCGTTTCCGGGTTTTCCAGCAATTCATGCTGTACCTGCTCAACAACGACATACTCACCGTTGACGGTGACAAGGATGTCTCCTGCTCTGAGATCGATCGCACTTGTCCAACCCTTGACCGGAGAGTAGAAGGGATGATTCGGCGTGCAAACGATCTCTTCACCATTTACCGTCACATGAACCCATTCGTTGGTTTCGTTCCTGAACAGCTGAA
>JBJDZJ010000127.1:0-10403 GCA_051867915.1 Eubacteriales bacterium
CCAGTCCGGCGGCGCATCCTACACCACCGTCAGCGACTTCGGGTACAGCCTGAAGAGGGACTTTTGAGTAAACAGGCAGGAGCGTCATGGCTCCTGCCTGTTTGCAGTTTGATTGTGAATGAGAATGAATAAAATCACTGATAGCATTATGGAACTAATTCTTCCGTGCCCACATCCGTCAGAATTCCGGCAACCCGACGGTCGGGCATCGAATAACGCTGTTGGAGATAACGGGTCGCCGCACCGGCTTCGCCGTCGGGACCGCCGATCTGACTGATGATGAATCTGGCAATTTCCGGATTGGGATTCTTGATCTTTACCGGGTATTCCAATCTTTTCTCATAAATCCACATAGATCAGTTCGCCTCCAATTCCCAGGGCCACGGGGTTTTTACCCATGTCCAGCCGTCATCGCCGACGACTCCGGATTGCGTCAGCGGTCCGAAAAGCGACTCGTATTTTTCTTTTGCTTCTTTGGATTTTTTAGCCATCTTCTGATGATACTCCAGCGCTTCGGGACTGTAGTATCCGTCCAGATACAGGGCGCTCTCCAGTGCAGCAAAACTGTATGCACGGATTTCGTTCAGAAGCTCTCTTTGCTCGGGGCTTCCCATTGCCGGTGCATTCATATTTTTCTGACGCCTCCTCTTCTCTCTGCCAAAAAGGGTTTGTTCAGTTCACGGAAGAGGGTGGCATTCTGCAAGGCCTCTGCCGGCTCATACAGACCGCCCCATTTCTGATAGGGAAGATATGCCATAGCGAGAGAGGGGTAGTCGCAGCTGTTGGGCGGATACTCATATGAGGGAGTGCAGTTGGGATCTGCAGTTCTCGTTTCCTGCCTTTTTCTCATTCCCGCTTGAGAGACGCCCATATAACCTGCCCGCGTATTGTGGCAGGAGCAGGCTCTTTGATAGTCCATCCTTGTGACCATCCTTTCGGTTGTTTTATTCTCATGAAGGGATCTTTTCCACGATTTCCTTCTGTATATCATATGCCGGGACCGTTCTCCTTGTCACAGGCGGATGGTCTTATTTGTGGAAAAGTACAAAAAGATTGCCCGTTAAAAAGCATACAATCGTCGGAATTTCATTGAAAAACTCTTGACATCCACCAAAAAGTATGATATACTCAATTAGATCGAATTTGCTGTTATTTTAGAATTTTATCGGATCTGCGTCGGTGCGGGATTTCCTGCGGACGGCAGATTCAACGCTTTGTAAAGGAACTTGTGAAAGATGAAAAAAGTTGCGCTGATTATGGGAAGCGACAGCGACCTTCCCGTTGTGGAAAAGGCCATCGGGGTGCTTCGTGAGTATGAGGTCCCCTTTGAAGTTCATGTGTATTCCGCACACCGCACTCCCGAGCAGGCTAGAGCCTTTGCCGTCTCTGCCAGAGCAAACGGATTCGGTGTGATTATCTGTGCCGCAGGAATGGCGGCTCATCTTGCCGGCGCCTTTGCCGCCAATACGACCCTGCCGGTCATCGGCATTCCGGTCAAATCTGCCGCACTGGACGGAATGGACGCCCTTCTTTCAACCGTAATGATGCCCTCCGGAATTCCCGTTGCCACGGTTGCCATCGACGGTGCCAAGAACGCCGCCATGCTGGCCCTCGAGATTCTGGCCGTATCGGACGATGCCCTTGCCGCAAAGCTGGATCAGGCGAGAGCCGACGGCGCCTCTGCGGTGCTTGCAAAGGATCAGGCTGTTTCAGCTAAATACGCTTGCTGATCAGATTTAATAAATTAAAAATTCAAAAACCGGATTTTTGGAGGAGAAAACCATGAATATCGAAAAGACCGAACAGCTCTATGAGGGAAAAGCAAAGAAGGTATATGCAACCACGGATCCCCAGCTGTATATTGTTTCCTATAAGGATGACGCTACCGCTTTCAACGGCAAGAAAAAGGGTACAATCACGGGTAAAGGCGTGATCAACAACCGTGTGACCAACTACATGATGCAGCTCCTTGAAAAAGAGGGAATTCCCACCCACTTCGTTGAGGAGATCAGCGACCGTGAGACCATCGTCAAGAAGGTGAAGATCGTTCCTCTGGAGGTTATCGTCCGCAATATTGCTGCCGGATCCTTCTCCAAGCGTTTCGGTGTGGCAGAAGGCACCAATCTTCTTTGCCCCACCCTGGAATACTGCTACAAGTGCGACGAGCTGGACGATCCCATGGTCAACGACTATCATATCCTTGCATGCGGATGGGCAACCAAAGAGGATCTGGACACCATTTCTTCCTACACCTTCAAGATCAATGAGATCATGAAGAATTACTTCCTGAAGCTGAATATCGAACTGGTTGACTTCAAGCTGGAGTTCGGCAAGACCGATGACGGAACCATTGTACTGGCAGACGAGATTTCTCCCGACACCTGCCGTCTCTGGGATGCAACCACCCACGAAAAGCTGGATAAGGACCGTTTCCGCCGCGATCTCGGTCATGTTGAGGATGCATATCAGGAAATTCTGAAGCGTATTTTCGGCGAATAATCTTTGTAATTTGCAGGGACGGATCAACCCGCGGGGCTCCGTCCCCACAAGTTTTTCTCGGTTTGTCGGAACAGACCGGATGATAGCTATTTCGTAAGGAAAAAGGAAACCAATATGGGTCATCTCAAAGAAGAATGCGGCGTGTTTGGTATTTACTGCAATTCTACGCAGGATGTTGCCGCCTCCGCATATTACGGACTTTTCGCTCTTCAGCACAGGGGACAGGAAAGTTGCGGCATCGTGGTGAACGACGACGGAATCTTCCACTCCTATAAGGATCTGGGCCTTGTAAACGATGTGTTTACGCCCGATGTGATGAAGGGTCTGGGACTTGGCAATATGGCGGTGGGTCATGTCCGTTACTCCACAACCGGCGGAAGCGACAGAAGCAATGCCCAGCCCATTGTGGTCAATCATATCAAGGGAAGCATCGCCCTGGCGCATAACGGCAATCTGGTGAATTCTGCCGAACTTCGGGAGGAACTGGAGCTGAGCGGAAGCATCTTCCACACCACCAGCGATACCGAGGTCATCTGTTATGAGATCATCAAGGAGCGTTTGACCTCTCCCTCTATTGAGGAGGCGGTCAACCGTGCCATGAATCGGATTCACGGCGCCTATTCGCTGTGCATCATGTCCCCTTCCAAACTGATTGCCGCCAGAGACATCAACGGACTTCGCCCCCTGTGCTACGGTCGGACGGAGGATGGCTGTACTGTCATTGCTTCCGAGTCCTGCGCACTGGATGCAGTCGGAGCAACCCTTATCCGGGAGATTCGCCCGGGTGAGATTCTGGTCATTGACAAGAACGGGGTGCGCTCGATTACCGATCACTGCGGTAAAGCGGAGCCTCACCTGTGCGTCATGGAATACATCTATTTTGCCCGACCCGATTCGGTGATCGACGGACACAGCGTTCACAAGGCTCGGGTCAATGCCGGACGGATACTGGCAAGAGAGCATCCGGTTGAGGCGGATATTGTGGTGGGATTGCCCGATTCTGGTCTGGATGCCGCCATCGGATTCTCCCGGGAGTCCGGTATTCCTTACGGAATGGGATTTATCAAAAATAAATACATCGGAAGAACCTTCATTGCCCCGGGTCAGAAGGCAAGGGAAGACAAGGTTCGCATCAAGCTCAATCCGATTTCCGAGGTTGTCCGCGGAAAACGGGTGGTGGTTGTGGACGACTCCATCGTTCGCGGAACCACTACGGCACGAACCATCCGTCTGATCCGGGATGCAGGTGCCAGCGAGGTTCATGTCCGGATTTCGTCTCCCCCCTATGTGGATCCCTGTTACTATGGCATTGATGTGGATTCCAAGGAGAATCTCATTGCCTGCAAACATTCGGTAGACGAGATCGCAGGGATCATCGGTGCCGATTCGCTTGGCTATCTCAGTCTTGAAAATGTGACCGAGCTGACCGGATGCAATCACGGCAAGGGCTTCTGCACTGCCTGCTTCTGCGGAAACTATCCCACGGAAATTCCCCGGCAGACCGGAAAGAACCGATTTGAGAAGAAGATCATAGATTCGGAAAAGTCGGAAAAATCCATATTCTATAAAAAAGATCAAAGTGAAAGTGAGGACTCGACAGATGAAAAGTCAGAGTGAGAGCTACAAGGCGGCGGGCGTTGATATTACCGCCGGCTATAAGTCCGTTGAGCTGATGAAATCCAGCATTGCCAGAACCCATACGGCGGGGGTATTCTCCGATGTGGGAGGATTCGGAGGGCTTTTCCGCCCCGACCTTCAGGGAATGTCCGATCCCGTCCTTGTATCGGGTACCGACGGCGTCGGTACCAAGCTGAAGATTGCCATGCTGATGGACAAGCATGACACCATCGGCATCGACTGCGTCGCCATGTGCGTCAACGATGTCATCTGCTGCGGTGCAAAGCCCCTCTTTTTCCTTGACTATATCGCCTGCGGAAAGAATGTTCCCGAAAAAATCGCCGCCATTGTTGCAGGCGTTGCAGAGGGCTGCGTGCAGGCGGGTTCTGCGCTGATCGGCGGCGAAACCGCAGAGCATCCCGGTATGATGGCGGAGGATGATTACGATCTGGCAGGCTTCTCGGTGGGCATTGTGGACAGATGCAAGATTATCGACAACAATTCTATGGTCCCCGGAGATGTGGTGATTGCCCTTGCATCGTCGGGCGTTCATTCCAACGGCTTCTCCCTGGTGCGCAAGGTGTTCGATGTGGAAAACAATCCCGATCTGTTCAAGCCCTGCGAGGCATTGGGCGGCAAGTCCATCGGCGAGACTCTTCTGACTCCCACCAAAATCTATGTGAAGTCCATGTGCGCTCTGTTTGAGCAGGTGAAGGTCAAGGGGGTTTCCCACATTACGGGCGGCGGCTTCTATGAGAATATCCCCCGTTCGATTCCCGACGGACTGGGCGCAGAAATCGACCGCTCCGCCGTTCGGATTCTCCCCATCTTTGATTTGATCGCCAAAACCGGAAATATCCCGGAGCGGGATATGTTCAACACCTTCAATATGGGCGTTGGCATGAGCGTGGTGGTGGCCGCCGAGGATGCGGACAGGACGCTGGAGATTCTCCGTGCCAACGGTGAGGATGCCTATGTGATCGGCAAGATCATCGCATCCGAGGACAAGGTAATTATTCGATAAGATTGGACCGTAATATGAGAAAAATCAGAATCGCCGTACTGGTATCGGGCGGCGGAACCAATTTACAGGCGCTGATGGATGCGCAGACCTCCGGGATTTTGCACAGCGGTGAGATTGTCCGTGTGATTTCCAATAAGCCCGGCGTATACGCATTGACAAGAGCGCAGAATGCCGGCATCCCCTCTGCCGTGGTGTCCAAAAAGGATCTTGGCAGTCAGGAGGCCTTTGAGGCGGGCATCCAGAGCCAGCTTGCCGATTGCGAAGCCGATCTGATCGTGCTGGCGGGCTTTATGGCGATTTTGTCCGAAAAATTCACCAAGGCGTGGGATCATCGGATCATCAACATCCACCCCGCCCTGATTCCTTCCTTTTGCGGAAAGGGAATGTACGGACTCAATCCTCACATTGCCGCCCTTGAAAAGGGCGTCAAGGTGACGGGAGCCACCGTTCACTTCGTCAATGAGATCCCCGACGGCGGCGAGATCATTGACCAGAAGGCGGTGCAGGTGGAGGAGGGGGACACCCCCGAAATCCTCCAGCGGCGGGTTATGGAGCAGGCGGAATGGATTATCCTTCCCAGAGCGGTCGAAAAGGTTTCAGCCGCACTTGCCAAAGAAATCCCCTCGCAGGAAACGGCAGATAACTGAAAAGAAGAAAGGATTTACCCATATGGATATTTACAGAACCAGTCCCATAGGCGAGCTTCTTGCCGCCAACAGTTACCCCGGACGGGGCATCGTTATCGGAAAATCTGCCGACGGAAAGTCGGCGGTGACGGCCTATTTTATCATGGGCAGATCGGCAAACAGCCGCAACCGTGTGTTCGTGGAGAATCCCGGAAAGAGCGAAGTCATCATTCATCCCTTCGACAGCTCCAAGGTCGAGGACCCTTCGCTGATTATCTACTACCCCATCCGCAAGATCGGAAATCAGCTGATTGTCACCAACGGCGATCAGACCGATACGGTTTATGAGTTCATCAAGGCAGGGAAGACCTTCGAAGAGGCGCTGGAGACCCGTCAGTTTGAGCCGGACGGACCCAACTGGACCCCCCGTATCTCGGGCATCCTGACCTTCGGATATAAGAATTTCGACTATAAAATGAGCATCCTGAAGTCTGCCGACGCCGAAGGATCTGCCTGCAACCGTTATACCTATCATTATACGGCACTGTCCGGAGTGGGTCACTTCATCCACACCTATCTGTGCGACGGAACCCCCATCCCCACCTTTACGGGAGAGCCCGAGCGGGTTTACATCCCCAACGATGCGGACGAGTTTACCGATGCCATCTGGAGCAATCTGAACGAGGCGAATAAAATTTCGCTGTATGTTCGCTATGTGGATCTGGAGACCGGCAAAGAAACCAACCGCATGATCAACAAGAATAAATAACAACGAAAACCGCACCTTCTCTCCCGATTTCAAAGCCGGAGAGGGGATGCGGTGGTTGTCGTATAAATGAGGGTCTTCATAAGCCCGATTTTTTCCTATTTCTGACTGGATTTGAAAGGAAGTTTTCCCGATATGGACGAGAAAGAAAAATATATTTCCCCCTTTTCCACCCGATATGCCTCCCCCGAAATGCAGTATGTCTTCTCGGAGGCCTTTAAATTCAAGACCTGGAGACGGCTCTGGATTTCCCTTGCCAAGGCTGAGAAGAAGCTGGGGCTGGACATCACCGACGAGCAGATTGCCGAGCTTGAGGCACACGCAGAGGACATCAACTATGCCGATGCGGAAGCCAGAGAAAAGGTTGTCCGCCACGATGTCATGTCCCATGTGTATGCCTACGGACTCCAGTGCCCCAAGGCGGCGGGCATCATCCATCTGGGCGCCACCTCCTGCTATGTGGGCGACAATACCGATGTCATCATCCTTCGGGAGGCATCGCAGATTATCCTGAAGAAGGCGGCACAGGTGCTGAAGAATCTGTCCGATTTCGCCCTGACCTATAAGGATATGCCCTGTCTTGCCTATACCCACCTGCAGCCTGCCCAACTGACTACCGTCGGCAAGCGAGCCACCCTTTGGATGTACGAGCTGACTCAGGATATCGAGAATCTGGAGTATCAGCTTTCCAATCTGAAGCTCCTTGGCTCCAAGGGAACCACCGGAACTCAGGCATCCTTTGTGGAGCTTTTTGAGGGGGATGAGACCAAGATCAAGGCGCTGGAGAAGATGATCGCCGAGGATATGGGCTTTGAAAGCTGTGTTCCCGTGTCGGGACAGACCTATTCCAGAAAGGTGGACGCCTACTTCCTGTCGGTTCTGTCGGGATTTGCACAGTCTGCCTATAAGTTTGCCAACGATCTTCGGATCCTTCAGTCCTTCGAAGAGATGGAGGAGCCCTTCGAAAAGAATCAGATCGGCTCGTCTGCTATGCCCTATAAGCGCAACCCCATGCGTTCCGAGCGCATCTGCGCACTGGCGCGCTATGTCATCACCGATTCGCTCAATCCCGCCTTTACCGCATCTACCCAGTGGTTTGAGCGGACGCTGGACGATTCGGCAAACAAACGGATCTCGGTTGCGGAGGCCTTCCTCGCCGTGGATTCCATCCTGAATATCTATATCAATGTCACCGGCGGTCTGGTGGTTTATGACCGTGTGGTCCGTCGCCGTGTCATGGAAAAGCTGCCCTTTATGGCCACCGAGAACATCATGATGAAGTCGGTGAAAAAGGGCGGAAACCGTCAGGAACTCCACGAACTGCTTCGGGAGCATTCCCATGCGGCGGCAAGAAAGGTCAAAATGGAGGGCGGCTCCAACGATCTGATCGACCGCATCGCCGCCGATCCCGCCTTCCCGGTAACCAGGGAAGAAATCGAGGCTGAGCTGGATCCCACGCTGTATACCGGCCGTGCGCCCTCCCAGACCGAAGAATTCGTTCACGATGTGGCAGAACCCATTCTTGCCCGTCTGTATGTGGGCGATGTGTCCAGTGAACTGAAGGTCTGATTGTTACATGAAATTCCGGAAGTAAACTGAATCGTATGGATATCAACTATCGTGACACGAATGTGTTTCTTGAAGAACAGCTGCGGGACTTGTTTCTGTCCGTAGAATGGTCTTCCGGACAGTATCCGGAGCGGCTTGTCGTTGCGATGGAGAATTACAAAACGGTGTATTCCGCGTGGGACAGAGAAAAGCTCGTCGGAATGATTTGCGTCATGGACGACGGCATTATGAATGCGTATGTTCATTATCTCCTGGTCCGTCCCGATTATCAGAGGATGGGAATCGGAAGAGAACTTGTCGATATGGTGAAGAGTAAATATGTCAATTATTTGAGGATTTGCCTCATTTCCTATGAACAGGAGACTCCTTTTTATGAAAAATGCGGATTCAAAAAATCGGGGAATTCGGTTGCCATGAATATCACTTCCTTGTGGACATAATGAGAAAAACAAAAGTACATATATGAAAGGGTTTATGAATGATGAAAGAATTTGAACTGAAATACGGATGTAATCCCAATCAGAAGCCTGCAAGGATTTATATGCAGGACTCAAGCGAGTTGCCCATTGAGATTCTGAACGGCAGACCCGGATATATCAATTTTCTGGATGCTCTCAACAGCTGGCAGCTGGTAAAGGAGCTGAAGGAGGCCACCGGTATCTGTGCCGCCGCCAGCTTCAAGCATGTTTCTCCTGCCGGCGCCGCACTGGGACTTCCTCTGGATGAGACCCTGCGGAAGATGTACAGCGTACCCGATGGCATGGAACTCTCCCCCCTTGCCTCTGCATACAGCCGTGCCAGAGGTGCCGACCGTATGTCCAGTTTCGGCGACTGGGTAGCCCTGTCCGATATCTGCGATGTACCGACCGCAAAACTGCTCCAGCATGAGGTCAGCGACGGCATTATCGCTCCCGGCTATGAGCCCGAGGCGCTGGAGATTCTGAAGTCCAAGAAGAAGGGAAACTATCCCGTCGTCCGGATTGATCCCGACTATAAGCCCTGCCCCGTTGAGACCAAGCAGGTTTTCGGCGTGACCTTCGAGCAGGGAAGAAACGAACTGGAAATCAACGCAGAGACCATGCTGAACAATCTGGTCACCGCCAACAAGACCCTGACCGAAGAACAGAAGAGGGATCTGGTCATCAGCCTGATTACCCTGAAATATACCCAGTCCAATTCGGTTTGCTATGTCAAGGACGGTCAGACCATCGGTGTCGGCGCCGGCCAGCAGAGCCGGATCCACTGCACCAGACTGGCAGGACAGAAGGCGGACAACTGGCAGCTGCGGCATCATCCCAAGGTGCTGAACCTCCCCTTCCGTGCCGATGTGGCAAAGCCCAATCGGGACAATGCCATTGATGTTTATATCGGAGACAACCCCGAGGAAGTACTGGAGAACTGGGAACTGACCTTCACCGAAAAGCCCGAGGAACTGACCCGTGAGGAAAAGCGGGCATGGCTGGATCAGGTGACCGGCGTTTCTCTCGGAAGCGACGCCTTCTTCCCCTTCGGAGACAACATCGAGCGGGCGCACAGAAGCGGCGTAACGGCAATCGTTCAGCCCGGCGGCTCCATCCGTGACGCACAGGTTATCGAAACCTGCGACAAGTACGGAATCGCCATGGCATTCTGCGGTCTGCGTCTCTTCCATCATTGATTTTTCACTGAGGTGTTCAAAATGAAGATTATGGTAGTCGGTGGCGGCGGACGGGAACACGCCATCATCAAAAGTCTGAAGAAAAATCCCACGGTAACCGAGATTTACGCCCTTCCCGGCAACGGCGGAATGGCGAAGGACGCCGTCTGCGTCCCCATCGGTGCCAAGGAGATTGATAAAATCGTCGCCTTTGCAAAGGAAAACGCCGTTGACTACGCCGTAGTGGCGCCCGACGATCCTCTGGTGCTGGGATGTGTGGACGAGCTGAACAAAGTCGGCATCCCCGGCTTCGGCCCCGCCAAAAATGCGGCAATCATTGAGGGAAGCAAGGTCTTCTCCAAGAATCTCATGAAAAAGTACGGGATTCCCACCGCAAAATATGAGGTTTTCACCGATATGGCCTCCGCACTGTCCTATCTGGACACGGCTCCCGTCCCCACGGTCATCAAGGCGGACGGACTGGCACTGGGCAAGGGCGTCATCATTGCCAATACCCGGGATGAGGCGAAGACGGCAGTCAAATCCATGATGGAGGACAAGATTTTCGGCGCATCGGGCAGTCAGATCGTCATTGAGGAATTTCTGGAAGGCCCCGAGGTATCGGTGCTGTCCTTTACCGACGGCAAGGTGGTAAAGCCCATGGTA
>JBJDZJ010000128.1:0-10300 GCA_051867915.1 Eubacteriales bacterium
GACCCTCGTGGGACAGATGCCACAGGTTCTTGTCCTTGGAGTAGTTGGTTTCACGGTTGATCTTCAGGGGAATGTTGTGGGCCTCGGCGTAGTCGATCTCCTCGTCACGGGACTTAATGGACCATTCTCTCCAGGGAGCGATGATCTTCATGTCGGGGGCGAAAGCCTTGATGGTCAGTTCAAACCGAACCTGATCGTTGCCCTTGCCTGTACAGCCGTGGCAGATGGCGTCGGCACCCTCCTTGATGGCGATTTCGGCAAGCGCCTTGCCGATGCAGGGACGGGCATGAGAGGTGCCCAGCAGATAGGTTTCGTAATCTGCTCCCGCCTTCAGACAGGGCCAGATGTAGTTCTCGATGTAATCCTTCTTCAGGTCCAGTACATACAGCTTGGACGCACCGGTCTTCAGAGCCTTCTCTTCAAGGCCGTCCAGCTCGGTTCCCTGTCCCACATCACCGGATACGGCGATGACTTCGCAGTTGTTGTAGTTCTCCTTGAGCCAGGGGATGATAATGGAGGTGTCCAGACCTCCGCTGTATGCAAGTACAACCTTCTTAATATCTTTCTTTTCCATTTTGTCGGTTCCTTCCTTTGCGTGAAATTATAATTATACACAAGTGCGTGTATAATTATGCACTTTCAAAGGGCGTTTGTCAAGTGTTTACAGGCAAAAGATACACTTTGTTCACATTTTCCTGCCTGTATCCGCCGGCTTGGCGGGTTATCAATTCGCTTAAAGAGTATTATACATGATTTCTTCCGAAAAAGCAAGGTTTTTTTTAAAATTTGCCACGGAATCTTGCATAATTTTTAGAGATTTGCCCGGTCAAAATCAAGTGAATATGACGATTGAAAACAAATTGTGAATAATGCCCTGCGAGGCTTGACAAAGAGTGTCAATTATTGTATGATTACATTACTACATTGGAACAGGAGGATCAATATGGCATGGAAATTTGACGGATCAACGCCGATCTATCTGCAAATTGCCGACCGCCTGATGTTGGATATCTGCGCAGGCAGATATGTGTCGGGCGACCGCCTGCCAAGTGTTCGGGATCTGGCGCAGATTGCGGGAGTCAATCCCAACACCGCCCAGCGTGCGATGACCGAGCTTGAGCAGAGGGGCATTCTGGTTACTCAGGGAACGCAGGGCAGAACGGTTCTCGAAAGCAGCGAGGCCATCACCGAGTGCCGCAATCTGCTTGCCGAACGGATGAGCAGGGAGTATCTGGGGAAAATGCAGGAACTGGGCTATTCGCCGGATGAAATCGGAATCAAAATCAACGGTCTGATTTCCGGACTGCAATCGGAAACGGACAACAACAAGGACGAAAGGTAGGTATCAACAAAGTGGCTGATGTATTGAAATGCACAAATCTGGTCAAATCGTACAGCGGTGCCCAGCCGATATTGAAGGGAATCAATCTGACCCTGCCCCAGGGGAAGATCATCGGACTTCTGGGACCCAACGGCGCCGGAAAAACCACCCTGATTAAACTGATCGCAGGGCTACTGACCCCCACCATGGGATCCGTTGAGGTTGCGGGTTATCCGATCGGGGAACAATCCAAGCAGGTAGTCTCCTATCTGCCCGAGCGGACCTATCTGCCTACATGGATGCGGGTGGATCAGTGTCTTGACTATTTCTGCGATTTTTATGCGGATTTTGACAGGGGCAGAGCCGAGAAGATGCTGGAAAGTCTTCAGGTTCCTCTGAACGCAAAGTTGGGGACCCTGTCCAAGGGAACCAAAGAGAAGGTTCAGCTGGTGTTGGTTATGGCGAGACGGGCAAAGCTCTATCTGCTGGACGAACCCATCGCAGGCGTGGATCCCGCCGCCAGGGACTTCATTCTGAATACCGTCATTTCCAATTACGATCGGGAATCAACCGTGCTGATCTCGACTCACCTGATTGCCGACATCGAGCAGGTTCTGGACGAATTCCTCTTTATCCAGAACGGCAACATTCTGATGTACAATTCGGTGGACAATGCCAGAGTGCAGTACGGCAAATCAATCGACGAACTGTTCAGGGAGGTGTTCAGATGCTATCCGTACTGATGAAATATGATTTCAAACGCCTGTGGAAGCTGGCTGCGCTGCTGTGCGGCGGAGTGACCGTTGCCACGGTCGTCAACTGCCTGCTGACCTGGTGGGTCGATTCCATACCGGAAAGTGAGTATGGGCTGAATCTGTTTGAGATGAGCTTGTATATGCTGATCGGTATGCTGACCCTGGCGGTATCTGTCGCAATGTGGGTCATGCTGGTCTTTATCTTCTATTACTATTATAAGAACCTGATGACCGACGAAGGGTATCTGACCTTCACGCTTCCCACCACACCGGGCAAGATTCTGCTGTCCAAGTTCATTGTATCGCTGTGCTGCTACCTTCTGGTAACTTTCTTTGTCTATGCGGGAACATATGTGGTAAATATGTTCAATTACTATTTGTTGCACGATTACGGCGGTCTGATCGGCTCCGTAGAGGAAGAGGTCCTGTCGTCAGGTGAAATCGTAGAATACCTGTTGACACCGGTAACCGCTATTGCAAACGGCGCCTATACGATCATGTCGGTGTTCATGGCGATCACCATCGGATCCTGCGTTGCCAAGCGGAATAAGGTTGCCGCTTCCATCGCATTTTATTTCCTGCTGTCCTTCGGTATGGGTCTTTTGGAGACCGTCCTTGCACTGATAATTCAGATTATGTCGGATGACAGTATGGACTATACCTTCCTGAGCAATCTGAATTCGGGTATCATAATCGGAATCAGCGTCGCTGTCACCGTCCTGTACTACTTCCTCTCCAGGCAGCTGCTCAATCGCAAACTCAATCTTCAATAAACAGCGAGGTTGCCGATATGTCAAATCACGAACAGGACCGCACAAGAAAATATGCCCTGATCGGCGCCCTGATCGGAATGGTCCTCGGACTCATACTGGGGGCCTTCGGCATCTGGATGAGCCTGACGGGCGGGAATGCGGTTGTCGGTATGATGCTGGTATCCATGGGCCTTCCCGGATGTATGCTGATCGGAGCGGTTGTGGGAATCATGCTTTCTCAGCGAAAATAGACAACAGACCGACCTTGTGTTAATTCGGAATTCATAGCGGGTTTGCAATGCGAAATGCCGGACCCTGCTGTCGAATCTCCTCAAAAATCCCGGAAGCATCCGCCTTTGACGGCGGTGCTTCCGGGATTGTCTATGTTTTATGCGTTGGCGTCTACGGTTACATAGTCGCCGATCTGATCCATGAGCTTGGCAGCCTTGAACTGAAGCTCCAGGCTGTCCTTGCCATAGTAGCTTTCCAAAGCGCTTTCGCTGTAAATCTGATAGTAGAGATAGTAGTAGTAAATATTAGCCTGATACATTGCGGAGAGCTGCTCTTTGTATTCATCCTTGGACAGCTTGATCTCATAGTAGTCCAGCAGATATTCCAGAACCAGACGCTCCTTCAGCGAGGTCAGCGTATTGCTGGCTGCTTCGGCATAAATCTGCTGATAGACCTCATCGGTGAGAATTTCCTTCAACTCCGCCTGTGTTTTGGTGGAGGGATCGGCACCGACTTTGCTGTAAACAAGCTGGTCTACATAGTTCTTGTAAATCTTGTTGCGCTCGGACTTGGGATATTCGTTGACAACGGTAGCCTCAAGGATTGCGTCATATGCCAGATCTGCAAGAATGGATTTGCGCATATATTCCTCAAAATCTGCAACCGTGGTGTACTGCTCGGATGTGTACTCGGTAACCAGAGCGTCGTCAAAATCGGGGAGATGAGTCGCCTCGCACAGGGTCAGGGTAACGGTAATGGTTCTGCCGATGTAGTCCTTGTAATCCTCGTCCACATCCTCGGGAACGGTGTAATCAAAGGAATACTCGTATCCGAGAGCCTGCCCCTTGAAGAGGTCGGCATAATCGGCGATTTTGAAGAGATCGTTGAAGGTTTCGTCTGCGTCGATTTCCTCGGTGTAGTCGATTTCGAAACTGTCGTCGATGAAGAAGTCGGACAGGTCGGGGATTTCCTCTTCCTCGGTGCCTTCCTCTTCCTCGGTACCTTCGGATTCGTCGGTGCCTTCGGATTCATCGGTATCGGTGGAATCCTCGCCATCCTCGGACTGAGCGGAAGGCTCATCCGTATTTTCCTCATCGTCGGTATCCGTGTCTTCGGTCTTCTCGGTGAAGGCATAGTCTACGGTGATGGTAGAATCGTCGTTGGCATATGCGCGGGAGATCTTGTTGATGGTGACGGAGAAGATGATGACCTTGCCCTCAAGGGTTTCGTCGTTGGAATAGTCGTCGGGGAAGGTGACGGTGATGTCGAAGGTTTCGCCGGCCTTGTGACCGATGAGCTGTTCCTCAAAGCCCTTGTTGTTCTTGGACTCGTCGTCCGATTCGTATGCCGCGATAAAGGTTCCGGAACCGATGACCAGATCATATCCCGTTGCAGCCATATTTTTCAGCTGATCTTCGGTGAGGGTCAGACCTTCCTCTCCGGCTCTTCCGGTGTAGTCTATGTTGACCTGATCCTTGTCCAGGACGGTTTCATTCTCGTCGGTCAGCTCGGTGTATTCGGTTTCACGGTATTCTTCGAGAATATCGTTCAGCTGTTCGGCGTATTCGGCGTCAATGTCGCTCTGTTTCAGCACTACGGATCCCTTGTCGGGAACGGTGATATACTTTTCGGGGTTATTGTACGCACTGCATCCGGCAAGAGCAGATACGGTCAGAACTCCGGCAGTGGACAGCGCTGTTATGCGGGTCAGTTTGTTCATTTCGAACGGTCTCCTTTATTCTTCAATCGATAATTTTATTCTTTTTTTCCCTACAATAGGGTCACTCTAATCTTATACCACAAATTTTTCTAAAAAGAAAGGGGAAATCACAAAAATTAACTATTTGGACACAATTTTATAGAGCGGATTACGCCTGTCCGTTTTCTCCGGCGGCACTTTCGTCCTCATTTTCGCCCTCCCGGTCGAATTCCGACCCGTCCGGGTCCGACGAAGAGTCGTTTTCGTCCACATAGGGCTCGATCATGATCTTCGAAATCTTGGGCCATGCGGCGTAGGCGGCAATGAAAGAGCAGAGACCGACGGTAATCATAAAGGGAAGGATGATGCCCAGCGGGAGGAATACCTGCATGAGCGCCAGATTAAAGAAAGCGACGAAAGCGATTCCCAGAAGGGCAACCAGATTTCTGCCCAGTCCCAGCATGGAGAAGATCAGAGCGTTTTTGAACAGCTTTCTCAAGGATAGATCGAAGGTTACCATCATAAGATAGAGGTAGAAGCGCATCATCAGGTAGAGCAGGGCGATGAAAATACTGAAATAGAAGAAGATGCCGGTCAGGGTTCCGTTTATATTTAAATAGAAGAAATAAATATCATAAACGATCAGGCAGAGAAATCCGAGATCCAGCACACCCAGGACGAATTCCTGACGGACATTGCGCTTGATGGCGTACCAGAAGTCTGTCCACAGGAAAATCGGCTCGCCTTTGACGATGTTCCGGAGAATATAGGTCACTCCCGTATTGACCGGGCCGAAGGTGAAGAGAAGAAGGACGATTCCGAGAATCAATGCCGTATAGGCAAGGGGAGTCCAGAGGGAGACGGTGGAGGATGCGCCGTACAGACCGTACATGGACGCTGTGGAGGGGGTTACGGCGCCGTTCTGCATGGCACCGTAAATGGGCGCAAACAGTGCGTCGGCGGGAGCCTGAACACGGGTATGAAGGTTGGTGCTGACTGCCAGCAGAATGAGAAAGATGGGGAAATTTCCGAACACATAAAGCAGATTGACATAGAAAAGATTGGTCAGGTGATCCATCAGCATCCGGAAGAAATAGGGGAAGTCCCGTTTGTGATTGGGATCGTAGTCGATGTTCTTCCTGCGCTTTTCACTGCGGGTGTAGAGCATATCGAAAAGATTGAATTTTTTCTTTTTGGACGGTTTTTGCTCTTCCAGAGAGTCAAAATCAATGTGATCGTCCTTTTTCAAATAGTATCACAGCCTTTCAAAGGGTTGGTTCAGCTCAAAAAAAGAAGCAGAAGCTGGCAGAGCGTCATCAGTATCAGCGCAACTCCCGACAGAATCGGAAAGGTCAACAGGTAGGAAATCCACGCCCTTCGATCCGGCACTCCCATAGCGGAGAATTTCCCGGATGCGGTGCAGAGGGAAATCAGCAGAACCAATAAGAGGGCGCATAAGGCGGTGTGGGAAAAATACAGGGGCAGGGACACGCCTGCCGCATACAGCAGTGCGGCGGAATATCCCGTCACTGCGGCCCGATGGATCAATACGGGAAGACAAAGGGGAAAAGGCAGGCGGACAAATCCGCACAGCCAGACGGCGAGAAAGGAGGAGATCTGTCCCCAAAACAGATACAGCAGCTGCCGAAGATTCTCACGGCAGGGAAGAATCGGAACAAGTTCCGGCACGGGCTTCCCGGATAGGCAAAAAATCAGGATACCGACAAGATAACCTGCCGCCGCAGAGAGGGAAAAAAGGAGTTTTTTGTCCTTTAACCACACAGTCATGACCATCACCGGTCTATTTCTATGCACGAAAAGCCGGGGCTATTCACCCGGGAAATCCCCCCGGAATGCGGGTCGGACCGTCGGAATGGTGTCCGTATGCCGAAAAAACCGAATGTCAAATTCCATCGGTCTCCGATTGATTTTTATGATAGCATATTTCCCGAAAAAATTCAAGTTTTTTTCGAAAAAAAACTTGCATTATTTGTAAATTCTTGTATAATAGAATATAACGCCTTTTGCAGAGAGGTTCTCTGCTTCCCAGATCAAGCACAAGGACGATGAGAGTCAAATGAACAAACATGAGTTGATCCGGATTTTCCGATCGCCGCCCGTCCTGGAATGTCGGCGGTTGATTCTTCGGAAAATCGAGTGCAGGGACTGTCTGGATATGTACGACTATTCCAGACGGGAGGATGTGACCCGTTATCTGCTGTGGTCCCCCCATCCCAGCCTCAGTTATACCAAGGGATATATTCACACGCTTCAGCACCACTATAAAAACGGTAATTTTTATGACTGGGCGATCACCGTCAAGGACGGGGGAATGATCGGAACGGTGGGCTTTACCCGCCTGGATTTCCAGAACAACTGCGGCGAAATCGGCTATGTGCTGAATCCCCGATACCACGGCAAGGGCTATGCAACCGAAGCGGCGGCAGCCGTCGTCCGGTTCGGATTCGGGCAGTTGGGACTCAACCGCATCGAGGCGCATTATATGGCAGAGAATCTTGCCAGCCGTCGGGTGATGGAACGGTTGGGCATGCACTACGAGGGAACCCTTCGGCAGAGCCTGCGGGTGAAGGGGATCTATCGGGACATCGGAATCTGCGCCATTACGAGATCCGAATATGTCGCCCTCCAATCCAAAGCCAAGGGAGAGGGCGGCACAACCGGGAAAATGCCGCAAAGCGGAAAAGGAAAGGTATGAGCAAACAAATGAAAAATCCGTCCAATCGGGAGGATTTGACGAAAAAAAGCAAAAAGAGGTCGGGATTTCGGCGAAAGCATACCGCCGCTCAGACCATCGTGCTGGGGTTTCTGGCGGTGATCCTGATCGGAACGCTTCTGCTGATGTTGCCCATCTCATCGGCAGACAGGAATTTTACCGATCCTTTGACCGCCCTGTTTACGGCGACCAGCGCCACCTGCGTCACCGGACTGTCGGTGGTGACGACCGCCTCCTATTGGTCCCTGTTCGGGCAGATTGTGATCCTTCTGCTGATTCAGGTCGGAGGATTGGGCTTTATGTCCATGGCGGTGCTGATGGCGCTGCTTCTCAAGCGGAGCATTACGCCGAAGGAGCATATTCTGGTTGCCGAATCCCTGGGAACGGGGGCATCCGACGGCGCCGCAACCTCTTTTATGACGCTGATCGTCGTGGGAACCTTTTCTGCGGAACTGCTTGGCGCTCTGCTTCTGTCCTTCCGGATGGTGCCGAAATATGGGGCAAAGGGCATCTATTATTCGATTTTTCATTCCGTGTCCGCCTTTTGCAATGCGGGGTTTGATGTGCTGGGTGAGGACAGCATGGCGACATTTTCAAGCGATCCGTGGGTATTGACGGTTCTCAGCGCCCTGATTGTGTTCGGCGGAATCGGATTTGTCATCTGGGCAGATCTGTTCGGGAAACTCAGCGCCGGAAAGCGGCGTGCCGATACATCCAAGATCCTGCCCAATATCGTGGGCAGAAAGGACCGCTTCTCGGTGTACACCCGATTTGTCCTGATCGTCACGGCATTTCTGCTGATCAGCGGAACCGCCCTGACGGCGGCAATGGAATGGAATCATGCCCTTGCCGGTATGAGCGTTCCCGATAAACTGCTGAATTCCTTCTTCTATTCGGTCAGTATGCGGACAGCGGGCTTTTCCACCTTTGATTGTGGAAACCTGTCGGATCCCGGAAAAGCGGTATCGGTGGTGTATATGATGATCGGCGGCGCATCGGGATCGACGGCAGGCGGTCTGAAGGTGTCCACCGTGGCCATTCTCTTTTTTGCCTCGTGGCGGATTGCCTTCTGGAATCAGGAGATCGTGCTGTTCGGCCGTCGGATCAATCAGAAAGTAGTGCTTCGCGCCATGACACTGGTTAATATCGGAATTGTTTTCGTCTCCCTTGCCGGACTGCTTCTCGCGCTTTTCGGGGACGCAGGCGGAATGAACTGCCTCTACGAGGTGGTATCCGCCTATGCGACGGTGGGACTGTCTGCCGCCGGAACGGCGACCTTCGGAATCCCGTCAAGGATTGTTCTGATTCTGCTGATGTTCATGGGAAGAGTGGGCATTCTGACCATCATGTATGCTTTTGCCGAAAAGCGGGCAAGGAAACGGGCGCTGATCACCTATCCCGAGACCAAGTTCCTGATCGGCTGACGAAAATACGGATAAAACCCAAAAATGAGAAAGAAAGTCGGTGTATGACACGATGAAAAACAAATATGTGAAATCCTTCTGTGTGATCGGGATGACTCCCTTCGGACAGACGATTGCAAGAACGCTGGAGGAACAGGGTCAGGAGGTTCTGGTTCTGGACGAAAGCTCCGAGAGAGTTGCCGCCATGTCGGAGATTATTACGGATGTGATGGTGGGCGATCCCATGAAGGAGGCGACCCTGACCGAGGCGGGAGTGGCAGGCTATTCCTGCGTGATTATCTGCTTCTCCGACCGCATCAACGACAGTATTCTGCTGACCATGATGCTCAAGGATATGGGCGTCAAGCGGGTTGTGGTCCGGGCAGGCTCGGATCTCGAATGTAAGGTTCTCAGACGGGTGGGAGCCGATGAAGTGGTCTTTCCCGAGAAGGATATGGGACGAAAGCTGGCGACCAATCTGACAAAAGGGGATGTCATGGACTATCTGACCTATTCGCCCGACTATTCCATCGTCGAGTGCAAGGTTCCGTCGGGATGGGTGGGCAAAAGCCTGGTCGAATGCAATCCCCGCTCCAAATACGGACTCAATGTCATCGCCGTCACCGACAGCGAGGGAAT
Organism: Eubacteriales bacterium; assembly: GCA_051867915.1. Taxonomy (GTDB): domain Bacteria; phylum Bacillota; class Clostridia; order Oscillospirales; family CAG-272; genus CAKSQF01. The sequence goes on from JBJDZJ010000128.1 coordinate 9,535, forward strand.
CCATATCAATGTGCCGCCCAAGAGAGTGTTTGATAAAGAGGATGTCCTGATGCTCATCGGTTCCAATGCGGGAATTGAAAAAATTGTTAAGGATCAATAAATTTTTTTCAAACCCCTTGCATTTTGGCGGAAAAGCAGATATAATAGAAAACAACAAAAAGGGAAAGAGAGAACGAATATGAATTTTTTGAACCAGGTCCATCTTCTGACCAGCACCAATTCGACATCCAGTTATTACCTGATTATCATGGTTGTGATCCTGCTGGCATTTTTCTATTTTGGGGTTTACCGTCCCCAGCGTAAGCAGGAGAAGGAAACCAACGCCATGCGCAACGGACTCCAGGTGGGCGACGAAATCACCACCATCGGCGGCATCATCGGCAAAATCGTCAGTATCAAGGGCGAGACCTGCATGATCGAGACCGGCAAGGACCGCACCAAGATCCGCATTCTGAAGTCGGCGGTCAAGACGGTGGATGTTCCCGCATCGGTGGCAAACGGAGCCATTCCCGTAGATACTGCCGCCAAGAAGGAAATCGCACCCGAGCAGACCGACAGCACGGAGGAAGCGGCAGAAGGTACTGCCGACAAAGAAAAGCCTGCCGAGGAAGCAGTCGAAGAGACGGCAAAGGGCAGAAAAGCAAGAAAAAAGAAAAAATAATCCGATATATGGACATAAAACAGGCTGACGCAAAGGATCTTTGCGTCAGCCTCAGCTTGTCGAAAAAGCTAAAGTGATTAGCAAATTGCGCAAAAGTTTTCGTCC
>JBJDZJ010000129.1:0-10228 GCA_051867915.1 Eubacteriales bacterium
ACTTTTTCCACTCCTCTTGCGGTTTTGGTCTCACATCTATTGTAACACTACATGAATTGTGCAAAACCTTTTCCGATCATCTTGACAATCCGATGAAATTGTGCTAAAATAAAAAGACCGTAAAATTTGATGGAATTGCGAGGGTGCTTCGGTGGGTACACTGGGATTCTGGGTTATAACGCTGTTTGTCATTGTCCTGATCGGACTGCTGAACGAGCGGATCTTTCACTTGCAGGGCGATATTGCCCTTCTGCTCTTTACCTTGATACTGTGCGCAGGCTATCTCGCCGTTTGCCGCATTCCCGGGCTGGAGGGACTTTCCTCCCTGCTTCCAACCGGAGAAGATTTCCGGTTCGGCGATTATCTTCTGGATTTTGTCCTTTGCTTTATGCTGTTTGCCGGGGCGGGAAAGCTCAATTTCCGCAAATTCAGACAGAATCTGAAGGTCATCAGCCTTCTTGCCCTGCTGACTACCGTCATCTCTTCCGCCGTCTACGGATTGCTGTTTTGGCTGATTGCCCTGATCTTCGGACTGCCCGTTGACCTCTGGATCTGCCTGCTGATCGGCTGTATCGTCTCCCCTACCGATCCCATCGCCGCAACGGCGATTCTGAATAAACTGGGACTGTCCAAAAATGTCTCCGCCGTGATTGAGAGCGAATCGCTGTTCAACGACGGCATCGGCGTGGCACTGTTTGTCTTCGTGGGAAGCATCGTCAAACGGGACGGTACGGCGAATTTCTTTCTGGTTATGGCAAAGGAGGTGCTGGGCGCCGTCGCAGTTGCCCTGATTTTCTCCTTCCTGCTCTTCCGGTTACTGAAGCTGACCAAAGACCCCGTCATGCACATTCTCATCAGCCTTCTGGATGTGGGTTCGGTTTATGTGGTCTGCGAACACGCCGGCTTTTCCGGGGTTCTTGCCTCGGTCATCTGCGGAATGTACTTCTCCTGGAGTATGAGCAAAATCGAACGCAGACGGGCAGTGGTGGACTGTCGCAACCTGTATGACGATTTCTGGGAGGTGCTGGAGTCGGTCCTGAATTCGATCCTCTTCGTTTTTGTGGGACTGTCGGTGCTGTCGCTGGAGATCAGCGCCTATGCTCCGATTGTGATCCCCTTCGCCATTCTGATCTCCGTCCTTTCCCGCTTTGCGGGTACGGGATCGTCGGCACTGCTGACCGGAAAGAAGCACATTCCCGGAGGATATTGCCTGTCCGAATTCGTCATGCTCATGACATGGAGCGCCCTCAAAGGGGGATTGACCCTGGCGCTGGCACTGAGCACCAAGGACTTCCTGAACGAATCGGCATTTCTGATTGTGCAGAACAGCGCCTTCTTCATCATTCTGTTCACCGTGCTGGTGCAGGGCCTGACGGTCAAGCCGGTCTATCGGCAAATTGAAAAGCATAAGGCCGGGCGGCTGTCCGGGAAGATCGGAAAACGGTGCTGATCGGATGCAAGTCGCCTTTCACCGGAGAAAGGCTTGTTCGGGCGGAATTCAACGGGATTTTCACTGAAAAAGGAAGGACGGAAAGACGATGAAAATCATCATTGTGGGAATGGGACGGGTCGGACGGATGCTTGCCGATCGGATCCCCCGGGACGGACACGATGTGACGGTGATCGACCGCAGTCAGAAGGCGGTGGACGAGGTCACCGACCGATATAATGTTGGCGGGGTCTGCGGCAGCGGCATCACCCGCTCCACTCTGCTGAAGGCGGGAGCGGACAGCGCCGATCTCGTAATTTCGGTGACGGGATCGGATGAAATCAATGTCATGTGCTGTGCGGCAGCCAAGAGCTACGGCACCCGATATGCGGTGGCGATGGTACATGATCCCGATTTTTCGGAGGAAACCGACAGCCTGACCAGAGATTTCAGGATTGATTATACGGTCAATCCCCAGCTGGACACGGCGGCAGAGATGGCGTTGCACATCGGTCTGCCCGGAACGGTTCATGCCGAGGGCTTTTTCGGCTCTTCGGCGGTCCTCTTTTCCTATACGGTCGGGGACGGCTCCCCTCTGGTGGGAATGTCCCTGCGTCAGATTCGGGAATACTTCGAAACCAATCTGCTGGTAGGAACCGTTCAGAGAAAGGGAAAGGTTCTGATTCCCAACGGCGCACTGGTCATCGAGCGGCAGGATGTTCTGGGTCTGATTGTCCCCGATGCTTCCATGAAGCAGGTTCTGACCCGGCTGGAACTGATGAAAAAGCCTGCCAAGAATGTCCTGATCGTGGGCGGCGGCACCGTCTGCTATTATCTGGCCAAACGGCTGCTGTCGGAACACAAATCGGTGACGCTGATCGAGTCCGACCGAAACCGCTGTGCGGAGCTGGCAAAACTGCTCCCCGACGCCTCGGTCTGCTTCGGTGAGGGAACCGACGCCGATGTGCTGAAGGAGGAGGGAATTGAGTCGGCGGACGCCTGTGTGTCGCTGACCGGTAAGGATGAGGTGAATCTGGCAATCTCCATGTTCGCATGGTCCTGCAAGGTGCCGTCGATCCTGACCAAGCTGACCTCTCCGTCCTATGAGAGACTGCTCCACAGCGCCCATATTCAGAATACCTTCTCTCCTGCGGTGATTTCGGTGGATCGGATTCTCGCTTGCGTTCGCAATCTGGCGGTCTATAACGAGAAGGGTAACGATATCCAGCGGCTCTACCGCATCGCCGACGGCAGGGCGGAGGCTACCGAGTTTATCGCCTATCCCACCGGGAAAAAGCTGGGAATCCCCTTGAAATCCCCCGAAATGAAGCTGAAAAAGAACATTCTGCTGGGTGCCATCCTTCGGGGAAATCAGGCCATCATCCCCGACGGCAATTCGGTGATTCTGGAGGGCGACCATGTGATCGTGATCTCCGCCGTCAAGGCGGCGCTCAACACATTGGATGATATTTTTCAATAAAAAGAACGGACGAAAACCGTAAAATTTTGAATACGGTTTTTCGAAACCGTATGAATAAATATACATCATTATCATGATTTTGACCGAAATGTGCCGAATCGGTAAACTTTTTTGAGCGCTCCGATTTTTTGCGAAAATTGGCTTGACAATCGGCAAAAAAGGGGCTATAATATACTACAAATCGTTTAAAAATAAGTGATTGCGGGGGCAGTGCTGTGGACAATCGGAAAGTGGTGCAAAAAAGCACTCTCTATATCCTTTGCTGGACGCTGATTCTCAGTCTGCTGATGCAGAGCGTCTTTCTGGTGATCGGAAAATGGAATTTGCCCGTTCTGTTTGGCAATCTTCTGTCGGCGGCGGCTGCGGTTCTGAACTTCTGGTGGTATGCCACCGCACTGGCTCATGCAGCCGGAGTGGAGGACGAAAAGCTGCAGCGTCAGAAGGTCCGCACCTCCTTTGTTCTTCGGCGGGTGATGTATGTTGCGGTTGCCGCACTGGGACTGCTTCTTCCGAAGGTCTTTAGTCCCTTTGCTGTCATCATCCCCCTTTTCTTCCCGCCCATCGCTCAGATGTTTTTCCCCCTGTTCAAGAATATGCGGGACTGATCCGCATCCGGACCGCCCCATGTTTAATCCTTTTGAAGGAATAAGGAAAGAATCAAAATGAAATCACAAAAACAGTCAAGAAGCGTCGGATTCGCCGTCGTGGACATCCTTTGTCTGGGACTGGCGATCCTGCCCTTTGTCTTCGGCATGGTTCTTCGGGTGCTGACCCGTGAAGCCGGAGAGGGCATTTCCATTACGGGAGCGCAGATTTTCTTTACCATTCAAATGCCCTTTCAGGACCTTCCCATTTCGGAAGCGCAGGTCAACTCCTGGTTGATTGTTCTGTCCATTCTGGGCATCTGCCTCTACCTGACCCACGGTCTGGTTCCCGGAACCAAGGGCGAAAGACTGCTGAAGCGGCAGATTTTCGCCGAGTGGATCGTGGAAAAGACCCAGAACATGGTTCTGGAGAATATGGGGCAGTATTTCAAGGGATTTGCCCCCTTTATTGCCGCCATTATGGGTCTTTCCGCCCTGTCCTCCCTGTCCACCCTGATCGGACTGTACCCTCCGACCTCCGATCTGAACATCATTGCCGGATGGGCCATTGTCGTCTTCCTTCTGATCACCTATTACAAGTTCAAGGGCGGCGCCCTGAACTACTTCAAGAGCTATGCCGAGCCGGTGGCCATCCTGACGCCCATCAACATCATCAGCGAGGTGGCAACCCCCGTGTCCATGACCTTCCGTCACTACGGAAATGTGCTGTCGGGTACGGTCATTTCTGCCCTGCTGGCTACCGGCCTTCAGGGACTGTCTGCTCTGGTGCTGGGCCGGCTGCCCGGCGTGCTGGGAGAGTTTCCGCTGTTCCAGATCGGCATCCCCGCCGTTCTGTCGCTGTATTTCGACATATTCAGCGGATGCCTTCAGGCCTTTATCTTCGCCATGCTGACCATGCTGTATATCGCCAACGGATTCCCCGAGGATAAGTGGCAGGAGCGTCAGAAGCGGCGAGCGGCAAGGAAAGCGGCAAAGGCGCAGTCGTAAGAGGCGGATCCGGGATCGGCTTTCTGCGAATACCCTCCCAAAAGACGGGACGACCGTCTGACGGTCGGCACAAAAACTTAAAAGAATCGGTATCGACACGCAGATAAATCTGCGTATCAAATATCACCCAAAACGAAAGGTTGGAAAAAACTATGTTGGAACTTGCAATCGGAATTATTCTCGGATGCTGCGCTCTGGGCGCAGGACTTGCGATGATCGCCGGTATCGGCCCCGGTATCGGTGAGGGCAACGCTGTTGCCAAGGCACTGGAGGCCATCGGCCGTCAGCCTGAATGTAAGGGATCTGTTACCACGACGATGCTGATGGGCTGTGCAATCGCAGAGACCACCGGTCTGTATGCACTGGTCATCGCCATTCTGCTGATCTTCCTTGCCCCCAATATGCTGGTGAATGTTCTTCTGAACGCCATCGGATAAGCGGGAGTGAAGCTCATGCAGAGTCAATTATTGCCGATCCTGTCCCTGGCAGCGACCCAGGATGTGATCTCCTTCAATCTATGGCAGATGCTGATCTCTCTGTTCAACCTGCTGATCATCTTCCTGATTCTGAAGAAGTTTCTCTATAAGCCTGTGCGCAAAATGCTTTCACAGCGGCAGAAGGATCTGGACGATACGGTGAAGGAAACCGAGGACGCCAAAGCGGATGCCGAGGCGGACGCCCGGCAATGGGCTGAAAAGCTCTCCCATGCGGATGAGGAGTCGGATCGCAGAATCCGGACCGCCACCGATCTTGCCAAGAGCGAGTCGGAAAAGATCCTCGAAAATGCCAAGGCGGACGCCGATCAGATGGTCAGATCCGCCAAGGATCAGATTGCGCTGGAACAGAGGGCTGCCGATCAGCAGATGAAAAAGGAAATCGCCGATCTGTCCACCGCTCTCGCCGAGAAAATGCTGGAGCGTGAGATTGATCCCAAGGATCACGACCGTTTGATTCAGTCCTTCCTGGAGGATCTGGACGATTCGGAAAAGAAGTAACGATGATACGATTGAAAGGCATGGTCAATTAAGTTGAAGCAGAGCAGTAAGGAATATGCAATGGCGCTCTTTTCACTGGCGACCGAGAGCGGCAGTGAAAAGAAAACCCTTGCGGCACTGGAGCAGGTAAGGAAGCAATTGAGCGACAATCCCGATTATATTCTCTTTCTTTCCTGTCCCACCATCCCCAAATCAGAGAGAACCTGCGCACTGGCTGAGGCGTTCGGGGACAGCCTTCCCGAGTATGTCCTTTCCTTTTTGCAGATCCTGACCGAGAAAAACCATGCGCACCTGATTCCCGACTGTATTGCCGAATATCGGGAACTCTACGATAAGGCGATGGGAATCCTGCCCGCCAGGGTGCGCTCGGCAAGAGAGCTGACAAAGGACGAAATCGCCCGGCTGAAATCGGCATTGGAAAAGAAATTTTGCAAAAAGGTTCGTCTTTTTTGTGACTGCGACCCCACCCTCATGGGGGGAATGGTCGTGGAAATCGACGGCGTCCGGATTGACGGCAGTCTGCGGCACCGGTTAAATGATGTGAAGGAAGTGATGCAGGGATGAGCAGAACGCCCGAAGAAATCAGTCAGATTCTGAAGAATCAGATCAAAAATTATAAATCCCGCATGGACCTGACCGAAACCGGCTCGGTTATCCTGGTCGGCGACGGTATCGCCCGTGCTTACGGACTGCAGAACTGCATGGCCAACGAGCTTCTGACCTTTGAGGACGGAAGCTACGGTATGGCGCAGAACCTGGAAGAGGAGACGGTTTCGATTGCCATCCTGTCGGATGCAGGAGACATCCGTGAGGGTACCAAGGTCAGCCGTACCGGAAAGGTTCTGTCGGTGCCGGTAGGCGAGGGACTGCTGGGGCGTATTGTAAACGCTCTGGGACAGCCCATCGACGGCAAGGGTCCCGTGACCTATTCGGGAACCCGTCCGGTTGAGTCGGAGGCGCCCGGCATTATCGCCCGAAAGAGCGTGTCGGTTCCCCTCCAGACCGGAATCAAGGCCATTGACGCCATGATCCCCATCGGAAGAGGACAGCGTGAGCTGATTATCGGCGACCGTCAGACCGGTAAGACCGAAATCGCCACCGACACCATCCTCAATCAGAAGGGTCAGAATGTCATCTGTATTTATGTGGCGATCGGTCAGAAGGCGACTTCGGTCTCCTCGCTGGCAAGAGAGCTGGAGAAGGGCGGCGCACTGGAATACACCATCATCGTCTCGGCAACCGCATCCGAAAGCGCACCCCTTCAATATATCGCCCCCTATGCGGGCTGTGCAATGGCGGAATATTTCCGTGAGCAGGGCAAGGATGTGCTGATCGTCTACGACGATCTGTCCAAGCACGCCGTGGCATACCGTGCTCTCTCGCTGCTGATCCGCCGTCCCCCGGGAAGAGAAGCCTATCCCGGAGATGTTTTCTATCTTCACTCCCGTCTGCTGGAGCGTGCCGCCTGCGTGGCGGACGAATACGGCGGCGGTTCCATCACCGCACTGCCCCTGATTGAGACGCAGGCAGGCGATGTGTCGGCGTATATTCCCACCAATGTCATTTCCATTACCGACGGTCAGATCTTCCTGGAAACCGGACTCTTCCATGCGGGCATCATGCCTGCCATCAACCCCGGTATTTCGGTCAGCCGTGTGGGCGGATCTGCCCAGCTGAAGGCGATGAAGAAGGTATCGGGCGATCTGAAACTGCTTTATTCCCAGTACAGGGAGCTGCAGTCCTTCGCTCAGTTCGGCTCCGATCTGGATGCCGATACCAAATCCCGTCTGGCATTGGGTGAGCGGATTGTGGAGGTCCTCAAGCAGAAGCGCAATTCTCCCGTCCGTGCCGGCTGTCAGGTGGTCATCGTCTACGGCGTCACCAAGGGATATCTGGATCATGTGCCGGTAGATAAGGTGTCCGCCTACGAGAAGAAGCTGTATGAGCTTCTGGAGATGTACTACCCCGATCTGCTGGAGCGCTTCGAGCATGGCTTCTATGAACCCGAGGATGTGGAAAAGATGAAGGAAGCACTGAATCGGATGAAGGAAGTCTCCTTCTGAAAGGATGGAAAATCCCCCGAAGCCGGGGAATTGCGAAAGGGTTGATTCAATATGGCAGCTGATCGGAAAGCGATCCGGACATCCATGCAGAGCATCACGGCGACCCTGCATCTGACCAAAGCCATGGGTCTTGTTGCGTCCTCCAAGATGCGCAGAGCCAATGAAAATATGATGAAGAGCCGGCAGTATGCCGCCACCTTCCGACACGCCATCGGACTTCTGACAGCGTCCCGGGAGTGCGAAGGGTCTGCCTATTTCGGCAAGCGTGAAGGAAACCGCACTCGGCTGATCGTCATCGCCGGAGATCGGGGTCTTGCCGGCGGATACAACAACAATGTCTTCCGTCTGGTCGCCGAACTGAATCCCGATGAGGTGATCCCCATCGGCAGGCGGGCTTGTGAAAAATATCATAAGGAAAGCAATTCCTCCGAGAAGTATACCCCCACGCAGGCGCAACAGCTGGTGTCCGGCCTTTGCCGGGACTTTCTGACCGGGGAATACGATCGGCTGGGCATTGTCTATACGAAATATGTCTCGGTGCTGACCCAGACTCCCGAGGTTCAATGGATCCTGCCTCTTACGGTTGAAGAGGGGGCGAGAGATCCCGGGGGCGTGATCTTTGAGCCGGACGAAAAAACGATTCTCGATTATGTGGTCCCCGAATATCTGACCGGTATCCTTTGCGGATACCTTCGGGAGAGCTTTGCTTCGGAGGTAGCGTCCCGCAGAAATGCCATGGACAGTGCCGGAAAGAACGCCGAGGCCATGATCGACGAACTGACCCTTGCTTACAACCGCGCCCGTCAGGGTGCCATCACTCAGGAAATCACGGAAATTGTCGCCGGGTCGGGCAGCTGATCCGCGGAGATTTCCGTTCTCTGTCCGAGAAAGGAAAATCAGAATATGAGCAAATCAATCGGCAGCGTTGCACAGGTTATGGGACCTGTGGTGGATGTTCGCTTTGCGGAAGGCGAGCTTCCTTCGCTGAATAACGCACTGACCGTCCCCATCGGAGATCGGACTCTGACCGTAGAGGTCGCCCAGCACATCGGCGACAATACGGCACGCTGTATCGCCATGGCGTCCACCGACGGTCTGAAACGGGGAACTCCCGTCACCGACACGGGCGCACCGATCAGCGTCCCCGTGGGAAGGGAAACGCTGGGACGCATTTTCAATGTACTGGGTCAGGCAGTGGACAATCAGCCCGATCCCGAGGGCGTGGAGCAGTGGTCGATCCACCGTCCGGCTCCCGATTACGACGAGCTTGCCACCTCTACCGAGATTCTGGAGACCGGTATCAAGGTCATCGACCTGATCTGCCCCTATGCAAAGGGCGGTAAGATCGGTCTGTTCGGCGGCGCAGGCGTAGGAAAGACCGTGCTGATCATGGAGCTGATCCATAACATCGCAAAGGAACACGGCGGCATTTCGGTCTTCACCGGTGTCGGCGAGCGTACCCGTGAGGGAAACGATCTTTATTATGAAATGATGCAGTCGGGGGTTCTGAAGAGTACCGCACTGGTTTACGGTCAGATGAACGAGCCTCCCGGAGCCAGAATGAGGGTCGGACTGTCGGGTCTTACCATGGCGGAATACTTCCGTGATACCGAAGGTCAGGATGTGCTGCTGTTTATCGACAACATCTTCCGATTCACTCAGGCAGGCTCCGAGGTATCGGCACTGCTGGGCAGAATGCCCTCGGCGGTGGGCTATCAGCCTACGCTTGCCAATGAAATGGGAGCCCTTCAGGAGCGGATCACCTCTACCAAGCGGGGATCCATCACCTCGGTTCAGGCGGTTTATGTGCCTGCCGATGACCTGACCGACCCTGCTCCCGCCACCACCTTCGCCCATCTGGACGCCACCACCGTCCTTGCCCGCAGTATTGCTACCCAGGGTATCTATCCTGCCGTGGATCCGCTGGAGTCTACCAGCCGGATTCTCTCGCCCGAACTTGTGGGAGAGGAACATTACCGTGTGGCAAGAGAGGTTCAGCGAATCCTCCAGAGATATAAGGAACTGATGGACATCATCGCCATCATGGGTATGGATGAGCTGTCGGACGACGACAAACTGCTGGTATCGAGAGCCAGAAAGATTCAAAGATTCCTTTCCCAGCCCCTGTTTGTGTCCGAGAAATTCAACGGATTCCCCGGGGTCTATGTTCCCCTGTCCGAGACGGTTCGGGGCTTTGCCGAGATCATCGACGGTAAGCACGACGATCTGCCCGAGTCGGCCTTCCTGTATGTGGGAACCATCGACGAGGCCGTGGAAAAGGCCAAGAAGGCGGATACCGAATGAACAGCTTTCGTGTAACGGTTTCCACACCCGACGGATCGGTTTTTGACGGGCAGGCCGAGGGTCTGATGCTCAGGGGCGCTTTGGGCGATCTGGCGGTACTGGCGGGGCATATTCCCATGATTACCACCGTTCGTCCGGGGAAGTGCCGGATCCTTCTGGAAGAGGATCGGGAGCTGACCGCCCACACCGAGGGCGGACTGCTGACCGTCACCAAGGAGGGCGCCATCCTGCTCTGCTCCACCTTCGTCAAAGAGGACGAGGATTGAACGATCATACAGAAAGCCGGGGCTGGACAGCTCCGGCTTTAGTTTGTCGAAAAAGTCTAATTACCTTCTCAACAGAGGTAAAATTGTCCAAAGCCGTTC
>JBJDZJ010000130.1:0-44463 GCA_051867915.1 Eubacteriales bacterium
CTGAAAAAACATAGCTCCGATTCCCGCCACACAACTTCTCACAAGGCAATAACATCAAAGAATAAGTATACGAAAATAAGAGGATGCTTTTCCATAAGGAAGTATTCACAAATGTACAATGATATATATAGTTGCACGGCAAGTAAATTGTATCACGGTACCGGTCAAATGTCAAGGGATTTTGCCAAAAATGTCGCTCTTTCTCCTACTTTTCTCCCGATCCGGACGGGCGGACGATTTTTTCGCTCCCACTGCGAAAAAATACGCAAATTCCTTGACAAACCGAAAAGGATATGCTATATCCCTTACTATGGAAGGCATTGGAAAGTTTCAAATCCCCCACTTTTTGACAGTGGGGGATTTTTGAGATATTATTGTCTATTACCAATTAGGATTCCAGGGGATGTCCTCCACTTCGCCGGATGTAAGCAGAACATCGGCACTGTCGGTCAGGAGGATCTCCGCCTTCGGAGATTCGTAGAGTTCCTTATCCATCTTTCTTTCTTCCTTTACTGCTGGGGTTCATCGACAGGTTCATCGACAGGTTCATCGACGGGTTCATCGACGGGTTCATCGACAGGTATATCGACAGGTGCGACGGCGTCGTAGTCGAACTGTGTTGCGGCGATCACCGAGCCGTCGGCGGAAGTGACGGTCAGGGTGGCACTGTCAAATCCGTTCACCGGGATACCGGTCACCACAAAACCTAAGAGGGTGCAGGACTCGCCGGCAACATAGGTCTCTCCTGCCGCAATCAGACTGGAATAGGTTATCATGGTCTCGCCTTCCACATAATCGGTATCGACCGTACGGGTAATGGTGTAGGGCGTTGCGTTCCCGTCCTTGTAGAAGCTCAGCGTGACTTTGTAGCCTGCCTTGACCGCATCATTTTCGGCAAGGATGATGCGCAGATCGAAGGTACCGTCCTCGTGTGTACGGTTGCTGGAATAGGCGGAGAGATCGCCTTCTTCAACAGTGATGGAATTTTGGGTGGTTCCGTCTTCGGCTTCCTCTTCGGTGATTTCGGCACGGTCAAACTTGGTCAGTGCCACAAAGGGATTACCGTACTCGTTGGCATAGGTTTCTGCAGTCGATCCGGCGAAGCCATAGATGGTAGTGGCAGAGGGGATGGAATTACCATACAAGGAGCAATCGGGGTTCAAAATAATAATGCTGTCTAAGCCTGAGCAACCGTGGAATGGATTACTTTCAATATAGGCGACGCTGCCAGGGAGGGTGATACTCGTCAATCCGATACAATTGTCGAATGCAAGGCTACGAATCGTGGTGACGCCATCGCCTATTTTGACATTCTCCAATACGGGACAGTCGGCGAATGCACCATCAGCAATAATGGTGTCTCCGCTGCCTTGGATGTTGATACTGGTCAAACCGGTACAGCAAAGGAATGCAGAATCGCCAATCCAGGTGACGCTGTCGGGAATGGTAACGCTCGTTAACCCAGAGCAGCCCTCGAATGCACAACTGTCAATATAGGTGACGCTGCCGGGGATGTTGATACTGGTCAAGTCGGTACAGCCTGAAAATGTAGATATGCCAATCCCGGTGATGCTGTCGGGAATGTTGATATTGGTCAAACCGGTACAGTCAGCGAATGCCGTATAGCCAATTTGGGTAACACTGTCTGGAATGTAGATATTGGTCAAGCCTGTACAGCCGGAGAATGCCCAACTGCCGATCCCGGTGACGCTGTCTGGAATGTCGATGTTCGTCAAGCCTGTGCAACCACGGAATGCAGAATCGCCAATCCGGGTCACACTACCGTCATCCGGAATGACACTGTTTTGACAGCCAAGAACCAATGTTTTTCCGCTGATAAGACAGTTCCCGTCGCTACGGTAGGTTGTGTTGCCCTCCGATACGGTGATGCTCGACAAAGCGGTACAGCCGTAGAATGCCCGTTCGCCAATCCCGGTGACGCTGTCGGGAATGTGGATACTCATCAAAGCGGTACAGCCACGGAATGCTTCAGAGCCAATCATGGTGACACTACCGTCATCCGGAATGACACTGTTTTGGCAGCCAAGAACTAATGACTTGATTTCGGTATAAATGAGGCAGTTCCCGTCGCTGTGGTAGGTTGTGTTGTCCTCCGATACGACGATGCTTGTCAAATCGGGACAGCAGGTGAATGCATTAGGGGAAATTTCGGTAACATTCACGGGGATGGTGATGCTCGTCAAACCGGAGCAACCATAGAATGCTTGATAGTCAATAGATGTGATGCTGTCGGGGAAGTTGACACTCGTCAAACCTGTGCAACCACGGAATGCAACGCTACCAATAGTTGTGACGCCTTCGGGAATATCGATGCTCGTCAAACCGGTACAGCCCTCAAATGCTGAATTACCAATAGATGTCACACTGCCGTCATCCGGAATGACACTGTTTTGGCAGCCGAGAATCAATTTCTTGCTTTCGGTTTCAATGAGACAGTTGCCACTGCTGTGGTAGGTTATGTTGTCCTCCGATACGGTGATGCTCGTCAAAGCGGTACAGCCATAGAATGCCAAATCGCCAATAAATGTGACACTGCCTGGAATGGTGATGCTTATCAAATCGGACCAACCATAGAATGCACCTTCGCCAATAGTTGTGACGCCGTCGGGAATGTCGAGTCTTACCAACCCCGGGCAACCGGCGAATGCATATTCGCCGATAGTTATGACGCTGTCGGGAATGTTGATGCTCGTCAAGCCGGAACAGTCACGGAACGCACCGTCTCCAATAGATGTGACATTGTTTGGAATGTCAACCCTTTCCAAACCGGGGCATTCGGCGAATGCATATTCGCCAATAGATGTGACGCTGTCGGAAATGTTGATGCTCGTCAAGCCTGTGCAGCCACGGAATGCACTGCCGCCAATAGATATGACACCGTCGGGAATGTTGATACTGGTCAAGCCGGTACAGCCATAGAATGCACCGGTGCCAATCGATGAGACGCCTTTGGAAATGTCGATGCTCTTCAAACCGATGCAACCGGAGAATGCCCCATCGCCAATCTCGGTGACGCCGCCGGGGATGGAGATATTCGTCAAACCGGTACAGCCGAAAAATGCATTACGGCCAATATATTCGACCTTGTCGAAAATGTCGATGCTGGTCAAACCGGAGCAGTACTGGAATGCATTATCGCCAATCACGATGACGCTGTTGGGGATGTTAATGCTCGTCAGACCGATGCAGTCGCAGAATGCTCCTTCGCCAATCACGGTGATTTCGCCGTATATATTGACATTTTTCAACCTGGTGCAGCTTTCAAATGCATGTGCGCCAATCTCAGTGACAGTGTTGGGAATGTCGATGTTGGTCAAACCGAAGCATTCATAGAAGGCATATTCGTCAATCCGGGTCACACTGCCGTCTGTCGGAATGATACTGTCTTGGAAGCCGAGAACCAATGTCTTGCTTTCGGTTTTAATGAGACAGTTCCCGTCGATGTGGAAGGATTTGTTGCCTTCCGATACGGTGATGCTCGTCAAAGCGGTACAGCCATAGAATGCCAGTGAGCCAATCTCGGTGACTCTGTCCGGTATGTTGATGCTCGTCAAACCGGTACAGCCGTAGAATGCTTCCCTGCCAATCTCGGTGACGCTGTTGGGGATGTTGATACTCATCAAGCCGGAGCAGTCGCGGAATGCACCGTTGCCAATAGATGTGACGCCTTCGTGAATATCGATGCTCATCAAACCGGTACAGTAGGAGAATGCACCTTCGCCAATAGTTGTGACACTGCCCGGAATGGTGATTTTCGTCAAACTGGCAAAGCCACTGAATGCCCAGTCGCCAATTTCCGTCACCGTGTCCCCATCCGGGCTGGTGGATGGAATCACAAGGACGGTATCGCTGCAGCCGCCCATTCCGATGACGGTGCAGGTGCCGTCATCGTTGGAGCGGAATTCCAGCCCTTCGCTGGGTAATGGATCTTCGGGTTGAGTTTGCCCGGCATCATCGACGGCGCCGACGGCATAGGTCAGTTGCAATCCGGACAGAATTATGGATGATGCCAGAACCATCGCCAGAATGCGTTTGGATGGGTTTCTCATGGTCTTCTTTTGTCTCCTTCATATTGATTTATTTTTCAGTGAAAAACCAAAAGCTTGTTGCCCATCGGGGCTACGCACTGAAAAAACATAGCTCCGATTCCCGCCACACAACTTCTCACAAGGCAATAACATTATAAAAATGAGCATACAAAAACAAGAGCATGCTTATCCTAAGAGACAGTCTGCTCCTTTTTATAAAAAATACAGTTATGCAGCAAGTAAATTGTACCATGGAATTCGTGCAATGTCAATGGATTTTTACAAAAAATGTACAGGTTTTTCTTCTTTTTTTCGGATGATTGCCCGTGGTTGGATTTTTTCGCTCCCACTGCGAAAAATTACGCAAATTCCTTGACAAACCGAAAAGGATATGCTATAATACCAAAGATAAGAGCCAATCAGAGAGGAACCGATTATGATACACACCTTGCGACAGAATATCCCTGCCTATCTTGACGGGACTTTTGTTTTTTGTGATCTGACTGCCGACGGTATGGGCCATTTTATTCTTTCGAAGTCTCACTGTGATGCCGTCTCCAGTGAATCCTGTTCTACGGTTTTATTCCCCGGTTTCGTGGATGTTCATGTGCATCTTCGTGAGCCGGGCTTTTCTTATAAGGAAACCGTCGCATCCGGCACCGCCGCCGCCGCTCACGGAGGGTACACCGACATCTGCTCCATGCCAAATCTGAATCCCGTTCCCGACAGCGTGGACAACCTTCGCCTTCAGACCGACCTGATTCAACGGGACGCCGTCATCCGGGTCCATCCCTACGGTGCCATTACGGTGGGCGAGCGGGGAGAGTGTCTGTCCGATCTTGTGGGACTTGCCCCCCATGTGGTTGCCTTCTCGGATGACGGCAGAGGGGTCCAGCAGGACGATATGATGTACCGTGCGATGACGGTCGCCAAATCCCTTGGCAAAATGATCGTCGCCCACTGCGAGGTCAACGACCTGCTTCACGGAGGCTACATCCACGACGGCAGATATGCCAAAGAACACGGACACAGGGGCATCTGCTCCGAGTCCGAATGGCGGCAGATTGAGCGGGATCTGAACCTTGCGGCGAAGACGGGATGCGCATACCATGTCTGCCATATCTCTGCCAAGGAGAGTGTGGAGCTGATCCGACAGGCAAAACGGTCGGGGGTGGATGTGACCTGCGAAACCGGACCCCATTATCTGGTTCTCTGTGAGGACGATCTTCAGGAGGACGGCAGATTCAAGATGAATCCCCCACTTCGGTCGGCGTCCGATCGGGATGCGCTGATTGAGGGGATTCTGGACGGGACGGTGGACATGATCGCCACCGATCACGCCCCCCATTCGGCAGAGGAAAAGTCCAAAGGGCTGGAAAAATCCGCTATGGGCGTGGTGGGCATCGAGACGGCTTTTTCCGTCATGTACACCGAATTTGTGAAAAAGGGCATCCTGACCCTTGAAAAACTCACCGATCTGCTTCATGGCAACGCCGCAAAGCGTTTCGGAATCGGAAAATCGCTGACGCCGGGTCAGTTGACCGATTTCACCCTGTGGGATCTGTCCGACGCTCATCCGGTGGATCCGGATACCTTCCTGTCCAAGGGCAGGGCGACCCCCTTTGCCGGAAGAGAGGTCTACGGAAACTGTCTTCTGACCGTCTGCGACGGAAAAGTCGCCTATCAAAGTCCGATAATCACGATTGGAGGCTGAAATATGACCAAACAAAGCCTTTTTACCCTGGAAAGCAACCGTAAAATTGCCGCCGATGTCTACGAAATGGTGCTGACCGGCGATACCTCTGCAATCACCGCCCCCGGACAGTTCGTCAACGTTGCACTGGACGGGCATTTCCTGCGCCGACCCATCTCGGTCTGCGACAGTGAGGACGGGCGTCTGACCCTCGTCTACAAGGTGGTGGGCAGCGGAACCGAGCAGATGTCGGGCATGACTCCTGGAGGAGTCCTTGACCTTCTGACCGGACTGGGCAACGGGTACGATACCGCCCCGGCAGGCGACCGTCCGCTGGTCATCGGCGGCGGCGTGGGAGTTCCTCCCCTGTACAAGCTGGTGAAGAAACTGGTTTCACAGGGCAGGCATCCCGTAGCCATTCTGGGATTCAATAAGGAAGAGGAAATTTTCTATCGGGAAAAATTCGAAGCACTGTGCGAGACCCATGTGGCGACGGCAGACGGATCGGTGGGGACCCGTGGATTTGTCACCGATGTCCTGCCGAAGGTGGGGGAATACAGCTATTTCTACACCTGCGGACCCCTGCCCATGCTGAAGGCGGTCTACGACAGGACGGCAACAAGCGGTCAGTTCTCCTTTGAGGAGCGCATGGGATGCGGATTCGGCGCCTGCATGGGCTGTTCCTGCAAGACCCAAAACGGCTATAAGCGAATCTGCAAGGACGGACCGGTTCTGGTAAAGGAGGAAATCATATGGTAGACACCAAAGTGAATCTGTCGGGGCTGATTCTGGACAATCCGGTGATTCCTGCCAGCGGAACCTTCGGATTCGGTTACGAGTTCGCCGAACTGTACGACATCAACTGTCTGGGGACCTTCTCCTTCAAGGGAACCACCAAGGATCCCCGCTTCGGCAATCCCACGCCTCGGATCGCCGAGTGTCCTTCGGGCATGATTAACGCCGTGGGGCTCCAGAATCCCGGGGTGGACAAGGTAATTTCTGAGGAACTGCCTAAACTGAAAGCCTGCTTCCGTAAGCCGGTGATTGCCAACATCAGCGGATTTTCGCTGGACGAATACGCCTATACCTGTGAGCGCATAGACAAAGAGGAACAGGTGGGGCTGATCGAGGTCAATGTGTCCTGTCCCAATGTTCACGGCGGCGGAATTGCCTTCGGAACCTCTGCCGAGAATGCGGCGGCAGTGACAAGGGCAGTCAAGGCCGTGACTACCAAGCCGGTCTATATCAAGCTGACCCCCAATGTGACCAACATTGTGGAAATTGCCAAGGCCTGCGAAGATGCGGGAGCCGACGGCATTTCCATGATCAACACCATGCTGGGAATGCGGATTGATCTGAAAACCAAAAAGCCGGTGATCGCCAACAAAATGGGCGGATTTTCCGGTCCCGCCATCCTGCCGGTGGCCCTTCGGATGGTCTATCAGGTTTATGAGGCGGTAAAGATTCCGATCATCGGCATGGGCGGCGTGTCTTCTGCCGAGGATGTGATCGAAATGATGCTGGCGGGCGCTACGGCAGTGGAAATCGGCGCCGCCAATCTGGTCAACCCCTTCGTCTGCAAGGAGATTGTGGAAAAATTGCCGTCGGTGATGGAAAAATATCGGATCGAAAGCCTGTCCGACATCATCGGTCTGGCACACTGATTCAAAGTAAGAAAGGATGAAAATCATGGGAAAAGATGTGATTATTGCCTGCGATTTTGCAAGCAGGGAAGCGGTATTGAATTTTTTGGATCTCTTCACCGAGGAAAAGCCCTTTGTGAAGATCGGAATGGAGCTGTTCTATGCAGAGGGACCCTCCATCGTTCGTGAGATCAAGGCAAGGGGACACAAAATCTTTCTGGACCTCAAACTCCATGACATTCCCAATACCGTGAAGAAGTCCATGGCAGTTTTGTCCGGACTGGATGTGGATATGACCAATCTCCACGCTGCCGGAACTGTCGCAATGATGAAGGGAGCGCTGGAGGGACTGACCCGTCCCGACGGAAGCCGTCCTCTGCTGATTGCCGTCACACAGCTGACCTCTACCGATCAGGAGGCCATGACAAGCCAGCTGCTGATTGACCGACCCATCGACGAGGTGGTTCTCCACTATGCAAAGAATGCGGCGTCTGCCGGTCTGGACGGCGTGGTCTGCTCCCCTCTGGAGGCAGGCAAGGTTCATGAGAACTGCGGAAAGAACTTCCTGACCGTCACCCCCGGCGTCCGTTTTGCAGACGGGGATGTGGGCGATCAGAAGAGAGTAACGACCCCTGAAAGGGCAAAGGAAATCGGCTCCGACTATATCGTGGTGGGCAGACCGATTACGGCGGCGGCAGATCCCGTTGCCGCATACAGAAGGTGCGTAAAGGAGTTTGTGGATTGATATGGCAATGAATCCTGAATTGGAAGCAAAACTGAGAGCGGCGGCAAATGCCAATGCAGCCGCCAATCGGGCAAAGGAAGCCGAGATCAAAAACCGTGTGACCAAGGCGATCGAAGCCGAGCGGAGCGGAGATCTGGAGACTGCTTTCAAGGGCTATACCTCTTTGTATAATCAGGGGTTTGTCCCGGCGGCATTCTATCTGGGCAATCTGTATATGCACAGAGGATTCCGTGCAACCGAGGAAAAGAACGAGCAGACCGGACAGATCATCCGCCGTCCCGATCTGAAAAGTGCGCTGAGCTGGTATCGGAAGGCGGCGGATCGGGGCATTCGGGAAGCCATGTGCAACGCCGGCGTCATGCTGGTGACCGGTCAGGGATGCGAGAAGGACACCGAGGCGGGAAAACGGTACCTGCTTCGTGCCAGAGATGCGGGCAGTGAAGAGGCAAGAAGCTTCCTCTTCCAGAATTTCGCCGATCAGAGATCCTCTGTCACCTATACCGACGAGGAATACAGCGAGATGCTGACCAAGTTCATCGGCTTCAGCGGCGAGGCCAATGCACAGGAATGTCATAAACTCTTCTTCAAACTGGTCTGCGGCAACGACGAACAGCTTTCCTCCCTGGGAACGGTGCTGGCTCTGCATAAGTATTCCACCCGCAACCCCTTTGTTAATCGGATGAATCAGAACAGCTATCCCAAGCTGTCCAACGGAATGCCCTGCGTTCCCTTGTATATTGCCAAGCGCCTTCCCGGTGCGTCAACCCTGCATCTGAACACCCGATGCTTCCCCGAGGGGAAGATCCGCCTGACCCTGTGCAGTTCCATCGAGGATCTGACCCTCTTCCCCCTGTCGGGAATCGAGGATGTGGAGGACGGCGGTGTGATTACCTATACCGCATCGCCCTTTGGCAATATGCCCGCCACCCGAAGCGCACGGATTATGGAGTTCACCGTGGAGGAGAACGCCGAGGTCTGCATCTTCACCGAGAACGGCGACAAAGAGTATCTGGTGGAATTCGGCTGGCTGGATGAAAACAATCAGCTCCACTTCCTGTTCCGCTATGCAGTGGATATCCGTGCCGCCGATGTACCCGGTGTGCCGACGGTCCTGTCCATCACCGCTCCCGGCGAGGAACCTGCGGGGAATCAGGAGACAGAGCAGACCCTGACAAAAGAGGAGCCGGAAGTTGCGGCAGAGACAGAAGAAATTCCGGATTCCTCATCATCCGAACCCCGGGAATCCGATGAAGATGCCGAAAAGGAACCCGAAAAGAAGGGACTTTTTAAAAAAATATTCAAAAAGAATCCATGACATGGAAAGATAAGGAGAGAAAAAATGATAAGTGCTGAACAGATTGCAAAGGATCTTTTGTCCATTCGGGCGGTATTTCTCCGCCCTGACGAGCCCTTTACCTGGGCAAGCGGCATCAAGTCGCCCATATACTGCGACAACCGCCTGACCCTGACCGCTCCCGCCGTCCGTACCGATGTGGAGACCGGGCTCATGGAGATCATTCAGAGGGAATACCCCGATGTACAGGTCCTGATGGGAACCTCCACGGCGGGAATCGCCCATGCCGCCATCGTTGCCCACATGATGGGACTGCCCATGGGTTATGTCCGTAGCGGTCATAAGGATCACGGCAGACAGAATCAGATTGAGGGCAGACTGGAAGCAGGACAGAAGGTGGTCGTTGTGGAGGATCTGATCTCCACCGGCGGCAGTGTACTGGAGGTGGTCGATGTTCTCCGTGAAGCGGGCGCCGAGGTTCT
Organism: Eubacteriales bacterium; assembly: GCA_051867915.1. GTDB lineage: Bacteria > Bacillota > Clostridia > Oscillospirales > CAG-272 > CAKSQF01. The sequence goes on from JBJDZJ010000130.1 coordinate 9,907, forward strand.
GGGAATCGCATCCATCTACACCTACGGGATGCAGAAGGGAATCACCCGTCTTGCCGAGGCAGGTGTGATGAATGTATCGCTGACCAACTTTGATGTGACCGTTCAGGTTGCCGCAGAGCAGGGTTATATCCAGCCGGAGGATAAGGAAAGACTGATTGCTTTCCGCAACAATCCCTCCGACGAAAGCTGGATCAAAAACGGACAGTAAGCCCTACTTGCAAACCCGATTACCCGGAGATCAGAAAGGATAAACGATCATGAGAAGCCTGATTGATATAATGGACCTTTCCACAGAAGAAATCGACGAACTGGTGGAGATTGCTCGGGATATTATCGCAAATCCCGACAAATATGCCCATGTTTGCGACCGAAAGAAGCTGGCGACCCTGTTTTTTGAGCCGTCCACCCGTACCCGCCTGTCCTTTGAGGCGGCGATGTATGAACTGGGCGGACAGGTGCTGGGATTTTCCGAGGCGGCGTCCTCCTCGGCGGCAAAGGGTGAGAGCGTCGCCGATACCATACGGATCGTAGGATGCTATGCAGACATCATCGCCATGCGTCATCCAAAGGAGGGCGCACCGAGGGTTGCCTTGATGAAATCCACGGTACCGATCATCAATGCGGGAGACGGCGGACACAATCATCCCACCCAGACCCTGACCGATCTTCTGACCATCGCCCGTGAAAAGGGTCATTTTGACAATCTGACGCTGGGCCTTTGCGGAGACCTGAAGTTCGGACGGACGGTTCACTCCCTGCTTTGCGCCATGTCCCGCTATCCCGGCGTGAAATTCGTGCTGATCTCGCCCCCTGAGTTGAAAATCCCCGAATATCTGGTAGAGGATGTGCTGAAAAAGAAGAACATTACCTATGTGGAGACAGCCAAACTGGAAGATGCCATGCCCGATCTGGACATCCTCTACATGACGAGAGTCCAGAAGGAACGCTTCTTCAATGAGGCCGACTATGTTCGTCTGAAGGACAGCTACATTCTGACTCCTCAGAAGCTGAAGAGCGCAAAATCCGATCTGATTGTCATGCACCCGCTCCCCCGTGTCAACGAGATTTCGGTTGCGGTGGACGACGACCCCAGAGCCTGCTATTTCCGGCAGGCGCTCAACGGCAAGTACATTCGCATGGCACTGATTCTGAAGCTGCTGGGCATCAGCGTCGATTAAGCTCATGAAGGAAAAAGTTACGGAGGTATACTATGATCGTGAATCCTATGCAGAACGGAATCGTTCTGGATCATATTACGGCAGGCAACGGAATGCGGGTATATGATGTTCTCGGACTCGGCAAGCTCAACTGTACCGTCGCCATGATCAACAACGCCACCAGCGTCAAGATGGGAAGAAAGGATATTCTGAAAATCTATTCCATCATCGACATCAACTTTGATGTTCTGGGCTATATTGATCCCGGCATCACGGTCAGTGTTATTGAGAGGGGCAATGTGGTCAAGCGCATCCATTTGCAGTTGCCCGAAACCATCGAGGGTGTGATTCAATGTCACAATCCCCGCTGTATCACTTCGGTGGAACAGGAACTGCCTCAGATTTTCAAGCTCACCGACCGAAAAAAGAAGACCTATCGCTGTCTGTACTGCGAAATGAGCGCAAAAAAATCCGAAAATGAATAAAATCCGGATCAAACGGATCCGGATCAGCCAAAACTTGTGGCTGCCGCACTGTAAGTGAGGCAGCCACTTTGATATTTATGCAAAGAAATCAAGAATCGGTTCGTAGATGAAGGCCAGATTCAGAAGACAGAAGATGACGATCAGAATACATGCCAAGATCAGACCTGTTTTGGGACGGGAAACGGTTAGCTTTCCATCGGCGTCTGTCTGTTTATCTCCGTTGTCGTCCCGACGGAAGGTTTTCAGATAACAGGAGCGGCGGTGGAGTTGATCGGCACGGTTCCGGTACTCCTCCGGATTCGGGTCGGCGGAGGCTTCTGCCAAAAGCGAGCGCATGGAGACGGGAGCCGAAAGGGTCAGAAGACCGTCTTCGGTCATGCCGACACGGTTCACATAATCCTTCAGAATGCCGGCGTTCAGCTGTTTTACCGTCCGTTTCAGCTTTGAGAAGCGGTGACGGAGAGTGATCCATCCGGAAAGGAAGGTCAGCCCGTGAATCAATCGGTATATGCGGTACAGAAGAATGAGAAAGAGAAGGGTGTTGAAGGTCAGATGCAGGGGAAAGACCGACAAATACTCAAGAAAGGTAAAGAAAGCGGGAAGCGTTACGCCGAATGCGGATATGCCGCTTGAAAGCAGGATGGTTTCCGAGGCGTGGAAACGGTTTTGAAAAATCCATTGTCCGAGGACGGGAAACAGCCGGGTCTGATGGCAGAACAGGATGAACAGGAGAATCAGTATTCCGGTGGGAATCAGTCGGCAGAGAAGGGGAAGCAGAGGAGCGGCTGACGATCGGAAGGCATAGGGATCGCTTTCCTTGAGATTCTGAATGTCTTTCCGCTTTTGATTGAGATTCTGATGCCACCGATCCAAAGCCAGCCACTTGAAGGGCTTTTTTTCAAGCTCCGCCGAATCCAAAATCTCTTCCCGGAAACGGCGGATGTCCTCCGGTGTTTGAAAATCCTCTTTAAAATGACTGCAAATGAAGCCGATGGGCAAAGGAGTGCCGTTGTAACGGACAAAATAGCAGTCGAGATTGGACGCTGTGATGGAATTTCCGCCACGGGTTTCCGCCTCGGTCAGCGTGTTGCCGTACGGGTCGTTGGAGAAAAGCGCCAGAAAATCATCATAGTCGGTGGCGTTCACCGTTTCCGTTCGGATGCGTTGGAGCAGACGGATCCCTTGCTTACTGCCGCGGGCAGAGTAACGGTCGATGTTATCGGAGAGCCAGCAGTAGACCTGCTCCATCGTCTCGTCTGTGATCGTCCTTCTGTCGTTTTCAATCTCGGGAAAAAAGTTTTGCATAGCCTTCTCCTGCCTTACGGTTCCGGTCGGGGGTCATGAGATTCTGCACCGAATTTCGCCACATCCTCGGCGAACAGCTTTCCCGGTACGAGGGAGGTGCCGGACGGAACCAGAGCGTACAGTCCCTCTCTCAGTCTGCAAATTGAAAATCCCTTTTCCAGCAGGGTGACAATTCCAGGATGCTCTTTGAGACTGACCTTGCCCTTCTTGTTCATGCGGGCGGTTTTCGCCGATCCGAACAGCAGAAGAGCAAATTCCTTTGCCTGCCGTGCGGGCAGGGCGTCGATTTTTTCTGCGCACTCCTGTAAAATGGTATCCGAAAACAGATAGACGATACCGTCCTGAATCAGAACGGTGGACATCAGATTGGGAAATGCCCCGGCACCGTCGGGCAGACAGATTTTTTTATGTTTAAGTTCGGTCATGTGCATCACATCCTTTTCCGATATCCTTATTTTAGCATATATGGTGAAAAAATGCAAGGGTTTCCTGCGAATTTTTCCCGGGTGGTCCGAAAAACAGGTAAAGACTTTTGTAAATTTTTTCAAACGACTGGACAAATACCCGCGAATGTGGTATACTGTATTCGATTCTTGATTAACATATAAGGAAAGAGGGATCTATCATGAAACAGATTCAAATGGGTGGGGTGATTCCCGCATCGGCGATTTCGCTGGGTTGTATGCGGATGGCGGGACTGGACGCCGATGGCGTTGAGCGAATCATGTCCTGCGCTCTGGAAAGCGGCATCAATTATTTTGATCACGCCGACATCTACGGAGGCGGCAGATCGGAGGAGCTGTTCGGTGACTATCTGAAAAACCATCCCGATCTTCGGGACAAGATTACCGTTCAGACCAAATGCGGCATCCGACCCGACAGATACGACTTTTCCAAGGAGCATATTCTTGAGGCAGTGGACGGCTCCCTGAAACGGCTGAAGACCGATCATGTGGATGTTCTGCTCCTGCACCGCCCCGATACCCTGATGGAGCCGGCGGAGGTGGCAGAGGCCTTCAATCTCCTGCAAAACTCGGGAAAGGTGCGCTATTTCGGCGTGTCCAACCACAATCCCTATCAGATGGAACTGCTGAAGAGCGCAGTCAGACAGCCGCTGATTGCCAATCAGCTTCAGTATTCGGTCACCGAATGCGGCATGGTGACTTCGGGCATGAATGTGAACATGAAGAATCCCGAATCGGTCATGCACGACGGCGGGCTTCTGGAATATTGCCGCCTGAAGAATGTGACCGTCCAGACCTGGTCGCCCTTTCAGTTCGGCTTCTTTGAAGGCGTTTTCGTAGGAAATCGGGAGAAATTCCCCAAACTCAATGATAAGCTGGACGAGCTTGCCGAAAAATACGGCGTCTCTCCCACTGCCATCGCCACTGCCTGGATCCTGCGCCATCCCGCCGGAATGCAGGTCATTGCCGGAACTATGAATCCCGCTCACCTTCGGGACATCTGCTCGGCATCGGAGATTACCCTCAGTCGGGAAGAATGGTATCAGATTTATCTGGCGGCAGGACATCGGCTTCCGTAAAGAGAAAAACATAAAAATTTCGGAAATCTTTCGGATTTCGTGACTCTGTATTCACAATTATCGTCTAAAATGAAGGAGAAACAATGGAAAAGCTGTTGTTCTATATAGCAGGGGGAAAAATGTTCTGCCTGGAAGGAGGCAGAGAACGGGAAATCCCCAGTGGCGTTTTGGAAAAAGTCATTCGCCGTGTCAAGGAACAGGCAAAACGAAAAGAGTGGAAGCAGAACGGAAGCGGAGCATCCTTTATGGGGGAAGAACGGAGCGAGAGCGTGGAAAGTCAGCTTGCCAACCTTCGTGCATCGGTGAACTGTCTGGGCTTCCGGGACGGAAAATTTCTGTATTCTCTCAAAGTTGGAGATACCTCCGGAATTTACAGTAAGCGTTCCTTTGGAGACACCGACGAAGGCATCGTTCTGTCAGACGGCGAATACCGTTACTCCGATTTTGATGTGGCACCCAATGGGGACATGATTATCACGGCAACCTTTGCCGGGGAAGCGCACCTTGCCCTTCTTCGGGGGGATGAACGGTCTGCTACTGTCATCACCGAGGGTGACAGCCTGGAGATGTACCCCGTCTGGTCCAAAACCAAGGCGGATACCGTCTGTTTTTCCTCTGCGGGACTCCTTCAAACCCGGACGGAAGATGAAAACGATCCCCGACGCAGGCAACCTTCCGGCTTTGCAGACATGATGGCAAGTATGATGATGAACGATGGGAATGTCTATCGGGAACAGTCGGCGTTTTCCCTGTGTGAGATGAACATTCGCACCGGGGAAATACGGGAGCTGCTGTCGGATCCGAAATACAGTTTCGTTCACCCGCAGTGCGACGGTGCAGGCAACATCTACTACATAAAAAAGCCTTTTGAACCCGATAAGGAAGAGAAAAAGGGTGGATGTCTTGTTGACCTGCTGTTGGCTCCCTTTCGGCTGATTCGTGCGATCATCGGCTTTTTTAATCTCTTTACCATCAAATATTCTGGTAAAAATCTCACCACCTCGGGCGGATCGTCCAAGGCAAAGCAGAAGGACGCCGAGAAGATTTTCCTGGATGGGAATCTCATTGCGGCAGAGAAGGAACGGGAAGCCAATCAGAAAAGTGGGGAAGCCTATCCGGGCATCATTCCCCGTTCCTATGAGCTTCACTGCCTGTCTCCCGACGGAAGGGATACCCTTGTCCGAAAGGGCGTGCTTGCCTATCGGATGGACGGAGATGAGATGATCTACTCCAACGGAAGCTATCTGATCCGGATTCATCCGGACAAGAGCGAGGAAAAACTGGTTTCGGCAGATAAGGCGGTCTTTCTGACGGTATAAAAATCCGGGAAACAAGAAAACGGGTGTATTTGAGCAATGGATGAGAAAAAAGAAAAGGTAAAACGGGTATTGAAGATCATCGGCATTGTCCTTGCCATTGTTGCGGTGGTGGGCATTTGCGTGGCTCTGCTGCCCTATATGTATCGGCTGAATACGCTCAAAGGGGACGAACTGGATGCGGCGCTGGCATCTGCCGATGCCGCCCTGCGGCGGTTGGGATTCTTTCGCTATCTGATCATGTTCCTGCTCCAGATTTTTCAGATGATTCTGGCGATCATCCCCGGTGCGCCGGTTGCCGTTATGATGGGATTCATGTTCGGCTCTTTCGGCGGGACGGTTTTGACCTTTTTGTCCACCGCCGCAGGAACGGCACTGATCGTCTGGTGCGTGGAACGCTTCGGTATGAAATTCGTCAACCGATTCATCAATTCCAAGGGATTTGAGAAGCTGACCTTCCTGCACAGTGCGCCAAAACGGGACACCATCCTGTTTCTGCTCTTCCTGATTCCCGGAACTCCAAAGGATTTGGTCACCTTTTTTGCTCCCTTTACCGGAGCCAAAAACAGGAATATCGTTATCATGGCATCGCTGGCACGGATTCCGTCCATCTTCCTGATGGTCTACCTGGGTTCCTCGCTGGCTGACGGCAATCTCGTGAAGGTAATTATTGTATTGACTTTGACGGCAGTCATCGGACTGCTCGGAATCCTCATCAAGGATAAAGTCCTGCCTGCCAGAAAGGAAAAACGCATGAAAAACAAGAATACGGTGATCTTCGATCTGGACGGAACGCTGCTGAATACCCTGCGAGATCTGACCGACGCCACCAACTTTGCCCTTCGGGAGAGCGGATACCCCGAAAAAACAGAGGATCAGGTTCGCAGTTATGTGGGCAACGGCATCCGCAGACTTATTGAGCTTGCCGTTCCGGGCGGGTCGAAGGATCCCAAGTTTGATGCGACCCTGGAAACCTTCAAAAGCTATTACGCCGTTCACTGCAACGATCAGACCAAGGCGTACGACGGGATTCCCGAACTGTTGAAAAACCTGAAAGACGGGGGCTATAAGCTGGCAATTGTTTCCAATAAGGCCGATTTTGCCGTGCAGACCCTCAGAGAACGCTATTTTTCGGATACCGTTCCGGTTGCCATCGGAGAGTCGGAGAAAGTCCGGAAGAAGCCTGCCCCCGACAGTGTGCTGGAGGCGCTCAGACGGTTGGACAGCACGCCCGAGCAGGCGGTTTATGTGGGCGACAGCGATGTGGATATTCAGACGGCAAAAAATGCCGAAATGGACTGTATTTCGGTGACATGGGGATTCCGGTCGGTGGGATTTTTGGTTGCCAACGGTGCCACCTGTACTGTGGACAGGCCGGACGAGATCCGGAAACTTCTCCAGGGCGACGACGGGGTTCAGGATCCCTCAGCGGTCGGAAATGTGCAATAATGGCATAAGAAAAATGCAGACCGGAAGGGACAGCCTCCCCGGTCTGCATTTCGCTTTCAGCGGTCGGATCAATCACTTTCTCCGCCGCCGTAGGTTTCCATCAGGCGTTTGTTGAATTCCTCTGCCGTATTGTAGCCCATCTTTTTCTGACGGTGATTCATTGCCGCAATTTCCAGGATGATCGCCAGGTTCCGACCGGGTTTTACGGGGATGGTCAGTTTGGGGACCTTGATTCCCATCAGATCCTCGTATTCGGTTTCCAGACCGAAGCGGTCGTAGTTCTTTTCGCTGTTCCACGGCTCCAGCGCAACCACAAGATCTATTTTTTCGGAAATTTTGACCGCGCCCATACCGAAGATTCTGCGGACATCCACGATTCCGATGCCTCTCAGTTCGATGTAGTGACGGATGATTTCGGGCGCACTGCCGACCAGCGAAATAGCGGAGACCTTTTTGATTTCCACCGCATCGTCGGCGATCAGACGGTGACCTCTCTTGACAAGCTCGATTGCCGTTTCACTTTTACCGATGCCGCTGTCACCCATAATCAGGACGCCCTCGCCGTAGATCTCAACGAAAACGCCGTGGCGGGTGATTCTGGGCGCCAGAGAAACGCTCAGGTAGGCGATCAGGGCAGCCATGAATTCGGAGGTGGAGCGAGTGGTGCGCAGAACCGGCACATCGTATTCTTTCGCCAGCTCGGGTGTCAGGCAGGGAAGATCCAGCCCTCGGGTAATGACGATGGCGGCGGGATGATGGGCAAGAAAATCCCGGATGTGGGCGGATTGCTGATCGGGGGACAGACTGCCGAGATAGCGGTGTTCCACATTGCCGATGATTTCAATGCGACGGGGTTCGAACAGATCAAAGAATCCGGACAGACAGAGTCCGGGTCGGTTGACCTCCATGCTGTTGATCATGACCTTGCGCTCGGAGGGCAGATACAGAATCTGAAGCCTGAACTCCTTGATAATCTCGGTCAGCTCAACGGAGTAAAGATCGTTCATATACGGTTTCCTCTCTTTCGTTTGAATGGATTGGGTCAAAACGGTGCTTTTCTCTATCATAATCCTTTTTTATGAATTTGTCAAGTTTTGAATAAAAAAATTTGATTTTGGTCTTGACATTCTCTGGATTTTGTGTTATACTAGCAATGCTTGCGGGCTATCATGCTTTTACGGGGGCCATTAGCTCAGTTGGTCAGAGCTACCGGCTCATAACCGGTTGGTCCGGGGTTCGAGTCCCTGATGGCCCACCAGCGGCAAGCTGCCGCTTTTTTATTTCGGGAAGTAAGAATGGTTTGCTTTCATGCAGAGAGCGGACTTTGTGTCTGATGTCCTGCCGAAGAGTTGCCTTATCGGTTTGTCGTCCGCAAAGCTGTATTTATTATTCAGGGGGAAAAGTATCCATGGAAAACTTAATCATTACCATCGTCGGTGTTCTGCTGATCCTTGTCTCATTGTTTTTGATTGTTGCAGTTCTGATGCAGAGCGCAAAGAATTCCCGCATGTCCGGCGTTGTATCCGGCGGCGGAGCAGAAACCTTTTTCGGAAAGTATAAGGGTAAGACCATCGACAAGAAACTGAACAAACTGACCGTTATCGTCTCCATTATCTTTGCCGCTGTCGTGATTGCGCTTTACATCATTCAGCCCGGTGGAGGCAAGGTCGAGTACGGCGATCCCGATGATGTCTTCGACAATGTTCAGACCACAACTGTCGCATCGACTTCGGGTGCCGGAGAAGTAACGACGAATGAACCTGTCGTGACAACGGATGCGCCTTCTGCGGAAAGCTGATCGGTTTAGTATTTGTATAAGAATTCGGAATGGCAAGCCTTTATGTCATTCCGAATTCTTGTATTTGGGGAAAACAGATTGGTCATGTCCGGCAGACGCAAAAAATGCGTCTCGTGGCGGAAAGCGAAATGAACTGTTTGCGAACCCGTATTGCATAAAATCCGAATTCAAAATGAAACCATATAAAAATAAGGGAGTGAAAAAGATGAAGCATCAAGGTTTGAATGATGTAAACGGAAAGAAAGAACGGTCATCGGCAAAAGCAGAAGAAACGGTTACCGGCATGAAGAAGTACTTGGCAAACAATGCAAACAAGATTATAGGCAATGCAAAGAGAGCAGTAGCAACGGGTCTGGTAGGTGTAACCCTTTTGTGCGGAATGGTTGGATGTAATAAAGCCGATGTTAATAATCCATCTGAAGGCAATCATACAGAATCAACAAATGAAATTGAAGACGGTGCAAGCCACGAACCTTTTGAAGTACTTCCAATAAGACCTATTGAAGAAATTGAAGAATCTGGCATTACTGCAGAAGATGTACTAGCCGTATATGATAAATTGGCATTGGCAATAGAAAAAAAGAGATTTCCTAGAGAGACTATTGGCCCAGATTACTTAGAAGCATACGACAAACAAACTGCTCAATTCGAAAGTATTACAGTAGAGACTTACTCAGATCCAATTTTTGAAACTGATGGCATAAAAATGATAGATTATCAATTTCCATTTTTCATAAAACGTAATTCTTTTAGTATTGGACAACTGGGAGAACAAACCGAATTAGAAAATAAAGTTTACACTTGTTTTTTTAATTATAATGTTGTTAGTGACAACAAATATTATAACGAAACATTTGAAGGATGTGGAATAATTGATTATGAATTTGAAGATGTTATGAAATCTTTTAATTTATCACCATCAACTATTACGGAGGACAAACTAGCACTAGGTCCATCTACAGATTTTTTTAGATTTGAACTTGGACAAACTTGTTATCCTCCAATTAAGATAGATAGAGAACTAATTCAGTCGGCAAATAAAGAACAACTTTTGTCACTATATAATATGATTAATTCAATACAGGTTATTAACATCGAAAGGCGCTTGCCTGACAATGCCGATGATATTTCAAATGAAACAGAATAAAAAATAAAAATTTCCCGGTTGAATCGCAATGCTCCCCCTTTGTTGGACTTTGTTTGGGTTTATTTATATGATACCGCATTGTCTGACAAAGGGGGAGCATTTCAAAGTACAAGCCGCATCTGTTCGGCATTCTTTTTTTACGGAGTTTGTCAATAAACCTTGACAAAGCGACAGTTCTGTGGTAAAATAGAATGACCATCGAAAGTGGGATTCTTTCGATTGGGACGGTTCCAATTCCGAAAAGGGGCTTTTACCATGGATGTATTGCAGATACCGTCTGCCGATCTGGCGTATCTCGGAGACAGCGTTATGGAACTGCTGGTCAGGGAGCATCTGATCCGTCAGGGACATAGCGGAGCCGGCAAACTCAATGCGCTGGCGCGAAGCTATGTGACCGCCATCTGTCAGGCGCAGGCTGCGGACCGTATCCTTCCTTGTCTTGACGAAACCGAGGAAGGCGTTTTCCGGCGGGCCCGAAATCACGGAAAGCCGTCGCCTCCGCCCAGCGCATCCATCGCCGAGTACCGCAAGGCAACGGCACTGGAAGCCCTGTTTGCCTATCTCTACCTGATCGGAAATCGGGAGCGTATGCGGGAGCTGTTTGAAATCGGTTATCCTTCGGAAACTATCCGGGATGAATAGAAAACAAGAAAGGTTTGGTACATATTATGTATTATTTCGGTATTGATCTGGGCGGAACCAATATTGCCGCCGGAATTGTTGATGAAACCTATCATATTTTAAAGAAGGCGAGTATCCCCACCCTCGCCACCCGTCCTACCGACGAGATTGCAAAGGATATGGCGGATCTCTGCCTGTCTCTTGCCAAAGAGATGGGAATTTCGGTTTCCGATGTGGAGGCGTGCGGAATTGCCTCTCCCGGAACCTGCAACAGCGAAACCGGTATTGTGGAGTTCTCCAACAATATCCCCATGAATTTCTACCCTATGGTCGAGAAGGTCGGCGGGTATCTCGGTATGGAGATGGTCTATCTGGACAACGATGCCAATGCGGCAGCTCTTGCAGAGGCTCTTGCCGGTGCGGCAAAGGGCGCAAAGAATGCCGTTATGGTGACGCTCGGCACCGGCGTCGGCGGCGGTATCATCATTGACGGAAAGATCTATTCCGGAAGCAATCATGCCGGAGCAGAGCTTGGACATATGGTTATCGAAAAGGACGGCAGACCCTGTACCTGCGGCAGAAGAGGTTGCTGGGAAGCCTACTCATCCGCAACCGGACTGATCAACATGACCCGTGAGAAGATGCAGGAGACAAAGGACACCGTTATGTGGGAGCTTTGCGACTATGATCTGGCCAGAATCAGCGGCAGAACCGCATTCAACGCCATGAAGCTTCACTATGATAAGGCGGGCAAAGAGGTCTGCGACAGCTATATCTCCTATCTGGCTACCGGTATTGCCAATCTGATTAACATCTTCCAGCCCGAAGTGATCTGCATCGGCGGCGGCGTGTGCAACGAGGGCGATCCTCTGTTTGTGCCCCTTCGCGAGCGTGCCTATAAGGAAGATTTTGCCAGAAACGGTCAGAATCATCCCAGAATTGTCAAGGCGGCACTCGGCAACGATGCCGGAATCATCGGCGCCGCAGCGCTGGGCATGCCTCAGTCGGTATAAGCGAATTGCGGTTGAACCGGTTTCCTATGAAGGCAGTTCCGACCTGTCCTTCTTTTTGGTGAAATTGAAATCAACAGAGTCGAAAGCAGGGGGATTCCGCCGCTTCCGACTCTGTTTTGCGCAAATAGGCACCACTCGGATGTCCTTCCTTATTTTTCCCTTGACTTTGTGATTGATATATGGTAAAATGAATTGTCTGTTGAGATTCCATTCACAGTCTCAATCAAGCGAAAGGAGTAACTATATGAACAAAAACAAGTTTTTTCGGAGAACTTCCGCCCTGCTTCTGATCCTCTGCATGGTTCTGTCTGTCCTTGCACCCTGTACATGGGCGGCGGAAAGCGACGGAGTGACGGTGGAGCTTCCCGTGACCTACGGTCAGAGCGAGGCCAGAACCATGCTGGACATGGTGAACGATTTCCGCACAGGCGATGACGCATGGGTGTGGAACTCGGACAACAGCGAAAAGATTCAGTACAGCAATCTGAAGGAGCTGACCTATGACTACGCCCTTGAAAAGGTTGCCATGCAGCGTGCGGCCGAGATTGCCGTCAGCTTCAGCCATACCCGTCCGGACGGAACCTCCTGTTTCAACGCCTATCCTTCCGGATACGGTTATAAAGGCGAAAATATTGCCGCCGGATATTCGACCGCAAAGGCGGTCTTTGTCGGATGGCAGGAAACCGACGACGATTACAGCGGACAGGGCCATCGGAGAAATATGCTGAACGGCAATTTTACTGCCATCGGAATCGGTCATGTGGTGTACAAAGGGGTTCACTACTGGGTTCAGGAGTTCGGAAATCCCGTGTCGTCCGCGACGGATGAAGGAGCAAACGATTCTTCCGCTTCGGTCCAGGTAGAGATTGCCGCATCTCAGGCCGGTTCGCTGACAGCATCTGTATCAGAAAGTTCGGTCAGCCTGAAGGTCGGTCAGGAGATCGCCGCACCCTATGCCGATGTGACCGCCGTCATGCCCAACGGCTGGCCGTCGTCAACCTTGACGCTTTCTTCTGCGGTCGATTGGAGTGTGGACGATCCCACCGTCCTTCAGATCACCGATAATCAGACGCTGGTCGGCAAAAAAGCAGGGACCACCACGCTCAGGGCAACGGTATTGGGCGAGGAGTTGACGGTTGAGGTGACGGTGAATACTGCCGTTCCCAAATTCTCGCTCGGCACGGTGGATGCAAGCACAGGCACACTTTCCACTGCCGATCATTCGGCATTCCTGTCCACAAGGACCGGCACGGCAAGCGAAACCTTTGATCTGCGACTGGTGCTGGTATCCGAGAGCAGTCAGATTCAGACGGGTGATGAAGTGGAGATTGCCTTCGACTGCGCAGGGACCGACCATATCTATCGGCGTACCGTATCCGATGAGTATGTTCAGGGAAGCACGATGAAGCTCTATCAGAAGGTGACGGCAGCCGGCGTGACCTATACGGCGGGGGAAGGCTGTGTCCTTTACGGAGTCGTCATTTCCGGAATTCCCGTCCATGGCTTCGACTCTGTCACCGTGACCGTATACCGTGACGGTGAAGCGATTGTAACCGGAACGGCATCATACAGTGCACTGATGGATTAAGATGAAAAATGCGTGTTGCAGTGATTCTACTGCAACACGCATTTTGATGTTATCGGATTCTTCCGTTCAGACTTCGTTCCAGATGCGTTTCATGTTGGCGAAGGAGACCAGCGTACCGTAGTCGCAGTCCTCCATGCCCTCGTACTCCAGGAAGATGTTGCCGTCGTATCCGCTCTTTTTGATGGTGGACATGATGTCCCAGATGTCCAGATCGCCCTGAGCCAGGATGGAACCCCGCAGATAGCGGCCGTTGGAGGAACGGAACCAGCTGTTCTCGCAGTCGAACTGTGCCGCATCACCGGGATTGCGGTTCTCGGGACGGACATAGAAGTCCTTCATGTGGATGGTCTTGGCGAAGCCGATCATCTTCTTGACGGCGATTTCGGGAATGTCGTCTACGCAGATGTAGTTGCCCACATCCAGCTGATGGCCGAAATTGTCCCTCTTGACCGAGGTCATGATCTGGCGGACCCGCTCGGAACCGTTGGCATGGAAGCCGTGGTTCTCCATAAGGATGGTCATGCCGTATTTGGCGGCATAGTCGCACAGTTCTTCATATGCACCGATGATGACGGGAACCTCTTTTTCGAAGTTCTCGATGGTGTTTTCCGAAATGGGTCTGCGGAAGGAGGCGGAGTCCACACGGAAGGTACGGATTCCCATCTCGTGGGCGGCGTCCATATGCCGTCTGGCTCTTTCCATCTGCGCCTGATATTCCTCGGGGGTAATCAGGAGGAAGTTGGCGTTCAGCGAATAGTTTTCAATGGGAACGCCTGCCTTCTCGGAGGCTTCCGTCAGATCCTTCCGAACCTTCGGATCGGTGGAAATGTCAAATCCGAAGGGGACCAGTTCCACCACCTCTGCGCCGATTTCAACCAGACGGTTGAAGGCCTGTACGGGAGTCAGTTCTCCGGAGGAGACCTTTCTGGTCAGACAATAAATAGATGTGCCGAATTTGGGCATCGTAATTCAATCCTTTCTGATCCAATGCGCCGAAAACCGGCGCATTGGGCTTTTTTATATATCCGTGTGAATGGCATCCCCGGTGCGGGAAGATTCAAATGCCGCTTCCATGACCTTCATGACCCGAAGAACTTCTTCCGGCTTGATCTTCAGTTCTGCGCCCTCGATGGCGTCCACAAGCTGGAAGTAGGTGGGATCCAGATTGTCGGTCACATCGGCAGGTACGGACAGCTCGACGGTTTCTACCGTAGAGGGATCCCGCTTTGCCATGGTTTTGGAGGGACCCGCACGGTCGGCGGGAATTTCCACCGTCCATTGATTCTGCTCCTTCAGGGGACGCACGATCCGACCGGTGCAGGACCAGTCGTCAATCTGGAGGGTTCCTGCGGTTCCGAGAACATACCATCTGGGATGCAGAATGAAGTTGTTGGTGGATACCTCAAGGTGGGCGGTCAGACCGTCCGACATCGTCATGGTCAGGCGGAAGTTGTCGTCAACCTCGGGATAGTGGACCGAGTACATCTTGCAGAAGACATTGACCACCTTTGCATCGCTCATATAGAGAATCTGATCAATGAGATGCACACCCCAGTCCAGCATCATGCCGCCGCCCTGAGCCTTGTTGCATCGCCAGCCCTCGGGCATACCCCGGGAACCTTCCACACGGGATTCGATGACATAGGGCTTGCCGATGAGTCCTGCCTCGATCTGGCGGCGCATCAGGACATAGTCCCGGTTGACTCTGCGGTTCTGATCGACGGTGAACACCTTTTCGCACTCCTTTGCCACCGCCATGACCTCCAGAAGTTCTTCTGACAACATGGTAGCGGGCTTCTCACACAGCACATGCTTGCCGTGGCGGAGGGCATCCTTGCTGATTTCGGCGTGGGTTTCGTTGGTGGTGGCAACCAGCACGATGTCGATCTCGGGATCGGAGAGCAGTTCCTCACGGGATGAATAGGGATGAAGTCCCTTTTCGATTGCCGCATTCATTCGGGCGGGATTTATGTCGTAGACGCCCTTGATCCTCACTCTTGTGTTGCCCTTGGACAGCTGGGTATAGTGATGACCCGCCATACCGCCGAATCCGATCATACCCAGCTTGTAGATTTTTTGTGTTTCCATTTTCAAGTACCTTGTCTGGGTTCTTATTTGAAAGAAATGCCTCAGAACCAGTAAGCCTTTCCGGCTGTCTCGGTAATCAGCACATCTTTGAGGAAGGCAATGGCCTTCTCCAGTCCTTCCTTGTTGGACATCAGACCGTCCTCATGCTCGATGGAGATGGCGCCGTCGTATCCTACCGTTTTCAGAGCGGAGATGATGCGGTTCCATCCCAGCTTGTCGTGACCGTAGCCCACGGTGCGGAAGACCCATGCCCGATTTTCAATGTCGCCGTAGGACTTGGTGTCCAGAACGCCGTTGACCTCGGTGTTGCGCTTGTCAATCAGGGTATCCTTGGCGTGGAAGTGGTAGATGGCACCCTTCAGCGCCTTGATGGCAGCCGAAGGATCAATGCCCTGCCAGAACAGATGAGAGGGGTCGAAGTTGGCGCCGATGATGTCGCCGACTGCGGCACGGAGCCGAAGCAGGGTTTCGGGATTGTAGACCACGAAGGAGGGGTGCATCTCAAAGGCGATGTGCCTGATGTGATGACTTTCGGCAAACTTGGCCATGTCCTTCCAGTAGGGGATCACCTTGGTGTTCCACTGCCAGTCGAGAATCTTCAGATTGTCGTCGGGCCAGGGGCAGACCACCCAGTTGGGGTAGATGGAGTTGTCGCAGTCGCCGGGGCAACCGGAAAAACCGACCACGGTTTCCACGCCCAGCGCCTCTGCGGCAAGGATGGCATTCCGGAACTGACGGTCGTAGTCTTCTGCGATCTTACGGTTGGGATGCAGGGGATTGCCGTGGCAGGAGATAGCGGAGATCTCAATTTCATATTTGTCAAGAAGAGCCTTGTAATTGTTGACGGCTTCGGGGGAAGCCAACAGTGCCTCGGGGCAGAGGTGTGCGTTTCCGGGATAGCCTCCTGCGCCGATCTCAATCTGCTGAACACCCAGGGAGTGCAGATAGCGAAGGGCGTCCTCAAAGGGCATATCTGCCAGTACGGGATTCATGACACCCAGTTTCATATGCGTAATTCCTTTCGATATGTCAGATTTCGGCAGATGCGCCGATCAAAGTCCCAGAGTGCGGAGATATTCTCTGGACTGTCTTGCCGCTTCAAGCGAGGATTGCTCGTAGGACAGATCCTGCTCGACGATGACATAGTCGATGCCCACATCCTCGGCTGCGGCGAGAATAGCGGGGAAGTCCTGAAGTCCCTGTCCCACGGGAACGAAACGGAATCCGTTGTCCTCCTTGGAAACCGGCTCGGATGCCTTTCCGCTGTCGTCAATCAGGGCATAAACGGGGCCCTGAGCCATCTTCTTGCAGACGAAATCCTTCAGATGCAGGGTGTGCATTTTTCCGATGTATTTTCTGAGGAATGCGCAGGGATCCACGCCTGCATAGCGTACCCAGCAGGTGTCCACTTCACCCTCGATTTTGTCGCCCATGGCGTCATAAATCTGCTCCAGAATGGGCTTTCCGTTCAGGAGCTGGAGTTCGAAATCGTGGTTGTGATAGGTCAGACGGATGCCCGAATTGGCAAGAAGATCGCTGACCTTTTTGAACATCTCAATGGTAGACTCAAATCTGCCGTCCCGGTAGTTTTCGATGCCGTACCAGGGGATGGCGCAGTATTTTGCACCGATGGTGGTCAGATAGTCCACGGCCTCCTGACCCTTTTCTACAAAGAGATCGGGACCCTGATGAACCGAAATACAGGTAAGTCCCAGTTCATCCAACATGGAGCGGACCTCTTTGGCGGTGTGACCGAAATATCCGGCGAATTCCACATAATCGTAACCGATTTCCTTGATCGCCTTCAGAGTGCCGAAGAAATCCTTCTCCATTTCATCCCGTACGGAATAGAGCTGAATACCGACTTTGAATTGTTTCATAATTGTAACCCTTACCTTTCTCCAATCTGCCGGTTTCCGGCAGATCGCAAACTGAATCAGCCTTGTAACCGGGCATCCGCCCGGCGCATATGGCAGCAGGTTGCCGCATAATTATGCGGCAACCCGCTGTTCCGCGAAACTCAAATTTCGGGAATCTCGACCTCGATCTCGTGACCGCACTCGGAGGAGCGGACGATACCGTCGATGATCGCCTGGTTGTAGAGGATCTGAGAGGAGGGAACGGGAGAGCTTCCGCCATTCTTGATGGCATCCAGGAAGGAACGGATCTTGAGATAGAACTCGCCCTCTTTGGTGTTGTTCAGCATGGGGATCTCCCAGCAGACTTCTGTGGTGGAATTGGGCAGAGTGCGGTAGATCTTCATAGGTCCGCCGATGGAGCCGTTCCAGCACTCGGTGGAGGGGATGCGCAGACCTGCCTTGGTACCCAGAATCAGAGTATCGCCGGCGGTGTCCATGTTCATGGCCCAGGAAATACGGAAGTCGAGGAAGATTCCGCCCTCCAGACGGATGAATCCGCCTGCGAAGTCGTCAACGCCGAACAGGTCGGCATATTCTGCGGGCTTACCCTCTGCGGTCCAGTAGGAGGGATCCTTTCCGAAATAGTCGGACTTGAAGCCGGTAACGGTCAGAGGCTTCGGATAACCCAGAGCATTGAGGCACATATCCAGAGAATAGCATCCGATGTCCGCCATAGCGCCGATGCCCGCGGTCTTTTCCTCAATGAAGGTGGTTCCGAAGGGAGTGGGAATGCCTCTGCGGCGGCCGCCGCCGGTCTGAACATAGTAAACCTTGCCCAGCTCGCCCGACTGGACGATCTTCTTCAGCATCTGCATGTTGGGGTTGAAACGGGGCTGGAAGCCGATGGACAGGATCTTGCCCGACTTTCTCTCGGCACGCATAACCTCAACCGCCTCGTCAACGGTGACGGTGAAGGGCTTCTCCAGAAGCACATTCACGCCATGCTCCAGTGCGTCAATGGCGCAGGGAGCGTGCTGACGGTTGTAGGTGCAGATGGAAACGGCATCCAGATCGGGCTCCGCCTCCAGCATCTCATGACCGGATAGGTAGCAACGGCAGTCGGGATTTCCCCAGTCCTTCATGAACTTTTCTGCCTTGCCGGGGATCAGATCGGCAGCCGCAACGATCTCAACATCGGGCATCTTCTTGTACTCCGACATGTGAGCCCCTGCGATCCAGCCGGTTCCGATGATTCCGACTTTCAGTTTTTTGTTGGTCGAGATGACCTGCTCCTGATGGTTTTCCTTGAATGCGTCAAGGCTTGAAACGGTTTTTTCGCTCATAATCGTTCTCCTTTTTTTGTATAATTTCTCCAGTAGTTGACTTTTTCAAAAAAATATAGTATAATACTTTTCACAACTCCATTATACCTTTTAAAAATCGGATTGTCTACCACTATCTTTACCATAACTTGAATAATTTTTACCTTTTGGAAGAATCGGTCCAAAACACAAAGAGGAGAGGTGTATGTATCATGCACAACGAAACCATCGGACTCAATGTTCCCGAAAGCCGGGTACGGGTAGAGGAATCGCTCGAATGCAGCAAGGGCAGAATCTGCGAGATGCACTACCATGATGAAATCGAACTGCTCCTGATTCGCAAGGGAGCGGTGTCCTGCGTTGTGGACGGCAGGGAATATCCGGCGAAAGAGGGGGAGCTTCTGATCGTCAATTCCAGGGTTCCGCACTATACGCTGTCAAGGGAGGACGGTTCCCGCTATCTCCTGCTCCAGTTCCGGCTGGGCGAGTACCGGGAAGACGCCTTTCTGTCCGCTCTGTACGCCTATCAGATCACGGGTCAGGTCCCCGCAAGAAGCCTGACCGATTACACCATCGCCGACGCCATGGATCAAATCTTTCGGGAATCGGGAAACCGGGAGCAGGCCTATAACTATGTCATCAAATCCTGCGTCTATCTCATTCTTGCCCGCCTGATCCGACAGGAGATTCTGCCCAATCCCGAGCAGAGCATCGACCGCACCGGAATCAAGCGGATCCGTCCGGTGCTGGACTATATCGACAGGAACTACGCCTCCGCTCTTTCGCTGGAGGAAGCAGGTGCCATACTGGGACTCAATCCTTCCTATTTCTGCCGACTCTTTCGCAGTGTGGCCGGCTCGACCTTCACCGAGTATCTGAATTATGTCCGAGTCCGCCATTCCGAGGTGCTGTTGCGCACCACCAACGAGAATATCACCGCCGTGTCCACGGATGTGGGCTTTTCCTCCGTGACCTACTACAATCGGGTCTTCAAAAAACTCATGAACTGTACGCCGTCTGTCTACCGCCAGCTTCGGTACCGCAATATCTGACGCCGCTGTCCGGTTTTTTTGAAAATCTCAGTGGTAAATTCGTCTTTTTTTGTATTTGGTGTTTTTGCACAAATAAAAGGACCTTTTTTTGGGCAAGTCGCATCTTTACAAATGAGCCGATTTGTGGTAAAATAAATTGGATCAGAATGGAAGGGCTGTTTCGGATGCTCTCTTTCACTTCAAAAATGCAAATTCACAGCCAATGTTCGCTTTTTTGTACGGTTTATGTAAAAAACACAGCCGTTTTTGCTACATGAAACGGTTGACGGCGAACCTCCCGGCTTTTTGCAAAGGAGTTGGTTTACATCAAGAAATTCAATCGGATTGCGTATATTCTGCTGTCTGTGCTGGTGGGAATCTTCCTGCTGGTTGCCGTATGCGCATCCTTTTCAGGCAATAACAGTCTGTTCGCCGGAGACGGCAATTCGGTATGGAGCCAGTGGGTTCCCCTGATTCTCTTTTCGGCATATGCCGTGATTCAGGTGATCTGCCTCGCAATCTACCGTTTCGGATTCGGAGTATACAAAATCGGATTTGTCCTTTTGCACGCCGGGCTTCTGGTGATGCTGGTGGGATTTCTCGCCGGCGCTCTGGGCGGAGAAGAGAGCTACTTCAATCTGGTCACAGGCAGCTATTATGACGGTTACTATGACAGTGATAACAACTACAACAGCCTTGGATTCGGTATTCAGATCACCGATTTCACGGTGGAAAGGTACGACAGCGGCTCGGACAAATATTATCATGCCGATTTGCTGATTACCGACACATCCACCGGTGAGCGGAAAACGGCGGAGCTGGAGGTTAATCACACCTATCGGAATAAAGGATGGAAGATCTATCTCATGTCTTACAGCGACGGTAAGACGGTAGGCGAGCTTGCAAACCGTACAATCGACCGCTCCTTTGAGGCAAACGGCTGGACCGAACTGTCCGGGAAAATCTCCGAGACCTACCCCGACGAGGCAGAGACAAGCTACCTCTGCTACAATCTGAACTCCCGTACCTACCGTGAGACTACGCCTGAGGCTCTGACCGTCAGTGCCACCATGCCGCTGTACGGACATGTGGTGGTGGAGAACGGCAAGCGGACGGTTTATGTCTTCCCCGAGCAGGAGCTTCTCCTGTTCAAACAGGATCCCGGTGAGTACGCCGTGCTGGCAGGAATGATTCTGATCTTTGCGGGCGTCGTTATGACCTGTCTTCTTCCGCATCGGAAAAAATCCGGTAAGGTAGAGATCGGGCAAGCGAATGCCGACGGGGATTCTGTGAAGTCATCGGACGGAAAGGCGGGCAGATCATGACAGGACCGATTTTAAAGGTTATTGCACTCATTGCCGCCCTCTTCTACTGCGGCGCATTCGTTCTGGAACTGATGTACGGCAGTACCCGGAAAAAGAATGCCGATGAAGCGAATGCAAAAAGGATCCGCCTGATCGGCCGGATCCTGTGGGGATTGGGCTTTGCAGCCAATCTGACCCTCGTGGTCAATAACTATCTGCATAACGGATATGTTCCTTTTGTCAGCATCTATCAGGTCCTGACCTTCCTCGGAATCTGCTTTCTTCCTATCTATATTTATATGCACTTCGTCCGTCGGGGAGAGTGGATGGCACGGTATTTTACGCTGATGCCGACGGTGATCATGCTGGGACTGGTCTTCATGGATGCGACCGATGTCTGGGAATTTCCTCCCGCCCTTCAGTCGCCATGGTTTGTACCCCATATTCTGGTCTATATGATCGCCTACACCATGGGAGCTGTGGAATTTCTCATGTGTGTTCAGTCGATATTCACTTCCAAACGGCAGGAGAAACTCCGGTTGGAGGGCGGCGTATACGACTGCGTCTGCGTCCTGTTCCCCTTTATGACCATGGGAATGTTCTTCGGAGCCATCTGGGCAAACGAGGTCTGGGGAGCCTTCTGGGCATGGGATTTCAAGGAGATCTGGTCGCTGGCGACATGGCTGATCTTCATGCTGTATCTCCATTTCAGAAAGGAACCGAAGTTAAAAAATACGGCATCCGTCTTTGCACTTCTGGGATTTGTGGGGATCGTCATCACTTTCCTCTTTGTTCAGTTCATCCCCGCTGCGTCCATGCACACCTATTCCACTTAATGAAGTAAAAGTTTCATACCAATACAGGATATATTTTAGGAGGTTATTTGGAATGAAGCCAAAAGAAACACAATCATCCTCATCCAAGCCGGAAATCGGCAGAAAAATCCTGCTCAGACGCCTTGGCATCTGTGCGGGAATCACTCTGACGATGGCGGCACTGCTGGTGGGTCTTCTTGCCTGCAACAAAAATAAGCCGGGGGACACATCGACAACGGATACGACAAACAATCTCCCGCCCGCAACCGTTCCTGCCGGTGATTACCATTCGCCGTCGGGAATCTCGATGTCGGAAGACGGAGCCTATGCCTATGTTTCGGATGAAACAGCCTGTGCGGTCTATAAGATCAGCACGGCGGACGGCAGCGTTGCGGCAAGCTATGTATCGGAACTTGCGGTACATAATGCAGTCGTAAGCGGGGATCGGGTTTATGTCACCGAAGGCGCACTGGGCGGCAAACTGGTGGTACTGGATACCAATCTGAGCGTTCAGGGCTCGGTTGTCACCGGGCATACCCCGTATGATGTGGTGGTCGTCGGAAATACCGCATATGTGGCAAACCGCTTCTCCAACAGCGTATCGGTGGTGGATCTGGGATCCATGACCGAAACCAAGGAGATTTCCGTTACCAGAGAGCCCGAGTCTATGGCGCTGGCTGGAACGGATCTGCTTGTTGCCTGCCATCTTCCCGAAGATGCTGCCAACAGTGATGTTGTCAGCGCCAATGTGGATGTCATCGACACGGCAAGCAATACCGTCACCAAGTCCATCAGTCTGGTCAATGGTGCGGGAAGTGTGAAGGATATCGTGGCAACTTCCGACGGAAAGACCGCCTATGTGTCTCATATCATCGCACACTATCAGTATCCGACTACCCAGCTGGATGGGGGATGGATCAACACCAACGGTATTTCTGTCATTGATGTCGCTTCCGGAACGGTAAAATACACCTACCTTCTGGATGATCTGGAGCACGGTGCCGGAAATCCCTGGGGTCTGGCGCTGTCCGATGATAATGCCTACCTTTACTGCGCAATTTCGGGTACCGGCGAACTGATCCGCACCAATCTATCGAAACTGGCAACACTGGCTTCCCGTGCCGGAAAGACCGGTTCAGCTGTCAGCAGTACCGACGAGATTGTCAACTGTATTCCCTTTGCGGCTGCCGTAAAGGAACGCATCGAACTGGGCGGAATCGGCGCAAGATCCGTTGCATATGCCAACGGCAATGTCTATGTTGCAGAGTATTTCTCCGGTGATGTGAAGGTCGTGGACGGTAAGAATATGACCGTTTCTTCTACGCTGGCAATCGGAACTCAGCCCGAGGCAGATGATGTCCGTCTGGGCGAGATATACTGGTATGATGCCACCGTTTGCTATCAGGAATGGCAGTCCTGCGCATCCTGTCACCCGGATGCCAGAGCGGACGGCTTCAACTGGGATAACCTGAACGACGGTCTTGGTACATCAAAGCAGGCCAAGAGTATGATTTATTCACACAGAACACCTCCCGTTATGGTTACCGGCATCCGTCCCGATGCCGAGACTGCGGTTGCGGCAGGATTCAAGTATATCTGCTTCAATGCCAATACATCCGGTGTTATTGATAAGATTGACGCTTATCTGAAGACCCTTCAGCCCGAGCAGTCGCCTTATCTCAACGATGACGGAACACTGACAGAGGCTGCTCAGAAGGGTAAGGAACTGTTTGCTCAGTACAACTGTGCAACCTGTCATCCGGCACCGCTGTATACCGATATGCAGAAGCATCTTTCCATTGATCTGGAAGGCGACGCTTCCTGGGAATACCGTGAAATGGACACTCCGTCTCTGGTCGAGATCTGGAGAACGGCACCCTGGGGCTATTACGGCGGACATACCGATATGGTGGAATATGTGAAATATTCCGTCAGCAAGCAGGGATTGACCATTTCCGATGAGGACGCTGCGGCATTGGCAGAGTATGTCCTGTCGATCGGCGCCGAGGGCGAAACATACGGCGCGGAGCAAATCGCAAACAGCAACAGTACCTATAACAAGCTGGTACCCGGAACGACCATTTCCGCTTTGACGGTCCGCCAGCAGGCCAAGGACGCTCCGAACGCAACGGTGACGCTGACTCTGTATGATGCAGGCGGCAAGGAAATTGCTACCGCAAGCGGAAGCATTACGGCGGGCGATTACAATACCGTCTTCAATGTAACGCTTGATAAGGAAATCTCCGTTCCCGAAAATATCGGAGAAGGTGCGTACTATGTGGTATCCATTAAGGACGCATCCGGCAACAGTCTGGCAACAGATTTGAAAATCACCAACTAATCAGGAGGTCGGATAAAATGAACGAGACAAAGCGAAAAGGACTTCTTGGAAAAATTCTGGTTCTCTCTGTGGCGCTGATTATGATCGTGACGCTGGTGTGCATTGCGCTCCCGTCCGAAAGCTATGCGGCAACCACGATCGAGAGATCCGAAATGGTGGACGATATGATGAACATGGCGACCAGCTATGTCGTTGTCTACCATAAGCAGCTTGGCGGATCCCATTATGCCTATACCGAAGGTCTGGCAGAAGAGATGAACGACGGAAGCACTTCCGTCGAGGGAAATGAGGCAACCTTCAATCCGGGTTCCAAGATGACGCTTGTTACCCTTTCTTATGAGGACGGTAAGGTTGTCAAGGAAGAAACGACGCTGGTGCGGTGCAGCAGCGGCGTTGTCCGGGATCCCGATGTATCTCCGGACGGAACCAAGATTGTTTTCTCCATGAAGGAGAAGGCAACCGACGATTACCATCTGTACATCTACGACCTGACCACCGGTAAGAAGACGCAGATCACCTTCGGAAACGGCGTTGCCGATATCGAACCCGTCTTCTGCGCCGACGGTAGCATCGTCTTCAACTCCTCCCGTGACATTCAGACGGTTGACTGCTGGATCACCCCTGTATCCAATCTGTACAAGTGCGATGCAGACGGCAGCAATATTGTCCGTCTGGGCTACGATCAGGTTCATACCACCTATCCCACGACTACCGAAGACGGTCGTATTCTCTACACCCGTTGGGACTATAACGACCGTACACAGATGTATGTGCAGGCCCTCTTCCAGATGTTTGCCGACGGTACCAATCAGACCGAGGTATACGGCAACGATGCGTCCAACCCGACTTCGCTGATTCACACACGGGAGATTCCCGGTGCAGACGGCAAGTATATTACCGTCACCTGCGGACATCACCAGGTTCAGTGCGGTAAGCTGGCCATTCTTAATACCAATGTCGGAAGAAACGAGTCTTCTGCCGTTGATTATGTCTGGGATGACAACGCAACCAAGAATCTTGAAAACTCTTACGACAACGATACGGCATATTATCAGGAAGGAAGAGTCTTCAAATATCCGTATGCCATCAATGAGGATACCTTCCTGGTATCTACCGCCGAATCTTACAGCGGCGTCAGTACGGCCTTCAATATCGAATTGATCAACACTTCCGGAGATTCGGTTGTGATCGCTCAGGGATCTACAACTTTCCCGGCAAGCCAGATCGTACCGATCAAGACCACCGCACTGTTCAACCGTGCATCCCTTGTCAATTACAATCAGGATTTCGGCTACTATTATGTCGGAAATGTATATGAAGGTCAGAATATTGCGGCAGGTACCGTAAAGTATCTGCGTGTTGTAGGACTTGAGTTCCGTTCCTCTGCAATCGGCGCTACCAACGGCAGAGGTACCGGCTCCTCCGACCCCTTCTCCCCTGTTTCGACCGGTAACGGCGCATGGGATGTCAAGAAGGTTCTGGGTATCGTTCCTGTCTATGAGGACGGATCGGCGCTCTTCACCTGTCCTTCCGGCATACCTGTTTACTTCCAGCTGTTGGATGAAAACGGCTATGTGGTTCAGACCATGCGAAGCTGGTCCACCCTCCAGCCGGGCGAGTATTTCTCCTGCGTCGGATGCCATGTAAATAAGAATATGGCGCCTCCGACCGAAGCAAAGGTAACGCTTGCCATGAACAACGGCGTCAGCGAACTCCTGCCCGATCTGTGGATGTCCGCTTTTGAGGAATATGAGGATTACGATCCCTATACCGACGATCCTATCGGATTTGATTATCTTTCGGTTGTTCAGCCCATTCTGGATAAGAGCTGCGTAAGCTGCCACAGCGATACCGCTTCCGCCTATAAGGAAATTTCGGCATCTTCTCTGGGAGACGGCTTTGATTCAACCCTGGCAGACTATCTGTTCACCACCCGTGACAGCTGGTACTATACCACATCCGCACCTGCGGCAGACTGGAAGACGGCGGATGTCAGCGCTGACTGGACGCTGGACTACGGTCCCTTCGGTAAGATCGGCACCGCTCCCGGTTCCATCAATACGGTCTGGACCTCCAATGAAATCTATCTGAGAAAGTCGTTTTTCGCGACCAATGCCGATCTGACTTCCTATACTCTGAGCCTCCGTCTTGCTTATACCGGAACGGTTGAGATTTCGATCAACGGAACCGTCGTATATACCGGATCCGGAGAACAGACTCAGTTTACGAATGTCGCCCTGTCCGACAATGCCATCAAGGCATTTAAGGCGGGAACCAATGAAATCGCCGTTAAGGTGACGGCTACTTCTGCGGGCGGTCAGTACTTCGATATGGCGCTGACCCGTAAATTGGGCAGCTCTTCTTCCTCCACTGGCGGAAATGTGACCCTCTTTGGAAAGGGCTCCGAATGGACTTATACGACTTCCACCGGCGATGATTTCGGATTCGGAAAGGCCGGCGATTGGACCGGTGCCGATTTCGATGCTTCCGGCTGGTCAACCGGCAAGACGCCCTTCGGAAACCGTGTCGGCAACCAGACAACCGATTGGGCAACCAAGAACAACAATTATCTGTGGGCAAGGAAGACCTTTACCGTAAACGATCTTTCCGATCTGGGTGCGTCCTTCAGCCTGTATATGAATGTCTTCTACGACGATGACTTCTATGTCTTCCTGAACGGAAAGCTGATTTTCAGCAATCCCGAAAAGTGGAACGATGCTTATGAGGACATCAAGACCACCGGCGCATCCTATCTGAAGCAGGGCGAAAATGTGATTGCCATCTGCCTGCATCAGCATACCGGCGGTTACGAGTTCGATATGAGCCTGTACACCGTTCAGACGGCAAGCAATGTGGAGATCTCTCTGCAAAGCACCGATGTCTACGCCCGCCGTATGAAGAAGGCGTTCCCGCTGTCCTATCTGGTGCTGACCGCATCCAAGGGTGAGGGAAGCGGACAGTTTGTCGCATCCTCCACCAATAAGTATACCAACTGGGTATCCTCCATGAGCAGATGCGAAATGCTCAGCCCCTATGCTTACGGCGCATATAAGTCCAATCTGGTTAAGATGCTCCGTGACGGCCACGGCGATCTGACTGAAGAGGAAATCCGTGCCATTGCTTGCTGGATTGATCTCGGCGTACCTTGCTACGGCACCTATGATGTCAAGGAATACTGGGGAACCAATGAGATCCGGGAGTACGAGGAAGAGGCCAATAAGCGTGAGTTCTATGACAAGCTCAACGAGTACGCCATCCTTGCCCGGGCAGGTAAGACACCGTCCGGTGAGATTACCATCACCTATACGCACGGCACAAGCGTGGATACCGTGACCGGCGAAGGAATCGTTTCGCTGTATTACGACGCTAAGTATGTGGCAGGCGATACCGTATCGGTAAAGCTTCCCGACGGAGAAAAGTATCTGGCACTGTCCCTTACCTCCAGAGTGGGTGAGAGCATCATCTATTGCCCGAATTCCACCTTTGAGATGACGCTGCCCGATCTCAAGACCTGCTATCCCAATACCATGGATCCCGGAATGGGAGTAGCTTATACGGTCAATACCATTACGGCAAGAATCGTTCCCGAGAGTGAGCTGACCGAGGTTCACAACCTTGCCCGCAACTCCTATGATGTGACCAATGCCAGCGGTTCCTATCCTCATGTAATCGCTTCTTCCGTTAAGGAGAATAAGGCCTACTTCGCAGGACGCAATCTGATCGACGGCTTTACGGCAAACCGGGATAAGGGCGAATATCCGAGCCAGTCCTGGGAAGCTGCGAAGTATGATGAAAGCACGACGCTGACCATCGACTTCGGCCGGAAGGTAAAGGTTGATGAACTGGTATTCTACATCCGTCGTGCGAGCGGCGACTCCTACTTCACCAATTGCACCGTGACCCTGTCCGACGGCACCGTTCTGAATCTGTCCTTGACCGATTCCCGTGACGCTCAGACGATTGATCTCGGCGGCGTTGAGACAACATCCCTGACCTTCTCCGGATTTGTTGTCGAGACCTCGATCAACGGCGGCAATTACGCCGGTATTTCCGAGATTCAGGTTATGGGTACCGAAGTTCTCGGATAATGGATTGTGAGAACGGAACTGTGAATCCGTGATCTGTCCCCATAGCGCAGAGCCCCGAAAAGGAACTGCGCTATGGGGATTTTTTTGTATTACAGTGTGAGATTTCATAGCCGACGGAATCGCTCGGTTTTTGGAACGGATCGCCGTTTTTGCGGCGATCGCACCGATATTTTTCATAAAAAGGGATTGACAAAACATATGTTCTCATGATATAATAGTCGCATGAAGAATATCCGAACGAGAGCAGGAAACGGTTGCTCTGTAAAACCGTCCGACGGCTCCTTTTGCCGCTTGGCAGTTTGCCGTTTGGCAGTTTGCCGCTTGGCAGTTTGCCGTTTGGCAGTGCCGTTTTGCAGTGGAAAACCGTCGGATTTTTAAAGAATTTGGAATGGCTGTAATGGAACGGAAAACCACAGAACAGGGAAGTGAGAGTATGAAATCGGTATTATCCGGGCTGAATCCCGATCAGATAGCGGCAGTTGAGGCGACCGAGGGATATGTTCGGGTCGTCGCAGGGGCGGGAACGGGCAAAACCAAGGCGTTGACCCACCGATATGCCTATCTGGTGCAGGAATTAGGCGTTTCCACCTCCAACATTCTCTGTATGACCTTCACCAATAAAGCGGCAAACGAAATGAAAAATCGAGTTCGTGCGATGCTCGGTGAAGGCGTGGACTGCACCCTGATTTCCACCATTCACAGCTTTTGCGCCCGGATTCTGCGGGAGGACATTGAAAAGCTGTTCTATCCTTCCTCCTTTCTGATATTGGACAATGCCGATCAGAAGCAGATACTGGAAGAGGTTTACGATGAACTGGGACTCAAACTGGATACCGCCTCTTTCAGGACCATGCTGGATCGTATCGAAATGTATAAAATTGATCTTTCCTATGTGGATTGGCTGTCCGATCCTACCTTTGATATTCTGTCCCTTCGTCCTGCCGATACCAACGAGGCCATCATCATGCGGTATCTGGCAAAGCAGAAGAAGAATTTTGCGCTTGATTTTGCCGATCTGATCAAATTCGTTACCTACCTGTTCAATCACTACCACGATGTGGAGGAAAAGTGGCAGAAACGGTTGTCCTATATTCAGGTGGACGAGTATCAGGATGTGGACATCGAACAGTATACCCTGATTAACCGTCTGGCGTCCTATCATCACAATTTGTTTGTGGTGGGCGATCCCGATCAGAATATCTACGAGTGGCGGGGCGCGGGAATGCGCTTTTTGCTGAATTTTGATCAGGATCATATCCCCTGTCGGACGATTATGATGAATCGGAACTACCGCAGTACACCGGAAATTCTGGCGGTCAGCAACTGCCTGATCGCAAAGAATCAGATCCGCATCAAAAAGGATCTGTATACGGAAAATCCCCGGGGACCGCTGCCGGAATATTTCCACGGCGGCGACGAAAAGGAGGAAATCGGGCGGATTGTCTCCTATATCGGGGAAAAGCACGCCGAAGGAACGCCCTACCGAAGGATTGCCGTCCTCTACCGCTCATCCTATGTGTCCCGATTCATCGAGCAGGGACTGTTGGAGGCAGGGATTCCCTATACCGTTTACGGCGGGGTCGGATTCTATGAGCGTGCCGAGATCAAGAGCGTCATTGCCTATATGAGGATGGTGGCCTTCGGGGACGATCTGTCCTTTTTGCGGGTGGTCAATCTGCCGAGACGAAAGATCGGAAAGCCCAAAATTGATGCTCTGAAGGGCTATGCGTCAGCCGAAAAAAGCTCCCTGTATGAGGCGATGAAGCGGCATTTGGATGATCCCGTCTTTAAGGGAAGCGGAGCAAAGGGCTTTGTGGAGTTGATCGAGAGAATGCGGGAGCTTGCCGCCGATCTGGCGGTCAGCGAATTGCTCCAGCGGCTCTTCCACGACAGCGGATACGAGGCCTATATCCGCAAATGCGGCGATATGGACCGTCTGGACAATGTCAACGAACTGCTCAACAGTATTTATGCAGCCGAAGTATCTTTCGGAGAAGATCTGACTCTTGCCGCCTACCTGCAAAGCGTGTCTTTGTTTCGGGAAAAGGAGGACGAAAAGTCGGAGGATCGCCTGCGGCTCATGACCGTTCACACGGCAAAGGGGCTGGAATTCGATCATGTGGTGGTTGCGGGGATGTCCGATCGGATTTTCCCGTCCCCACGAGCCATAGAAGAGCGCAAACGGGAGGCATTGGAGGAGGAGAGACGGCTGGCATTTGTCGCCTTTACACGGGCGAAAAAGTCGGTTCTCTTCACCGACAGCGAGGGAATCGGAGTCAAGGGCATTCTGAAACAGCCTTCCCGATTCCTGGTTCACGACATCGACTCCGCACTCATGACCGTGACCGGAAGACCCTTTCTGCCGCCCGCCCCTTCAAGAGAGGAGGGAGCCGCTCCTGCGAGTGTCCGTTTTGAGGTGGGAGATCGGGTCGTGCATCGGATCTTCGGCGTCGGAACGGTGTTGACGGTGGATGAGGCGGGCAAAAGTTATCTGATTCGCTTCCCCGTAGGGGATCGACCCATCTCCTTTGATTTCAAGGGGCTGGTGAAGGTCTGACAAAAAATCGGACAATCTCAGATCTTGAGCAAAAAACGACAGTTTTTGCTTGACAATCTGCCATCTTTACTGTAAAATGAGGGAAAATACCCCAATTTTACCGGAAGGGAATGGTCGGATTATGAAGAAAAAGCTGATTGTTGTGTGTGCGGTTGCGATTGCAATGCTGATGGGGGTCACATTCCATATTGTTGCCGAGCCTGCCGGACAGGCAGATGAAAAGGGTGAAAGGCTTATGCTTACACAGTCCGAAAGCGGACTCAATGTCCGAAATGTCTATGCTTCTCAGGTGACAGAATCATCCGCCACGCTGAATATCAGCTTCGGACGGATCAGCGTAACCGATTGCGCCCTGCTTCTGGGTACTTCTCCCGATTCCATGGAAGAAGTGTCGGTGCAAAGCCTCGGAAAGGCGGCGTCCTCCCTGTCCATGTCGGCAGTCGGACTGGCTCCCCATACCCGTTATTACTATGCTTTTCTGATCGGAACGGCAGAAGGGGTGATCCGAACGGACAGCTGGTCCTTTGTCACTCCCGACGGCTATTATAACGGTTCAACAGGCGGTATAAGCGGCGAAAATGTCCAAAACGGCGTTGATGTCTCCTTCTGGCAGGGATCTGTCGATTTTGCCGAATTGGCTGAACAGGATATAGATTTTGTGATCCTGCGCGCCGGATCTACAAAGGGAAAGGACATCTGCTTTGAGGAGCATTATGAGCAGGCAAGAGCGGCAGGATTGAAAATCGGCGTCTATTTCTACACATACGCAATGAGCGTGGAAGAGATTTCCCGTGACGCCGACCGTTTTCTGGAATACATCAGCGGGAAAACCTTTGATTCCCCCGTTTATCTGGATATCGAAAACGCCCGGCAGGAGGAAACCCTCAGCCGTCCGATGCTGACCGAGATGGCGATTGAATTCTGCGAGAAAATCGCCGATGCGGGCTACTATCCCGGGATTTACGCCAATCGGAACTGGTTTACCAACTACCTCAATTTTGACACACTTTCCCCCGTCTATGAGCTGTGGATCGCCGCATGGACCAAAAGCGGACAGCCGGATGGAGATTACAGCGAGAAGTACGGAATGTGGCAGTATTCCAGCAACGGAAAGGTCGACGGAGTCAACGGCGCTGTCGATATGAATGTCTGCTATAAGGATTACGGAAGCATCATTTGCCAAGAGGAATGGGCGTCCTATTGCTTCTACGATTGGGACGGAAGTCTGCTGACAACAGCGGAATACAATCCGGGCAGTCGGATTTTCGCTCCCGATCTGTCGCCGACCCGTCCCTGCGACGATGAATATGAATATACCTTCGACGGCTGGGTCGGACTGGATGAAAATACGGTCGCCGTCAGCGGCGGCGGAAGTTTTACGGCAAAATATGTCCCGAATGAACACGCATATGGGGATTGGCAGGAGATTTCCCCCTTTGAGCGGGTCAGAATCTGTGAAAACTGCGGTCGGACCCTGACCGAACCCGTCGGCGATCTCTCCTGCGGCGAGGGGCTTGATTGGTCGATTGAGGGCAATACCCTGACTGTGGCAGGTAAAGGCGCCATTTTTTCCGGAGAGTCAGCCAAGAGCTTCCCATGGGGAAGTCGGGCGGCAGAAATCACGAAGCTGGTGATTGAAGAAGGCGTCACCGCCATCGGAGATCATGCATTTGACGGGTTCACATCGCTTTCCCGGGTTCAACTGCCCTATACCCTGACCGCTATCGGGGATTATGCCTTCAGCGGTGATGTCAGATTGACCGAAATTGCCATTCCTGCACAGGTTCGCAGAATTTCAAAAACGGCATTTGACGGTTGCGTCGCACTTGTGACTGTCAAGGGCTATGAGGGCAGTGCGGCAGAGACAATGGCGAAATCCAACGGGATAGCCTTTCTTGCGCTGTCGCCCTGGCTCCAGCAGAGCGGAAAATTTGAAAGCGGGGTCAACTGGTACCTTTACAGCGACGGAACGCTCCTGTTTGCAGGTATCGGTGCCATTCTGCCCGACGGAGACTATCAGGCATACAGCAGTCGGGTTCTGAGAATCAAGATAGGTGCGGCGATAACCGCAATCCCCGACAGCGCCTTTCGGGATTTTTGCAATCTGGAGTCGGTGGAATTTCTGGGGAAGAATCCCGTTACGGTGGGGGATTCCGCCTTTCTCGGATGTTCCCGCCTGTTCACCATCAATCTCCCGAAAGGGTCCGGATTTGCAGAAAATGCCTTTGACGGGACGCCGATTGTATCGGATTTCTGAGGAAAACGCTTTACATCGGGACTTATAAAAAGTCCCGATGTTTCTCTGAATCAATTAAAAAACAGGGCAGTGATGCCCTGTTTTCGTGCTGTTTGATGTATTTTCATCCGATGAATATTCCGCCGCCGAAGTCGGTCAGCTTTTCGCCCGGGAAAAGGCTGACCGCCGAATATCCTCTGTCCCGGATAAATGTCTCCATAATCGCTCCGTCCGGATGAAGGGAAAGGTCGCCGAAGAAGCAGATCTGCCTGCCCCATGAAAAGGATGCGCCGCCGATGAATCCGCAGTCGTATCCCTCCAGAAGGATGTGTCCCGGGCGGACGGTCAGAACCTCCATTCCGATGGAGAGAAGAGCCCGTGTTATAGAGGGGTCTGCCGTGATGGCGGCAGATTCGCCGACCGTGCAAACCGAGCATCGGGCGTAGCCCTGACGAACCGTCACGGCCTCCATTCCTTCCGACAGTCGTGGATGAGCAAGATCGACCCTTCCCACGAGCCGCCCTCTCACGGAGAGCATATTCAGCCCAATGTCGAAGGGATAGGCGGTAGAGATCGGATCGGGAACGGCTTCAATCGAAAAGGGAAGGGCGTCGAACAGAGGGCGGTTGTCTTGATAATAGCCCTCGTAGACGATCAGTTCGCGTCCGCCTGCCTTTGGGAAGATCAGCATATCGGGGTGGTCGGATACCGGGGCAGGAAGGCGGTCGAAAGAGGAAAGCGAAATCAGCCTGACACCCTCCGGCATACCTGCGGTGCCGATTTTGTCTTCCGCACGGCGGGATAAAAACAAATGAGGACGGACAAACTGTCCGTCCTTCCATGTCCGGAAAACGACCATTATGCGTTTTCAGCTACTACCTCGGTAGTCTCATTCTCAACAACCGGCTCAAGAACGATCTCGTCAACAGTAGCAGGTGCCGATACCTTAACCGTGCGCTGAACACGGTCCAGCTTACCGGAACGCAGGCAACGGGAGCATACATAGACGGTCTTGTGAGTTCCGTTTATGTCAGCCTTCACCTTTCTGATGTTGGGCTTCCATGTTCTATTGGTCTTGCGGTTGGAGTGAGAAACCTTCAAACCGAATACAACGCCTTTTCCGCAGAGTTCACATTTAGCCATTACTCTACACCTCCAATTTTTTCACGAACTTATTTCTAAGATCAACAATCGGTATTATACCATATTCTTTTCAAAAATGCAATAGGTAATTTCAAAAAAAATGTTTTTTTTCAGGATTTTTTTGCGTCATCCTGATCCTGATCATCGGATGAGGCTTCTTTGCTGCCCTTTTTCCGGAAGCTGAACTTGCTCTCCGTCTTGTCCAGTATCCTCTTGATATTGGAATGATGCTCTGCTATGACGATGACCGTCATCAGTGTAGAGCAGATAATCATCAGAGCCGTGGGACCGTGACCGAACAGCAGATTGCTGGTCCGATCCAGCAGGATGGGAAAGAAGAACAGCAGCAGC
>JBJDZJ010000131.1:0-10191 GCA_051867915.1 Eubacteriales bacterium
CTTGTTCATGGAGGATTTCAGCAGATCCACAAAGGGTTCCTTCACGGGATACCGCTTGGAGCCGCAGAGAACCGAATGCTCCAGAATGTGGAAGACGCCGGTAGAGTCCTCGGGGATGGTCTTGAAGGCGGCGGCGAACACCTTATTGTCGTCGTCTGCATCCATCCAAAGGAGCTTCGCACCCGATTTCAGATGCTCCATCTCATAGATGTTGGCGGACACTTCGGGCACATAGGTGATTCGGTCCACCCGAAAGCCGCTGTAAATTTGATCAAGAGTCAGTTTTGTCATATCATTTCTCCTTTTTCAGCTATGGATTTATTTCCTATTCAAAATTGGTCAGATAGATTCCCCGGCAATGCTCCGGCGTGACGAAATCCGAGAAGATCAGCCCGTACCTTCCCTTTGGGGCAGACGCAAAATAGTCTGCCAGCCTGGGATTTATGAAATCGGACACATTGGTGATGCCCACAAATCCCATATATCCGCTGGTAAAGCAGATGCAGAAATTTCCCTGCCCTGCGGTGGCGGCGGCATAGTCCAGCAGATCGGTGACGGCGGTCCACTTTTTGCCGAGATTCTCCTCGCTGTCGGTGCCGACCTTATAGAAATCCTGAACACGGACACTGCATCCGCCCGTATTTACATCGAAGGTGGTATTGTCCCCCCAGCCGCTTGAAAAATTGATGCCCAAGGCCCCGCTTGCACCGAATCGGCGAAGCAGAACGATTTTCCCCCGTACCGTCTCCAGCTTTGGAAAGGTGGATCCGGTATACCAGAGATCGCTGTCCCGTTCGATGTAGGAGCGAAGAACCGATTCAAAGGCGGCGTTACTGTCGTCCTCTTCCTTGACGCTCACAAGGATTGTCTCCCCGGGATGAGCCGCAAGGAAGGATTTGCAGGCATCCAGAACCTCGTCAAAGGTCAGATTCTGGGAAATCATGCCATGGTAGATGTCAAATCCGCCACTGCTGTTGACCTTGCACCGCATATCCAGTCCACGGACGCCCATTTCCAGCTGATCCGAAACAGAACTGCTCTGGGTCTGACTGAGAGCAAAATTTCTCGCCGCACCGCTGTCGTGACTGCCCGGAATCGTCAGATCCTTTACCGAAAGGCTGTCGGACAAAAAGGACATCCACTGAGAGGACAGATCTTCCACATTTTCCGCCGAAAATGCCGAGTCTGTGGAATACAGATACCCGTAAGTGACCGATTTTTTGAAAAGCGTTTTCCCGCCGTCCGAGATTTCCACCGTAAGGTCGGTAAAACTGCCGTACGGGATCGCTTCCACCGACGCCGCAAAAACGCAGACGCCCGGTGCGGGAATATAGGAGTCCGGTCCTGCCCAAATCAGCCGTTTGGGCGTAAAATCGCCGCCCTCCTGCCGAAGCGTCAGGGCAATCACCCGACCGTCTCCGGACGGCGCATTCAGAGTCAGGGTCACCGACAGCGCCTTCTCTGCCGTCAGCACGCCCTTCTCAGCCAGCACCAGCCGAAGATCGGAGGAGGTTGACGAATGCTTCATGGACAGCCAGACGCTGAGGGTATTTTCCTTTGTATCAAGAGTCAGATAGCTGTCAGCAGACGGCAGACTCAGCTTCTGCGCCGAGAGAAGAGCGGCCGAAGCACAGGGACCGTCCGTCTCCTTTGCTTCCGACAGGGGCCGATCCTTTCCGCAACCCGACAGCATTGTGAGAAACAGAATGAAGGTTACAAAAAGCAGAATCCACCGTTTCATGTCGATCCCGTTCCCTTCTCCGAAAACATGGCAAGATCGGGATGGTCTGCCGTCGGATAGGAAGGAATCGCACCGTGAGCGGAGACGCTGATGCCCGCGCACCGATTGGCGAACGCCAGATCCCGCCGCAGTTCTTCCGTCGGCAACGATTCAAGGTCGGATGCCGTTACATTCTCCTTTGCCAGTCTGTAAAGGAAGGCACCGATCAGGCAGTCTCCGGCTCCCGTGGTATCCATTGCCTCTCTGTTTTCCGCCGGAACGCTGAGAACGCCCTGCCTGCCGTACAGCATTGCGCCCGCTTTGCCCATGGACAGCAGAACCAGTTTCGCACCCGACTCCAGCAGATACTCCGCCGCGCGGCGGGGATCGGTAATTCCGGTGACGAACTCGCTTTCCTCATCCGAAATCTTGACAAGATCGGCATAGGGCAGGAACTGCCGCACCGTCTTTTGACAATCCGTCGGATCCTTCCAGAGAGGCAGACGGATGTTGGGATCGAAGGAAATAATCGCCCCCTGTTTGCGGGCGCAGGCAATCGCCTTCAGATGGGCCTCCTTCATGGGGCATTCCACCAGATCCACCGAGCAGAAGTGCAAAGCTCCGCAACCGTCAAACAGATCGGGTGTCAGTTCATCGGCGGACAAAAGCATATCGGCTCCCGGATTGCGATAGAAGGAAAAATCTCTGCCGCCGTCCTGCCGCAGACTGACGAATGCCAGCGAGGTGGGGGCCTCGTCGGTGCGAAGGATCCCCGACGGATCCACGCCGGCATCGGTCAGAGTACGGACGATAAAGTCGCCGAAGCCGTCCTTTCCCAGTTTGGTCAGCAGAGCCGAGCGTCCTCCCAGCAGGGACACGGCGGCTGCCACATTGGCGGGCGCACCTCCGCAGGTACGGGTAAAAGAGGGGACCCTGTCCAGGGTACATCCCGTTTCAGATGGGATAAAGTCGATCAGCGCCTCTCCGATTGCAAGGACTTTTTTCATAGAAAACCTTCCTTTTTCGATATAGTATCAGATTCTGTTCATGGATGAAAACGGCGGCGACTCATGCCTGAGCCGCCGCAGATAAGCTGTTTTCTTAGCCGTCTGACTCCCGACGGTTCTGTCCGCTTTGAGATTGATTTGCGTAACCGTATCCGTAGCGGTCACTTTGATAGTTCTTTCCGTAATGCTTATCGCTTGCAGGATCGACATCGTTCAGGACAAATCCGAGAACCTTCGCCCCGCTTTTTCTCATGATGTTCAGGCCATCCCGTACAGCCGGCTTATTGTCGAATTCGGCGCGGACGGTATAGACATATCCGGTGACCAGCTCTGATACCACCAGAGCGTCGCTCACCACTCCGATGGGCGGCAGGTCAAGGAAAATATAGTCAAAATCCTGTTTCAGAGCCTCCAGCGTGCTTTTCATGGAATCGGACGACAGAAGCTCGGAAGGGTTGGGCGGGATCCGACCTGCCGTCATGAGATAGAGATTCTCGTGTCCGGTTTTACGGAAGACCTCCACCCCGTCGGACGGGATCTCGGCAAGCCATTCGCTGGCACCGTAGCGATTGTCCATGTGAAAAATCTTGTGCTGAACGGGGCATCGCATATCCAGATCAATCAGCAGAACCTTTTTCCCAAGTTTTGCAAAGGAAATCGCCAGATTTGCGAATACAATGGACTTGCCCGAATGAGCAAAGGAGGAAGTCACGGCAAAAACCGGACATTTTTCTCCTTTTGCGGAATACAGAAGATTGGTACGGATGGATTTGAAGGCTTCAACTGCCATAAAATTGTTACCGTCCGCCACCAGAACATTCCGATAGCTGACCGATGTTTTCTTTTTGCTTTTCAACATACCGCTCCTCCTTAACGCCCGTTCTTCAACCCTTTGGATCGGGTTTTTGCGGAAGATCCCTTATCCAAGTTCGGAATCACACCGAGTATCGGGCAATCCGAAAAGCCCTCCAGACTGCTTTCTCCGTGAACAACCGTGTCCGTCAGCGTACGGATAAGGAACAGCGCATAGGTCAGCACGGCGCCGACCGCAAAGCCCAGTACCATCATCTTGATAAAGGGGTCCTTATTGACGGGCGTGGCGGAAATTTCGGGCAGATTGAAGACATCCATGGTACCGATGTTGAAATTCTTGGAAAGCTCCTCATTGGCAAGCAGCATCACCTGCATGGCGATATTATAGGATGCGATGGGATCGGTGGAGGTCACCGTAATTTTCAGCGAAGGCGTTCCCTCCAGAACCTGAGAGTAGCTCATCATGGACGCAACCTGGCTGTCGGTATACATCTCGTCGGTTCCCGCCTTCTCGTTCAGGGTTGCGCAGAAGGACTTGTTATAGATAAGAGCCAAGGCATAGGTTTTGGTCAGACCGGCATACCGATCGACATCGTCCACCGTCACCTGCCCATTCAGAGTATCGTCCGAGTGAAGCAGGAAGGAAACGGAAGACGAATACTTCGGAACATAGGTCATAGTGGCAAATACTCCGCTTCCAAAACCAATCAGCAGAGCAAGAATGATAATGACATACCATCTTTTGGCAAAAACATCCCAAAGCACCCGAAGATCAACGGTATCGTCTTCTTTGGTCACTTGATTATCCATCATATTCTATCCTTTCTATAATGCAGTTTTTATCAGAAACCGACTGAATCCGGGTCGGAGCATTCATTTTCGGCAGAACTCACCGCATCGGCAAAAATTCGGCAAATTATCGCCCTTTATTATATCATAGTTTTTTTTCTTTGTACAGTCATTTCAGAGGAAATTCAAAAAAAGTTCAAAATTCCTTTCGAAAGGAATTGCAAATCCGGTAAAAATATGCTATAATACGGCAATAAGACCGGCCGCCGCCCGTCCGATCCGATGATCCGCACCTGTCCGTCGCCCGGCTGTATTGAGAAAGGATGAATTTTACCATGTCAGTAGAAATGCACAGAGAAAAACTGGCAGAGCTGCTCTGCGACAACAGCACGACCCTGCTTTATTCGGGGATCCCGCTCCATGTCAGCGAGGACGAATATTTCCCCTTCCGGGTCAATCGGAACTTCTTTTATCTTACGGGGCTGACCCGGGAGAATATGGCGCTTTGCATGAAGAAAATCGGCGGGAAAACCGCCGTCACCCTCTATATTGAAGAAGTTGATCCCCACAGTGTCCGCTGGACCGGAAAGATGGTCACCCCCGAAGAGGCAAGAGAGATCAGCAAGATCGACGACATCCGCTACATCAGCCGTCTGGATGCGGAAATCGGCGGATTTATGGCGGCAGACTCGGTGGACACCGTTTATTTTGATACAGAGCGGCACAGCGGGGCCGATCTGCCCGACTACAATTCGGTCAAGGCGAAAGCCTTTTCCGATCTGTATCCCGGCGTCGTCATCAAAAATCTACACACGCCCGTCGCCGCCCTGCGCAGAATCAAGGACGCCGACGAAATCGCCGCCATCGGGCGTGCCATCGACTGCACGAAGAAGGGACTGGAGCAGGTTCTGTCCACCCTTCGTCCCGGAATGTACGAGTATCAGGTGCAGGCGGAATTTGAATACCGCATCGCCGTCGAGGGAGCGGAAGGACCCTCTTTTGCCACCATCGCCGGATCGGGCGCCAACGGAACCATGCTCCACTATGAGACCAACCGGGAGGTCTGCGGGGACGGCAGTCTGATTCTGCTGGATCTGGGGGCAAAAGTAGACGGATACTGTGCGGACATCACCCGAACCTATCCCGTAAACGGGAAATTCTCTCCCCGTCAGAGGGAGTATTACGATCTGGTTCTTGCCGCCAATCGGGCGGTTGCAAAACAGGCAAAGCCCGGCATGACCCTGGGAGAACTCAACGAAATCTGCAAAAAAGTCCTGTCAGAGGGGCTGATCCGCATGGGCAAGATCGAAAAACCCGAGGAAGTGGGCAGATACTATATGCACGGCGTCAGCCATCAGCTGGGCATTGATGTTCACGACTGCAACATCGCCTCCGATCGGATTCTGCGCCCCGGATGCGTGATCACCGACGAGCCTGGTCTGTACATCGACGAGGAGGCCATCGGCATCCGCATCGAGGACGATCTGCTGATTACCGAGGAGGGCTGTGAAGTCCTGTCGGGGGACATCATCCGGGATCCCGACGAAATCGAAGCCTTCATGGCAAAGGCAAAGGGATAAAAACCTCAAAATCCCAAAATCCGATGCCCAAAAGAAACATCGGGCGGATCTGCCGAAGCATGTACGGCAGATCCGCAGTGAAACAAAAGAAAGAAGGATCAACAATGAAATTCATGATTGCCTCCGATATTCACGGCTCCGCCTACTACTGCAAACAGATGCTGGATGCCTTGGAGCGGGAGGGTGCCAACCGCCTGATTCTGCTGGGCGATCTGCTCTATCACGGTCCCCGCAACGATCTGCCCCGGGAGTATGCGCCCAAATCGGTGATTGCCATGCTGAACGGCGCAAAGGAGCGGCTTCTCTGCGTCAGAGGCAACTGCGACACCGAGGTGGATCAGATGGTGCTGGATTTTCCCATTCTCGCCGATTACATGATTGTGCAAATGGGGAATCGGACGGTCTATGCCACCCACGGACACAAATTCGGCCCCGATCATCTCCCGCCCCTTTGTCCCGGTGACGCCCTTCTATTCGGACACACCCACATTCCCTTTTGTGAAAGGCGGAACGGCATTCTCTGTCTCAATCCGGGGTCGGTGTCCATTCCCAAGGAAAACAGCGCCCACGGGTATATGACGATGGACGAAGACCGCCTGATCTGGAAAACCCTTGACGGAGAGACCGTATGGGAGCGGTCCTGGGATTTCGGGGAGAACGGATAAACGGTTCTGCACCGGCTCACGGCTCATCACTGTCCGAACGATGCGTGAACAAAAAGAATCCGGGGGAGACTTTTTTCAAAAGTCTCCCCCGAAAATAATCCTGTCCGAAATCTTACTTGTTGACGCTGTCCTTCAGGGCCTTGCCTGCCTTGAATGCAGGGGACTTGCAGGCTGCGATCTCAACGGTCTCGCCGGTTGCGGGATTCTTGCCGGTTCTGGCAGCTCTTTCACGGACTTCAAAGGTGCCGAATCCAACCAGCTGGACCTTATCGCCGTCGATCAGGGTCTTGGAAATCGCATCAAGGGTTGCATTGACAGCTGCGGTTGCGTCCTTCTTGGACAATCCGGCAGCCTCTGCTACGGTCTGAATCAGTTCTGTCTTGTTCATATCTTCAAATCCTCCAAATTATTGCCGCATTTTGTCGGAAAACTGTCATCGGGCGGCATGATTTGATTGTATTTTATCATATTCTGTGAAACTTTTCAATAGTATTTCCCGATTTTTTTGAAAATCGGTCCATTGTTTACAATTTGTTTACCGGTTTTCCGCTTTTTCCGGATCAATCCGCAGATTGATCCGGAAAAATTCAGTTTTTCTGAGCCAAAACATTATCGAAAGCTGCAGAATCGGAAGCATAGACTCCGATCAGACCGGAGGAGTAGCTCTCATCGGAGGCGGCGGCCGCAGTGCAG
The DNA here is from genome assembly GCA_051867915.1 of Eubacteriales bacterium. Taxonomy (GTDB): domain Bacteria; phylum Bacillota; class Clostridia; order Oscillospirales; family CAG-272; genus CAKSQF01. Next base: position 7,268 of record JBJDZJ010000131.1, read on the forward strand.
GCGGCTTCGATACTCAAAGAGGAGCCGTATGCACGAACGGTCAGGGATACGGTATCCCCGTCAATGCTCATGGCAGAAGAAACGGCAAGCTCGCTCTTTTGTCCGTTTGTCAGCTTATAAATCCGAAGCACACCGGCATCCCGGTCGCAGACCAGCAGATAGCCGTTCTTCCCGTCCTCACTGCCGCGGATCAGCACGCCCGATTCGCCCTTTTGGGTGCTGACATCCACCGTCAGGATAAAATCGCCAAAATCGGTCTCGTTGGCGGTGGCGATTCCCGATCCCACATAGGCACCGGTGGAGGCAGAGTAGCCGGAACCCGTCCATTTATAGCCCGAAAGATCCATGAAGCTGTCCGAGAAGGTGACACTGTAATGATAGGAACCCAGTGTATAGGGATTCACGCGGCTGACCGTCACATCGGGATTGCCGCCTGCCACCGCCTGGGCATTCTTCAGATTGTTCACCGTTCCGTCCTCATTGATAAGGCCGTTATACATCTGATAGTTGTCCCGATAGGAATTCAGATAGCAGGGATGCACCATCAGCGTCCAGTAGTAGGGCGCCCAATTGCCGCCCTCCATCAGCTTTTCACAGGTGGGCGCCAGATTGGAGTAGACGGGATAGTTGATGCCGGAGGGACCGCCGACCCACTGAATCTCGGTGCAGACCACCGGCAGATTGGCAAGCCTTGCCACGGCAATCTTCGCCGCCGCATTGCTTTCGAAAGCGGCTGTGCTTGTGGGGAAATTATCGTGATACTGAAGCAGATCCATCCCGTGAGCGGCAGCCACAGGCAGAGTATGTCCTCCCGAGGGCGCCGTACCCAGCGTCAGCGCCACGCTCCCCTGCATGGACACGGCATAGTCGCAAAGCTCCAGCGCAAGGGCGGTACGGGAATCGCCCCAGGGCTCATTGTAAATCTCGATGGCAATCAGCCGACCGTCGTTTTTGTAGCCGTCCATGAACCATTTGACAAATTCCTTCGGCTCGCTCCAACGGGAACGGTTGTTGTAAATCTCCTGAGACGGAGAGGTCACAGCCCATCCCGCACTCTTTCCGGATTCCGACCGATAGGAGCGGTTCCATGTGGAGTAGGAATCGTAGGCGTAGCTGTCTCCGCATCCTTCAAACAGGGAAACCATGATGCTGATCCCCCACTTGTCGGCAAGCTCCAGAAAATCGTTGAAGCCGGCTTCAAAATGATCGGGATCCTCCAGCCAGTATTCATAGGAGACCCAGATCCGAAAGGAGTTGATCCCCAGAATTTCGGTGGCATACTGCATATCCCGGTCGATGATGGCGTGATCGTACCATTTCCAGAACTGGGGCGCATTCAGGGCATAGCTGGGATAGTAAACGGCACCCTTGAGTCCCGCTGTCACCTTTGTCTGATCTCCGGTCGCTTTGAAGGCGGAGCGCAGAGGATCGGCAGAATCGGGAGAGGTCAGCGAGAGTTTTCCGGCGCTCGATGTGACCAGCACCAGCGAACGGTCGGAGTTGTAAAATCGGAAGAAGGCGGATTTACTGCTCTCGCCCCACGAGGGGACGGTTTCCGACGGGACGGCATAGAAGGTTGCCGCCTGATTTTCGGCGTCTGTGCGCTCGGTTCCGAGTGAAGTCAGGGTCAGTTTTCCGTCCGCAACCGAAAGGAAACGGTCGGTTCCGGTCAGGCGGAAGGAGATTCCCTCGCTGTCGGCAAGTCCCACCGTGGGAATCCAGCCCCTGAAGGAGGGATCCGCCATGGACCGACAGGACAGTTCGCTGTCCGAAACGGCGATGTAGGAATTCTTCAAAGAAGCAGACTGGAGATAGATCGCCGATTCCTCCAGTTCGCCCATCGGCTCGATAACGGTGGAGTAGATGCGCAGATCGTCCATTTTGCCCTTATAAAAGGCATCGGTAAAGCCCAGCGCATTGGTTCCCCATACGGCGCCTCCGATGCCTGCGGCATCCAGCGTCTGAGGAATCCAGGCTCCCAGATGATCGGCAGAGGCTACAACGCTTCCGTTCAGATACAGCTTTGCCGTACCTTCATTCACACTGCCGTCAAAGGTCAGTGCAACCGTGAACCAGCTTCCGGCAGAATCGGCGGGAAGCTGGCAGCTGCCGACGACGGATGCGGTTCCTGCCGAGGTGGCAGACGCACCTGCGCCTACGGCGGCAATCAGTTTGCCGTCCCGGATGCCGATGGCAAGTCCGGCAGTCCGGTTGCCCTGCTCATAGAGAAGCCGATCTCCTTCAAGACTTTCGGGGCAGAAGGACAGGCTGACGCTGATCTTCTGGAAAGCGGGATGGAGAAAGGTGGTAGGGGTGATCTGGGACACGGAAGTGAAATCGTTATTGAGCTTCACATTGTCATCCACGCCGTCAAAGGAGATGGCTCCACTGCCGTCGGGTCCGCCTTCGGGAACCAGTGTCGCATTGACCTTAATGCTGTCTCTGGCGGCGCCAAGGGAGGATTTCAGAACGGTTGCGCCGATTTTTTCCTCAAAATTGTACCAAAGCAGGCCGTTGGCGTCGGAAATATCGGGGAACCCCTGCCCTGCCGACGCTTCATATCCGTCATAGACCGTGAGATTCCAGCTGAAGGGAATCTCTTCCCCAGCGGTCTCCGGTTCGGTGATCGGTGCTTTGGATGTTGTAACATCGGTGGAGCCTGCATCTGCACCGGATGAAGATGCGGAAGATGATGTTTCCGCCGGACCGACATTCCGTGTGCAGGCTGTCATCAGCATTGCCAAAGTCAGGACGAGAGCAGGTACAGACAGCGATCTTTTCATTTCAGTTACCTCCATATTTCGGTATAAACACAGTATATCACAAAAAAATCGGCCTGTCAACAGATATGTTTATAATTCAATATCCGTCATGTAGTGTTACAATAGATGTGAGACCAAAACCGCAAGAGGAGTGGAAAAAGT
>JBJDZJ010000132.1:0-10133 GCA_051867915.1 Eubacteriales bacterium
GAGAACCCCCATCTCCTATGCGATCGGCGTTCCGCCTCCCATGACAGAGGTGAAGTCTCCTTCCCCCAATGAAGGATTTGTCCCCTCGGAGTCTTTGGCTCGCTGTGGCTCCCTCTTTGAGGGAGGTTTTTTTCGTAGGATGACGGAAGGAGTCGATGCGTGGAGATGTCTCTTTCCCCCACGCTCGGATTTGTCCCCTCGGAGTCTCCGGCTCGCTGTGGCTCCCTCTTTGAGGGAGTTTTTTTCGTAGGATGACGGAAGGAGTCCGAACACGGTGGAGTTCACTTTCCTTCAATATGGAGCTTGCCTGTCACAGACGATATGTTTTTTCTTTTTTTTAAGTTTTTAAAAGGGGCCCGGGGGATGCTTTTTTTCAAAAAAGCATCCCCCGGAAAAACAATCCCTGCAAAAACTATTCCACCTCAACATCGGTTCGTTCCAGGCCGATGATGACTTTGGTGCCGACGCCGACGGTGGAGGTGATCTCCAGCGTATGGGACAGCCGACCGAGAATGATTCTGCACAAATACAGCCCCAGTCCGGTGGATTTTTGCTCCAGTCTGCCGTTTCTGCCGGTGAATCCCTTCTGCCCGATTCTGGGCAGATCCTCCGGAGCGATTCCGATGCCCGTATCCTCGATAATCAGATTTTGCCCCTCACTGCGGACGGTGACCTTACCCGAAGGGGCGTATTTCAGACTGTTTTGCAGAATCTGACCGATGACGAAGGACAGCCATTTTTCATCGGTGAGAACGGTGAGAGAGGTAGGACGGAAGTCCAGCGACAGCTTTTTTCGGATAAACTGCCCCGCATAAGAATGAATCACCGATCGGAGGATGCCGTCCAGATCACAGGGGCAGATGCGATAGTCGGTGAATTCGCTTTCCGTACGAAGATAGCCCAGCGCCATTTCCACATACTGCTCGATTTCAAACAGTTCCCCTTCCGCCTCGGGGCAGACGATCTCTCCCGACTGCATGAGCAGGCGCATGGCGGCGATGGGTGTTTTGATCTGGTGTGCCCAGACGGTGTGGAAGTCTTCCCGCTCCCGCTGTTTGGCGGTAAAGCGGTCGGATTGGGCGGTGATCTCCCGGCGCAGACGCTCAATCACCTGAAAATCGTCCTCTTCACAAAGATCCCGGGGATTCGGCAGATGTTCCAAACCCAAAGGAAGATTTTCGGTGATTCTGACCATCAGCAGATGCCGGCTACGGAAACGGACAAAACCCACTATGGCGAGAATCAGCAGGAAAACCGTGCAAAGAATCCCGCCGTAGAGCAGTTCTGCGGCGGGAAGATCGGACAGCAGGGCGACGGCGGTGAAAATCAGGGCGCAGATCAGAACGGCAAGCAGTTGTACCCGAATTTTTTTCAGATAGGACAAAAACAACATGAAAATGCCCCTTTCGGCGGTTCTTTTGAAAAATGCGGACGGAGTCCGATTGACGGTCGGGAGTGTGCAGACTGCAAAAGGATTTTCGGCTCCTTTTGAATCCATCCTGCCTCAGATCAGATAGCCGACGCCCTTTTTGGTTTTGATGAAATCGGGCAGTCCCATGCTTTCCAGCTTCTTGCGCAGGCGTCCGATATTGACGGACAGGGTGTTCTCGTCCACAAAGCAGTCCGATTTCCAAAGGGCGGTCATGATGGCCTCCCGTGTGACCACCGATCCCCGATTCTCCATGAGGATTTTCAGAATGCGGAACTCGTTTTTGCTGAGCTCCACATCCCGATCTTTGTACCGGCAGGAGGAATCCGACGGATTCAGCATCAGTCCCCGATGTTCCATCAGCCCCAGATGGGGAGCGAAATCGTATGCCCGACGGAGCATGGCCTGAACCTTGGCGGTAAGCACATCCAGGTCAAAGGGCTTTGCGATAAAATCGTCGGCTCCCATGTTCATCGCCATGACGATGTTCAGATTGTCGGATGCCGAGGACAGAAAGAGAATGGGAACTTTGGAGATTTTGCGGATCTCCTGACACCAGTGGTAGCCGTTGAAAAAGGGCAGGGAGATGTCCAGAATCACCAGATGCGGATCCGTTCGGACAAATTCGGCAGTGACCGCCGTAAAATCGGACGCCGTGACGGCTTCACAGCCCCAGGTGCGCAGATGTTTCTGAACTGTTCCCGCAATGACGGGATCGTCTTCGACGATAAAGATGCGAAAATCCATGGGAAACCTCTCATGAACAATAATGGACGGTGAATGTGATGGGCGGATATGACCCTTCGGCGGGGAAGCATCCCGCCGCTTAGTGCTTTGCCGACGGCTTTCGGACATAGGGAAGCATATCTTGAGTGCAAGCGCCGAAATCGGCAAAATTCTGCCGTGCCATTGTCAGGGAAATCCTGTTGGCATTGCCACGATTGTCGGGGTTGTCGGTAGCCAAGGGATCATCCTCCCAATAGCAGACGGGGCAGATATCAAATCTGCCGCGGGCGGGCAGAGTGCGCCGCCCGCAGCAGGGACAGATATATTTGGCTTTTAGAAACCGGAACATCAGAATCCCCCGTGAGCCTGCCAAACGGGCAGGCATCAATCCTCGTATTCCTTCAGCATCTTCGCAACCAGAGCGGCAATCTCGGATGCGGCGGTTTCGATGGCGATGTCGGCCTTGTAGCTCTTGTCACGGGTGGCAACCTCCACAACACCTCTTCCGCAGGTCTTGGGGCTGACGACCACACGGACGGGAATGCCGAACAGGTCAGCGTCGGCGAACATGGAGCCGGGACGGATGTCACGGTTGTCGTACAGAACTTCCACGCCGGCATCCTGAAGATCGGTATACAGTTTGTCCGCAACAGAGTTGACCGTGGGATCGTCGGTGCGCAGATTGCAGACCTCTACCTGCCAGGGAGCGATGGTGATGGGCCAGATGGGTCCGTACTGGTCGTGGCTTTCCTGACAGATGGATGCCGCCAGTCTGCCGACGCCGATGCCGTAACAGCCCATGATGGGGTACTGTCTCTGACCGTCACGGTCCAGATAGGTCATGTTCATGGACTTGGTGTATTTGGTTCCCAGCTGGAAGATGTTGCCTACCTCGATGCCCTTGAAGAGCTTGATGGAATGTCTGCCGCAGACCGGGCAGATTCCGCCGGAGGTCGCCTTGGCTACATCCACGAAGACGGGATTTTCCACATCCCGGGTGATGTTGAAGTTCTTGAAGTGGGTGTCTTCCTTGTTGGCGCCGCAGACCAGATTGGAGGTTCCGGACAGCGAACGGTCGTAGACCACCGTCGCCTTGGCAGACAGTCCCACAGGTCCGATGAAGCCGGGGACGATGCCGCATCCGCCGTCGATCTCGGTGGCGGGATGGATGTTTTCGCCCAGATAGTTGCGCAGTTTGGTTTCGTTGACCTCCAGATCACCCCGGATGAAGACGATCACATATTCGTCGGTTTCGTTCTTCTGGTATACCACTGCCTTGCACAGCTTTTTCGCCTTGACCGACAGCAGATTGCAGAGAGCCTCGATGGTCTTGACGCCGGGGGTGGAGACTTCGGCCAGTTCCTCGGGGTCGGCGGGGGCGCCGTTGTCCACGATGCACTCTGCCGCCTCCACATTGGCCTTGTAATCGCAGTCGGAGCAGATGGCAAGGGTGTCTTCGCCGATTTCGGTGAGGAGCATGAACTCATGGGACACCGATCCGCCCATCATACCCGAGTCGGATTTGACGGCTACCACATTTTTGGCGCCTGCCTTCTTGTAGATGCGCACATAGGCATCGTAGCAACGCCGGTAGTACTGCTCCAGATCCTCCATGGAGGTGTGGAAGGAGTAGGCGTCCTTCATGGTGAACTCACGGACGCGGATCAGTCCTCCTCTGGCACGGGGCTCGTCCCGGAATTTGGTCTGAATCTGATAGATCATGAAGGGAAAGTCGGTGTAGGATTTGGCGGTGTCACGGGCCAGCTGAACGGCTGCCTCCTCGTGGGTCATGCCCAGGACCATGGCATTGCCGTTGCGGTCGGTCAGTCTTGCCATCTCACTGCCGATGGAGGTATATCTGCCCGACTCCTCCCAGAGGGAAGCGGGCATGACCACGGGGAAGAGAACCTCCTGACCGTCGATCTTGTCCATTTCCCGACGGATGATCTCTTCAATCTTACGGGTGATCCGCCGTCCGGGCATAAACAGGGAATAGCTTCCGTTGCTCACATATTTCATATAGCCGCCCCGGATCATCAGGGCATGGCTGTCGATTACACAGTCCTTGGGGGCTTCCTTCAGCCTCTCTCCAAGCATTTTACTGACCAGCATTTTGATGTTCTCCTTTGTAATTGGATTTTCTTCACAGATAAGCCAATTGTACACCATTTCGGGGCATTTGTCAAGGGGTTTTGACCATTTTGATGGGATTTCGGAGGGGAGCGAATTCAATTGTTATTGATGTTTCTGCCGTTTTTGCACAGCCTGTCTGCAAGCAGTTCGATCAGTTTCTGATCTTCTGCCGACAAGGAGGCTATCTTTTTGTTCAGCGCGGACATTTCCCAATCGGCATGTATGCCGCAAAGAACATAGTCTGCACTGATCTTCAAAACAGAACAAAGCTTAACAAGATTTTCCGGACGGATGGCTTTTTTTCCAAGCTCCAGATTTGAAATCATCTGAATGGATACATCCATGAACTCGGCAAGCTGCTCTTGCGTCATTCCGAGTTCCTTTCTGCGTATATTAATTCTTATACCGATTTCCTGTAGCAGTTTCGCATCGCCCATCATCATTTCCTCCATTATATCGCCTATTGGAGTAATTATATCCTTTATAGATTCAAAAATTAATAATCTATGGGTTGACAAATTTAATCCATGGGTGTATAATGGGTGCATAGATACTCCATTGGAATAGGATGTCTAAATGCTTGATGCGTAAAAGAATGCGCAGCGGAGAAATAAAATGGGTCAACGATTTTTGAGTTTCTATCAAAACAGAATAAAACAGGAGTACAAGCTGGCGTTTGTTTCCGGGCTGATCGTTTCGCTTTTGATTCATCTTTATAAGATAACCAATACACTACCGAATCACGATTCGGTCTATAATTATTATTCAGATCAAAATATGCTTGGTTCGGGTCGTTGGGCTCTTTCATTGGCGTGCGGAATCAGTTCGTATTATGATCTGCCGTGGGTAAATGGGCTGTTGTCCTGCATCTTTATTGCGCTGACCGTTGTTGTAATCATTGCATTGTTTAAAATCAGAAATCCTGTGCTTATCATTTTAACAGGAGCACTGCTTGCAGCTTCCCCTGCCACAACGGAAACTTTCTTTTTTCTCTTCACTGCAGACGGATATATGATTGCCATGTTTCTGGCAGCGTTGGCGGTCTATCTTTCAAAAATTGATGAAAAGAGGCGGATATGCCTGTTTTTTAGCGGAGTTTGTATTTGTGTATCCTGCGGTATTTATCAGGCGTATGTTTCTTTTGCTTTGATTCTGGCGGTGTGCTATTTTATCAATGTCCTGCTTCAGAATCATTACAGTAAGAAGGATTGCTTGAAATGGGTTATAAAACAGGTTATCCTTTATGCGGCCTCATTGGCGGCATACTATGTTATTTGGAAAGGGTGCCTGTATTTCAGCGGTACCGTCGCAAATCATTATCAGGGCATTTCGGAAGTTGGTAGGATTAGCGCCGACCTTTTCCTACATGGAGCGAAAAACGCTGTCAGCTCAACGCTTATATTCTTTCTGCAATGGGATGTGCTTGAACACGGGTTCACACTGTATAGTATTCTAAATCTTATATTTCTCGCCGTTATGGCTGTCGGTTTGATCGTTTCCTGTGTGAAAAGTGGGATATTCAAGAGGAAGTGGGCCTTGATCCTTTTGATTCTTTGTCTGATTTCGATAGCACCGTTTGCATGTATGTGGCATTTTACCTCGCATTCCGTCGGGTATCGTCCAATGATGATCCAAAGCCTGACGCTGTTGTTTGTTTTGACAGCATTGCTCTATGAAAATTGGGCAAAGCCCGTTCTCAAAGAAACGGTTTGTCTTCTTCTTGTACTCATCACTCTGAATAATGCGATCATGGCTAATATCAGCTATTTTTATATGAATCAGTGCTATGAACGCACCTATGCTGAAGGACTTGAAATGATGATGAAAATACATGATTTTCAGGACGAGTATGATTTTGACAAGATTGCAGTGGTAGGAACGCGAATATACGAGGTTCAATATGAGCCAGTTGGTTCTGAAGACGGTAAGATGCAAATTCCGGGAAGGAGTTATATATTAATCGGAAAATTAGAAAAGAGTTTGTTATATGATGCAGAACATACCATGCGGTTTCTCAAAGCGACTTTTGGTTTGGATATGGAAAGCTTAGATAGATCGGAAAGAAACGAGCTGCTCCATACGGATAAAGTCCGGTCTATGGATTGCTGGCCCTCACGCGATTCTATGGCAGTAATAGATGATGTTCTTGTCATAAAACTGTCGGACGAGGAAGAATTCGGATAAGATCATTTTTGATAGGCACAGATTGGCTTTCCGCCGCTCTGTGCCTACTGTTTGTTTCGGTTAATGTCCCGATTGGGGTGTATCCTGTCGGTTTTGACCATTTTGATGGAAGTGCGGACGGGATTTGGATCAAAAGGACGGCGGCAGTAAAAAAGTGTTCGGTACACTGTGGCAGTACAACTGTTCTCGTGCCGGTCGATGTGGGCGGAGGAAAAAAATCCATTGTAGGGCGGGGCTTGCTCCCGCCGAAATCCGAAAAAGCAAAGCGAGCCGGTATTTATTAGCCGAGCGGCGGGAGCAAGCCCCCGCCCTACGGGAGCGATCTTGATCCGACTCACGGGCGGGCTGTGCTGACCCGCCCGTTTCCTGCCTTTGAATACCAATTTGAACCGTGAGTTCAAAAAATATTGAACAAACAGGTCTTGAAATGTCTTGACCGGAAAGATTTTCATGGTATAATAGAAGTGTCGCAAGGCGGTGCGAACCAAGTCGGCACCTTCCCCGAAAATGCACCCTGTCGGCTTACACCGCCATTATTTTGCCCTCAAAAGGGGGAAAAGCGGCGCATTTTCCAAAGTTATTTATAAGAAAAGGAACGATACCGAATGAAAATATCCATTTCAGACAACATTCGCCTCTTTCGCAAACAAAAATCCATGACGCAGGAGCAGCTCGCAGAGGCGCTGGGCGTCAGTTTTGCCGCCGTGTCCAAATGGGAGCGGGGAGCGGCGACGCCCGATCTTTGCAACATCGTGGAGATGGCCGACCTTTTCGGGACCTCGGTGGACGCCCTTCTTGGCTACGGGGTGCAGAGCGGAGCGGCGGCGGATCTGGAGAAGCGGATTCACGGTCTTCAAAATAAAAAGGACTTTGACTGTGCATCGGAAGAGGCTCAAAAGGCTCTGATCCGCTATCCCAACGATTTCCGCATTGTCTATCGGTGCGGCGAAATGTATCAGCTCAAGGGCATTGAAACCGGAAACAGAGCCGATCTTGAGCGGGCAATCGAACTGCTGAATCAGGCGATTCTGCTCCTGTCTCAGAACACCGATCCCGACATAAGCGAGGTGGAGATCCGTTCGGAGATCGCCAACTGCTATCTGTCTCTGGGAAGGATGAAAGAAGGAATTGAACTGCTGAAAAAGACCAATGTCTGCGGCATCCACAATGCTCTGATCGGCATGAACGGTGCGGCGTCCGGTGAGCTTCCGGCGGATCAGACGGCGGAATACCTGACCAGGGCCTTTATCGACTGCTTTCGGTCGCTGGTTCTCACCATGAGCGGCTACATGAATTATTTTGCCCGGAAAGAGGATACCGAATCGGTTCTGGAGGCGGGACTGTGGCTCATCGGCTATCTGGAGTCCATCCGACCTGCCGACGGTGCGGTATCCTATATCGACAAGGTGTTGGGGACGCTTTATTCGGAGTGCGCAACCCGAGCTCTCATGCTGGGGCAGTCGGAGGATGCAAGGCGGTATCTGCACAGCGCCTATCTGTCGGCGAAAAAGTTTGACAGTGCGCCCACTTACCGGATCAGCGGAATGAAATTCAACATCTGCGATCTGCCCAACGCCACGGCATACGACGACTACGGCAAAACGGCGATCGACGCCATCGAACGGCAGATCGGTCAGGAAGATCGGGAGGATACGGTCAGAGTATTGTGGGAGGAGATTAAGCATGACGAAGACAGATAAAAAAGCCATAAAACCCTATATCCGGCAGATTTACCGGAAAAATCACCTGCGTTTTGCAGGGGGACTCTTTGCCGCCATCATGATGGGCGTCGTGAATCTCGCCCTGTCGGCACTGATGAAGGAACTGATTGACACCATCTCCGGCGGGGAAGATGCCGTCCCGCTTTCCGTCTTGCTGACGGTCGCCGTGGGACTGATGCTTGCCATCTGCGCCATTCAGTTTGTCAATTATCACTCAAAACCCCGTTTTATGGAACGGGCAATGGCACAGTACAAGAATTATGTGTTCGAAAAGCTGACCCGGAAGAGCATGGCATCCTTTCGGGATGAGTCTGCCGCCTCCTATGTCTCGGGACTTTGCAACGATGCATCCACCATTGAACTGAACTACCTGAACAATCAGTTTGACCTGATTGCTATGCTGATAACCGCAGGCGGTGCGCTGGCCATGATGCTGGTTTACAGTCCGCTTCTGACTTTGATCGCCGTGGCCCTGTCGGCACTTCCGGTGATTGCCTCTTTGATGACCGGCAATCGGTTGGCATCGGCAGAGCGCAAGGTGTCGGATCAGAACAGCAGTTTTGTGGCGACGGTTACCGACAGTCTGAGCGGATTCTCGGTCATCAAGAGCTTTCAGGCGGAAAAGCCCATCCTGGAGCTTTTCCGGAGGGCCAACGGAAAGGCGGAATCCGCCAAATGCCAAAAGCGGAAGATCGGCTGTGTTATCGGCACCATCGGAGCGGTAGCGGGTGCCATCGCCCAGTTCGGAGTCTTTATCGCAGGCGCCTATCTGGCGCTGTCGGGCAGTGCTGTCACCGCAGGCGTGGTCATCGCCTTCGTGAATCTGATGAACTTTGTCATTGAACCCATCGGGAAGGTGCCCGAAATTCTGGCGGCGCAGAAGGCCTCCAAGGGGTTGATTGAGAAGCTGGCGGCGGCACTGGAAAATCATGTGCGGGACGACGAGGGCAGGGATATTCCCAATCGGCTTTCCGACTCCATCACGGTTTCCGACCTGTCCTTTTCCTATGATAAGGGGCAGGAAGTTCTGCACCGTATGAACTATCGGTTTGAGGCAGGCAAAAGCTATGCCATCGTCGGCGCTTCGGGAAGCGGCAAGTCCACCTTGCTGAGCATGCTGATGGCAGCCCATCACGGCTATGACGGAACAATCACCTATGACGGGGTGGAAGTGAAGCAGATCAGCAGCCGTTCGCTGTACCGTCTGGTGTCGCTGATCGAGCAGAATGTGTTCGTGTTCAACGCCTCCATCCGGGACAATATCACCATGTTCCGGGAATTTCCCCGGGAAGAGGTGGATCGGGTGATCGGGCTTGCCGGGCTGTCCGATCTGATCGCCCGGCGGGGAGAGGATTACCTTTGCGGCGAGAACGGAAGCGGTCTGTCCGGCGGAGAAAAACAGCGGATCTCCATTGCCCGCAGTCTTTTGCGCAAATCTTCGGTTCTTCTGGTGGACGAAGCCACTGCCGCATTGGATGCGGAAACGGCAAATCAGGTGTCCGAGTCCATTCTGGGACTGGAAAATCTGACCCGAATTGTGGTCACGCACTCTCTGGAGGCCTCCCTTTTGTCCCGGTATGATGGCATTCTTGCCCTGAAATCGGGCAGAATCGCAGAAACGGGCAGTTTTGAGGAGCTGATGGAAAAGAAGGGGTATTTTTACTCCCTCTATACCGTCGCCCGGTGAGAAAGGGAGACTTCCCCCGTGTTCGGACTCCTTCCGTCATCCTATGGAACCTCCCTCAGAGAGGAATGCACAGCGAGCCAAAGACTCCGAGGGGACAAGTCCGAGCATGGGGAAGACTCCACCGTGCTTCAACTCCTTCCGTCATCCTGCGGATGACACCTCCCTCAGAGAGGAAGGCTCGGCGAGCCAAAGCCTCCAAGGGGACAAGTCCGAGCATGGGGAAGACTCCACCGTGCTTCAACTCCTTCCGTCA
>JBJDZJ010000133.1:0-2019 GCA_051867915.1 Eubacteriales bacterium
CCCTGGTGGGGCTGTCCGATGTGATCGTGGACATCGTGGAGACCGGTACCACATTAAGAGAAAACCATCTGCGCGTTTTTGAGGAAATTGTTCCCATCAGCGCAAGACTGATCGCCAATAAGGCCGCCGGCAAATTCAAATCCGAGGAGCTTTTCAGTGTTGTTGAAAAGCTCAAAAACCGCAGAAAATGACATCGGATGAAAGGAAACAAAAATGATTAGGATTTTTCATGAAAACAGCATAAAGAAGGAGGATATTCTCAACCGTGCGATTGCCTCTTACCCGGAGCAGGAGCAGATTGTGAAGGATATCCTTGCCGATGTGGCAGAAAACGGTGATCAGGCTCTGATCCGCTATGCCGAGAAATTTGATCGGGTAACACTTTCCGCTCTGACCGTCTCCGAGCAGGAGATGGAAGAGGCATGGAACAGTGTCGATCCTCACTTTATCGAAATTTTAAAGCAGGCAAAGGAAAATATTGAGCTGTATCACAGAAAACAGCTTCGGGAGGACTTCCGGATTGAAAAAGTCGGCGGCATTGTTCTCGGACAGAAGTTCACGCCCATTGAAAAGGTGGGAATTTATGTCCCCGGCGGAACCGCAAGCTACCCGTCGACGGTGCTGATGAACGCCATTCCCGCCAAAATCGCCGGTGTATCTCAGATCGTCATGACCACGCCTCCCGGCAGGGACGGCAAGATCAAAGCAGAGATTCTGGTGGCCGCCAAACTCTGCGGAGTCGATCTGATTGTCAAATGCGGCGGCGCCCAGGCTGTGGGCGCATTGGCATACGGCACAAAGAGCGTTCCCAAGGTGGACAAGATTGTAGGTCCCGGCAATATTTTCGTTGCCATCGCCAAGAAGCTGGTCTTCGGACTGGTTTCCATTGATATGATCGCCGGACCCTCCGAGATTCTGGTGATCGCCGACGGAAGCTGTGATCCGGTTCATGTTGCCGCCGATCTGCTTTCACAGGCAGAGCATGACAAGCTGGCGACGGCAGTGCTGGTTACCGACAGCGAACCTCTTGCATATGCGGTTCAGTCTGAGTTGGAGCGTCAGCTTGATCTTCTGGAAAGAAGCGAAATTGCCCGCACCTCCATCGAGCAGAACGGCAAAATCATCATTACGGACAGCCTGGACAAGGCCATCGAAACCGCAAATCTGATTGCGCCCGAGCATCTGGAACTTTGCGTGGACGATCCTTTTGTCTATCTTCCGAAGATCACCAATGCCGGCTCCATCTTCCTTGGAAAGAATACCCCTGAACCGGTGGGCGACTATTTTGCAGGCCCCAACCATACGCTCCCTACCGGCGGAAGTGCAAGATTTTCCTCCGCTCTGTCGGTGGATGATTTCGTCAAGAAATCCCAGTATCTTTATTACCCCAAGGATGAGCTGGAAAAGGTCTATGAGGATATTGCCGTCTTTGCCCGCAAGGAAGGGCTTTCCGCTCATGCAAAAGCAGTCGAATCCAGATTTAAGGAGATCCAATGAGCCGTTTTTTCTCTGAAACCCATAAAACTCTGATTCCTTATGTTCCGGGGGAACAGCCGAAGGATCAGAAATATATCAAACTCAATACCAACGAATCGCCCTTTCCGCCGTCCCCCAAAGTGATTGCCGCACTGAATGAAGAGGCCCTGTCCCGCCTGAATCTGTACAGCGATCCCACCGTATCCCCGCTGAATCAGGCCATCGCCGACTTCTACGGACTGTCGGCAGACCGGATCTTTGTGGGAAACGGCTCGGACGAGGTTCTGGCATTTGCCTTTCAGGCATTCTGTGACCAAAACCGACCGCTGATCTTTCCCGATGTGACCTACGGCTGTTACAGCGTCTTTTCGGATTTGTACGGGATACCTTACAGCCGCATTCCTTTGGATGAACACTTCACCATTCGGGTGGAAGATTATCTGAACCGTCCCGAAAATGCGGTCATTGCCAATCCCAATGCGCAGACGGGAACCTATCTTCCCCCGGATCAGATCGAGCGTCTGGCTGCATCCAATCCCGACC
>JBJDZJ010000134.1:0-10014 GCA_051867915.1 Eubacteriales bacterium
GCCATGCTGACTATGTCAAGAACATGATCACCGGTGCAGCGCAGATGGACGGCGCAATCCTGGTTGTTGCAGGTACCGACGGCCCTCTGCAGCAGACCCGTGAGCACGTTCTGCTCGCTCGTCAGGTAGGCGTTCCTGCGATCGTTGTTTACCTTAACAAGTGCGACATCGTAGACGACCCTGAGCTGCTTGACCTCGTTGAGATGGAAGTTCGTGAGCTTCTGTCCCAGTACGACTTCCCCGGCGATGACATTCCGATCATCCGTGGCTCCGCTCGTGAGGCTCTGCTCTCCGACTCCAAGGATCCTTCCGATCCCGTATACGCTTCCATCTTCGAACTGATGGATGCTGTTGACGACTATATTCCTACTCCTGAGCGTCAGTCTGATCTGCCCTTCCTGATGCCCGTCGAGGATGTATTCTCCATCTCCGGCCGTGGTACTGTTGCTACCGGTCGTGTAGAGCGTGGTACCGTTAAGATCGGCGATGTCTGCGAGATCGTTGGTCTGTCTGACGAGAAGAAGTCCACCACCGTTACCGGTGTTGAGATGTTCCACAAGACCGTTGATGTTGCTGAGGCTGGTGATAACATCGGCGCACTGCTCCGTGGTATCGCTAAGAATGAGATCGAGCGTGGTCAGGTACTCTGCAAGCCCGGTTCCGTTCATCCTCACACCAAGTTCGTTGGTCATGTATACGTTCTGACCGAGAAGGAAGGCGGTCGTCAGAAGCCCTTCTTCTCCGGCTACCGTCCTCAGTTCTACTTCAGAACCACCGACGTTACCGGCGTTATCAACCTGCCCGATGGTGTTGAGATGTGCCGTCCCGGCGATAACGTTGATATGAACGTTGAGCTGATCACTCCTATCGCAATGGAGCAGAACCTCCGTTTCGCTATCCGTGAGGGTGGTAGAACCGTTGGATCCGGCGTCGTTGCTCAGATCATCGCTTAATCTTTCATGATTTTGCTATCCCCAAGGAGCAGGGAACTGCTCCTTGGGGGAAAAATTGCATATTATCTTTAGGGGTTGGTGTGATTCCACACCGGCGGTATAGTCCGCGACCGCTCATTGAGCGCTGATTCGGTGAAATTCCGAAACCGACGGTATAGTCCGGATGGAAGAAGATAAAGCAGATTTCGGCAGGATACGGTTTCCGAACATTTCGGAATTGTATCGTTCTGCCTGTATCTGTCTACCCCGACTTATGGTCGGGATTTTTTTTATCTCTTCCCCAATTTTTTGATAAAGGGGAAATACTTATGACAAGTTCTGTTACAAAGAAAAAAACCAATGTGCGCTATCTGGTTTTGATGGCAATGTTCGTCGCTCTCGCCTATGTGATCGAGTGCATTTTTCACATCAATGTCTCTTTTCTGACCTTTGATCTGAAGGATTTCGTGATTACCATCGGAGCCATGATTCTCGGACCGATTTCGGCCATTGCCATGTCGGCGGTTGTTTCGCTGGTGGAGTTTATAACGATCAGCGATACCGGCATCTGGGGACTCATTATGAATTTCGCCGGAACTCTGGCATTTTCGCTGTCCGCATCCTTGATTTATCGGTATAAGAAGACCCTTGTGGGCGCCATTGTGGCAATGATTACGGCGGTACTCTCGATGACTGCCGTGATGTTGGTTGCCAATCTGATCATTACACCCATCTATACAGGAACCGATGTGGCAACGGTGGTATCCATGATTCCCACCCTGCTTTTGCCCTTCAATCTGTCGAAGGCCATTTTAAATGCCGGTGTGGTTTTGCTCTTTTATAAGCCGATCATTACCGCGCTTCGCTCGGCGCATCTGATTCCGTCAGACGGAAGCCCTGCCCGCACCGGTAAGAATACCCTCGTTATGGTTTTGATCGCAGCGGTGTTCCTGGTAGCCAGCATTCTCATTCTCATTTCCATGAACGCATCTGCCAGCTGGTTCGATACAATAAAAACGTGGTTTTCATCCAACGGCTGAATCTGTTTATAATAGGATCCCAATCCTCTGTTTACCGGGGATTGGGATTTTTCGCCTTTATTCATAAAAAATTATAATGTTTTTTTAGAAAAGGACTTGATTTCTTCTGAAGTTCTGGTATAATAGAGAAGATCGAAAAAGTGAAGGATTTGGAACATGGTTGAAGCGATAAAATCATTTCTTTTGGAAAAGGTGGGCAAGCATCTGTGCGTGCTGATCTGTTCCATGATCCCCATTATTGAACTCCGTGGGGCGATCCCCTTCGGTGCATTGCTGGGGCTTCCGTTCTGGCAGAATTTTCTTCTCTGTATCGTCGGAAATATGCTTCCAATCCCCATCATTTTGCTGTTTGTTAAAGCCGTGTTGAATTTTATGGCAAAATGCCGTGTGAAATTCTTCAATAAAATCGCCAATTGGCTGTTTAAAAAGGCTGAAAAAAACCGTCCGAAGATTGAAAAATACTCCTTCTGGGGGCTGTTTCTCTTTGTGGCGATACCGATTCCCGGAACCGGTGCATGGACCGGTTCGCTGGTAGCAGCGCTGATTGATATGAAGTTCGGAAAGGCAATTCTGTCCGTCTTCCTCGGCGTTCTGACTGCCGGACTGATTATGTCCGCAATCTCTTACGGAATTGCGGGATTAGTTTCCATATTTTAAAATTCTGAATCTTATCAAGAGTGGCGGAGGGACAGGCCCTGTGATGCCACGGCAACCTGCGGCTTGTAAGGTGCCAATTCCGGCAGATGAGAGTAAGTGGTCTCAACCTCCGGAATTTCCGGAGGTTCGGTTTTTATAGAAAAAGAAAAAAGACAATTGTGTGCGGAGAACCTACGGGTCATCTTTTCATACAGCAGTCAAAGACGCTGAAGAAAGCCGCAAATGCGGTGCCGCAATGCGGCAAGGAGGTATTTATGAAAAAACTGTTTACATCCGAATCGGTGACCGAGGGACATCCCGATAAAATGTGCGATTTGATTTCCGATTCGATTCTGGATGCGATTCTGGCGCAGGATCCAATGGCTCGAGTCGCCTGTGAGACCACCACAACAACCGGTATTGTCTCGGTTATGGGTGAAATCACAACCACCGCTCAGATCGACTATGAGTCGATCATTCGCGAGCGGGTCCGTGCCATCGGTTATGACCGTGCAAAATACGGATTCGACTGCGACACCTGCGCCGTCGTCAATCTGATCCATAAGCAGTCCCCCGATATTGCCATGGGTGTTGATCTGTCCCTCGAGGGCAGAAACGGTGAAGCGGACGCTTATGAAATCGGTGCAGGAGATCAGGGCATGATGTTCGGATTTGCCTGTGATGAGACCGCCGAACTGATGCCGATGCCCATTTCTCTTGCGCATAAATTGGCAAAACGGCTGTCACAGGTGCGGAAAACCGGAACGCTCCCCTATCTGCGCCCCGACGGAAAGACGCAGGTAACGGTGGAGTATGAGGGCGATAGACCGGTTCGGGTCGATACCGTTGTCATATCAACCCAGCATGATCCCGATGTTACATTGGAAACCATCCGTGCCGATCTGATTGAACAGGTTATAAAGCCCATCATTCCCGAAACCTTCTTTGATGCCGATACAAAGATCTTTGTCAATCCCACCGGTCGCTTCGTAGTGGGCGGACCTCAGGGTGATTCGGGTCTGACCGGACGGAAGATCATTGTCGATACCTATGGCGGATACGGCAGACACGGCGGCGGCGCCTTCTCCGGAAAGGACCCTACAAAGGTGGACAGAACCTCCGCCTATGCGGCCCGCTATCTGGCAAAGAATCTGGTGGCCGCCGGAATTGCCGGAAAGTGCGAGGTTCAGATCGCCTACGCCATCGGTGTGGCCCGCCCCGTCTCTCTGATGGTGGATACCTTCGGAACCTCCAAAATCGAGGATACGGTATTGGCGGAAACCCTCTCCAAACTGGTGGATCTGCGTCCTGCCGCCATCATCGAGCGATTCGATCTGAGAAAGCCCATTTATGCGCCGTTGGCTGCATACGGTCAGATCGGACGGGAGGATCTTGGCGTCAAGTGGGAGCAGACCGATCTGGTTGATGCCCTCAAATCGGCATTATCCTGATTCACGAACCCTTTCTTTCAGCATAGAATGAAACGGGGAGCAATTTTCGGTGCCCCGACCTAGATTTCGTGATGCTGTCTCTGCATTTGTGCGAAGGTGTGAATGTTCACGTCTGTTCGGATATCGGCAGAGAATAGCGGAATGGAGAATGGCTATGCTGAAGGGATTTTTAGAGATTGTCGTATCCGTGCTGTGCGTTTATGGCGGATACCGACTGCTTCACGATTTGGCGGACAGCCTTGTGCGTCGGCTCAACCGTGACAAAAAGGGAAACGGAAAGAAAAAATAGCACAATCATCTGCTGTTTCGATTTTTCCGAGAATAGAAAGGAATGACTTTGCTATGAAGAGATTTTGGTCTGTTTTTCTCTCCTTCGTTCTTTTGACTGCCGGAGTGTGCGGATGCGCATCCGAAAAGGAGCCTTCCGTAACCACAAAGGGAGAAGATCCCGGCAATGTGGCTGAAAGTTTTGCGCCTGTTCGGGTGGTATATCCGTCCGGTGCCGAATCCAAACTGGTTAGGGGGATTCAATCCTTTGTCTCTCAGTATGCAGGTCTCGGACTTGGCACACTGATTGCTACCGACGATACCACAACTCCCGATGACGGTGCCTGTGAGATTCTGGTAGGCGAAACCAACCGTTCTTTTGCTTCAAAACTGTACGATGAATATATCCGTACTGCCGACATTGGCGGATCATACTATGCCGTTTTGCGGGAGGACAAGGCGGTCTGCATTGTGGCGACCGACGACGATGCTCTGCTGATCGGATTGAAAAATCTGTTAAGCCCGGATTTTTCCTATACCCCTGCGGATGCTGACAGCAAAATTCTCTGTCAGAAGGCGTTTGAAAATACCCCCGTGGTTTTTGAAAATCTTGTGGTGTGGGAGCTTGAGTCGGTATCGAAGATTCATGAACCTCCGGCAAGCCTTCCCAACGCCGTACTGAAGTATCCGACCTTTATCGAACTGACCTATCAGGAGGATGCCTCCAAAAACGGCATTCTGCTGATGACCGGCGAGGACGATACCAGAGCGTCTGCTCAGATTCACCGCAGTACCGACGGCGGTGCAACCTGGGATACTTCGGCAAAGATTCCGGACCCTCTTCACAGTGGATTCAGAAGCTTCTTTGCGCCCTGCCTTTTCGAACTACCCGTCAGTGTGGGAGACATGCCCCGCGGAACCGTCATTCTGGGTACCAACTCGGTAAACCTTGATTGGAATATTACCTACATCATGCTTTACAGAAGCTATGATCAAGGTAAGACATGGGAGTACTTTACAACGGTTGCCGAATCCCATCGCGATACCGAATTCGGTGTATGGGAGCCGAACTTTGTCTGCACCGATGAGGGCAGGCTGATCTGCTATTATTCGGATGACGCCGACAAAGTTTGCAGTCAGAAGCTGGTGCTGAAGTACACCGATGACGGTGTGAACTGGAGCGAGCAAATTGATACGGTGGCCCTGACCGACAGAAACCTTCGCCCGGGAATGCCGGTAGTGAAGCGTATGGGCGACGGCCGCTACATTATGGTCTATGAAATTGTCGGACTGACCAACAATCCCGTCTATTATAAGATTTCCGACGATCCCATTGATTGGGGCAATCCCATCGAAATGGGAACGCTGATCCGGTCGGCCGGCAGGGAAACCCTGGCGGCAACGCCTTGGGTTGAATGGGCGCCGATCGGAGGCGAACAGGGAATGTTGGTGGTAACCGGATGGCGCATGGCGTCCGGATCCAGCAAAACCGGCTCTGACATTTTTGTCAGCTTCAACGCCGGAAAGTCCTGGACTACCATTGACAACTATTATTCCTATACCTGGGCAAGCGACAACGATATCTGGGGATACAGCGTCTGCACCTTCTTCTCGGCAGACGGCGAGACGATGTATTACTGCGTCAACCCCAAGGGAGAGGGCAATATCCGCAGTTGCTTCATGCTCTATAAAATCAAGGTCAGCTGATCGGCTGACGCATACAAAATCGGAAGGAGGGAGAATCCGTGACAGAGAATCAGATAAACGGCATATCGGAAGAGCATCTGCCTGTATCCGAAAAAGAGGATCTCCTTCCAACCCTTGAGGGTACGGTATCCCACATTACCTATTGTAACGAGAGCAATGGGTATACCGTTTGCGATCTGGATCTGGGGGATGACGAGGCCGTCATCGTGGGCATTCTTCCCGGGATTACCGAAGGTGAAATGATTCGGGTCCAGGGAAAATGGGAAACCCATACCACCTACGGACAGCAATTCAAGGTGGAAGCATATGAGAGACAGCTTCCCGTTACGACCGACGCCATGATCAAGTATCTGTCCTCGGGCATCGTGAAGGGCATCGGCAAAAAGACTGCGCTGAAGATTGTTTCGATGTTCGGTACCGACACCTTTGATGTTATCGAGCATCATCCCGAGTTTTTGTGCGATATACCGGGGATCAATCAAAGCAAGGCAAAGGAGATTCAGGAACAGTTCGAGAGTCGCTTCGGAATGCGGAATGTCATGCTGTTCTTTCAGGACTATTTCGGTCCTGCGACATCCGTCAAGATCTGGAAGCATTTCGGAAGCAGTGCCGTAGAACGGGTCAAGCAGAATCCCTATCTGCTTTGCGAGGAAATCAACGGAATCGGCTTTGACCGTGCCGACAAGTTGGCGGAGTCCATCGGCTTTGCCAAGGATTCTGACGATCGGATCCGATCGGGAATCAAGTTTGCAGTATCCTGCAATGCAACCAAAAACGGTCATGTTTTCGTTCCTCTTTCCAAACTGATCCCGCTTTGCGCAGGACTGCTGGATATTTCCGAGGAGCGTATTGAATCGGTTCTCAATGAAGGAGTTCCCGGCACCACCGTGGTTCGCTACGGCAATACCGCCTGCCTGTATCTGGACGAATATCTGGATGCCGAGCAGACCATTGTCCGGAAAATGATGCTTTTGTCCAAGGTGTTCCCAAGGGAGGGCATCGACGGCGTGGACCGGCTGATCTCTCAGATCGAGCAGGAAGATGATATTGAATATGCAGTCATGCAGCGCCGTGCCATCCATCAGGCCATGGAGAACGGCATCATGATTCTGACCGGAGGTCCCGGTACCGGTAAAACCACCATTATCCGTGCCATTATCCGCATTTCCTGCAGAATGGGCTATCATGTGGCTCTTGCGGCGCCTACCGGGCGGGCTGCCAAGCGAATGTCCGAGGCGACCTCCTACGAGGCGAAAACCATTCACCGAATGCTGGAGGTCAAATTTGAAGGCGAGGAGCAGGCCTTTCTCCGAAACGAGAACAATCTTCTGGATGAGGATCTGTTCATCATTGACGAGGCGTCCATGATTGATACTCTGCTGATGGCGGCGTTCCTTCGTGCCATCAAGCCGGGGTCCCGTCTGATTCTGATCGGCGACAGCGACCAGCTGCCATCTGTGGGAGCCGGTCATGTCCTGTGCGATCTGATTGACAGCGATGCCTTTGCCGTGATTCGTCTGACCGAAATCTTCCGTCAGGCGCAGGAAAGTCGGATTGTCACCAACGCTCACGCCATCAACAGCGGAGAACTGCCCATTCTGGACGATAAGAAGGGAGATTTCTTCTTTCTGACCCGGGATGAAGAGGATATTCCCAATACCATTGCCGATCTCTGCCTCAACCGCCTGCCTCGGACTTACGGAAGTAAAATCACTTCGGAAATTCAGATCATCACCCCGTCCCACAAGGGCAGAGCGGGTACAGAAGTCATGAACCGTCTGATGCAGTCGGTTCAGAATCCTCCCATGAAAGGGAAGAAGGAGCGGAAATTCCGTGATGTCGCCTTCCGTGAGGGGGATAAGGTCATGCAGATCCGCAACAATTACGAAATTGAATGGACCCGTGGCGACGAGGCCGGCGTGGGCATTTTCAACGGCGACATCGGCAGAATTGTGAAAATTGATTTTACCGCCGAAAAAATGTGGATCAGCTTTGACGATCGGCTGGCGGAATATGCCTTTACCTCCCTTGAAGAGCTGGAACACGCCTACGCCATTACGGTACATAAAAGTCAGGGAAGCGAGTATCCTGTGGTGATTCTTCCCATGTACAGTTATTCCCCCAGATTGCTGACCCGGAATCTGCTCTACACGGCGGTAACCCGTGCCCAGCGGATGGTCATACTGGTGGGCAGACCCGAGGTCGTCCAACAGATGGTCATGAACAATCGTACCGTCAATCGCTATACCGGTCTGCGCTATCTTTTTGCACGGGCACTTCGTGAGCAGGGCTGAGATGAGGATTCGATCAAAGTTTGTCAAAGGGCTGCTCGAATTTGTAAATGCGGTTATGAACCTGATTTTACCTCCCTTTTGTGTCTCGTGCAGCCAGCTTCTGCCCTATCGGTATCATGACTATGACATTCCCCTCTGCCCCGAATGTCAAAGAAAATGGGAAGAGGAGAAGAATACCTTTTGTGTGATCTGCGGAAAGCGGCATACAGACTGTTCCTGCGGCGTCCCCGAACTGGAAGGTCAAGTGAACGGTTTTTTGCATCTTGCCCGCTATACCCCCTGGGACAGTGTGACGAGACGGATGGTTCTTATGGCAAAAGATCACGGTTATCGTTCTCTTTTCCGCTTTATGACCCATGAATTGTCCGAGCTTCTTCGGTATCGGGGGTATTTCACCGGCAGTGAGGAGCAAACCGATCGGACGGTTGTGACCGCCATCCCCAGAAATCCCGAAAAAGCCAGAAATACCGGCGTTGACCAGGGTGTGATGGCGGCTCGGATGCTGGCAAAGGAACTGAATCTGAAATATGTATCCTTCCTGAGGCGCAGAGAAGGTAAACAGCAGAAGGAACTGTCCGCAAAAGACCGTCTGGAAAACGCCCGTTCCGTTCTGCGGATTCGGAAATCATCGGTGAAGAAACTCGTTGGCAAAGAGGTCATTTTGTATGACGATGTTATCACCACCGGTGCATCCATGGCAAGGGCTGTGGAACTGCTTCGGGAAGCAGGTGTAAAAAAGATCACGGTTCTGACCTTCGCCAAAACCGTTCGGGATCCATCCGGAGGCTCTGCCGAGGACGATCTTGAGGATTCATTCGGCGATTTCGATATGGATGCCTGAAAATGAGAATAAATTCCCCTGAAATGTCCAAATGGGCATTTCAGGGGAACTCTTTACAGGAATTGCTTCATCTGTTCGCAATTGCTTTCCTCGGTCTGAATGACCCGATTGGCAAAGTCGATGATCTCTTTGTTGCATCCGGGATATTCGTGAAGCTGACGGGTCAGCTTGGTGAATCCCGTCGTGTTGCCTCTGACCATGTCCTCGGCAATTTTGGAATCCTCACCGGAGGACATACATCGGATAGAGGACATAAACTCTGCGGAAATCTTAGCCATTGCGGGAACATCCTTCGGAGTTCCGCCGATCTTTTGCAGGAGGCGGTCGGCTTCGCTGTAAATTTCCTGATATTCTTTCATCTGCGAATTCAGTGCATCGACAAACTTTTCGTCCTTTGCATACTGAATCACCATTTTGATGCCGTCAATCCCCATTTCAACATTTTTTCGAATGGAGTTGATCAGTTCTTCGTCGTTCATAACTGCTGTCCTTTCTCTGCGCATGATCTATCCCGTAGGGGATGATAGCGAATTGCATCTGCACGGTTAGTATGTGCAGAAACGGGTCTGTCATTCGCAGATACAAGAACGGACAGAAAATAATATAAGGTGATTCCAAAGACGGCGAAGTCGAGGAGCAGGAAAGGAGCCCTTTTTATGCCACGAATGGCAACGGGGACCATTGCAAAAGCATTGTTCCCTACTTAGGCTCCGATATCATTATAACACGATTTCAGAGGTTGTCAAGAGGTTTTGCTGACAAAAAGGGAACAAGCCTTGAAAACATCGTGTTTTCAAGGCTTGTTGAATGTTTCTTTTGAAGTTCCGAATTATCGTTTCGAGAACT
>JBJDZJ010000135.1:0-11993 GCA_051867915.1 Eubacteriales bacterium
AAA
Organism: Eubacteriales bacterium; assembly: GCA_051867915.1. Taxonomy (GTDB): domain Bacteria; phylum Bacillota; class Clostridia; order Oscillospirales; family CAG-272; genus CAKSQF01. The sequence continues at coordinate 4 of JBJDZJ010000135.1, forward strand.
AGGTGGACGAAAACTTTTGCGCAATTTGCTAATCACTTTAGCTTTTTCGACAGGCAAAGAGTTGCCGCACCATAGTGCGGCAACCCGTAAGAAAATATTGATTTTATTTCGGAAGAATCAATGTCTCTTCTTGGATGCGATTACTGCGCCTGCCAGAGATACAATGGCAACTGCGCCCAGTGCGAGAACTGCACTGCCGGTCTTGGGAGGATCAACCACGGGATCGGCTTTAACCTCTGCAACGGCATTGGAGATGGTGTTGTTCGTGGTCTTGGAGCAGAGACCGTATCCGGTGCCGGGAAGAACCACGCCGGTATCGGTGTAGGTCAGAGCTTCCTGACCGTTGACGGTGACAACGATCTTGCCGTCCTCATAGGTGGCCTTCATGGTGAAGGTATCGCCGCTGAGGGTATCCTTTGCGATGGTGGTCTCGGCTGCCCAGCCTCTCCATGCGCCGGTGTTCTTCTCGATGCCGATGTGGATATCGTTATCATTGACGGCTGCGTCTACCAGATAGTAGAGTGCGAGATTTTCATCAATAATATCGGTGCGGGTCCGGTTGTTGACGCCGAACATGAAGCCCTGCTCGCCGTTCTGATTCAGCTTGAAGTCGGCGCTGATGGAAACGGTCTTGGTGGTGTTGCCGAGGATCCAGGTGCTGAAGTTGTTGCCCATACCATCGCGTCCGGTCAGCGTGTAGTTGTTGCCGTCGTTTTCCCAAACGGTATTCGTGTGGGTGTCGGAACCTGTGGGAACGGTCTGTGCCTCATAGGTAACATTGGAGACGATGGGCGTAACCGACTCGGCAGCGGTAGCGGCCTCGGTCTGATCACGGTAGAGTCCTGCCTTGGAAACCGACAGAACGCCGGGGTTGGGGAAACAGTCAACGGGTCTCCACCAGTTGTCGGTGTACTTTTCGGTGCCGTCGGTGTTCTTGGCGTGGATATCGTCGCCGATGGTCTTCCATGCGATGCCCAGCTGAATGGTGCCGTCGTCACGGGTGTTAAAGCAATAATTGGGTACCAGAACCTCGGTGACAGTGTGGTACTTGGTATCGCCGTTTATTTCCTGCACATTCATAACATATTCGTAGACCATACCGTGTTGTGCGCCGCCGCCCATAGCGGAAACCCAGCTCTGAGTCGAATTGATGAAGAACTCGAAGTTGGTGTTCTCCCACCAGTTGCCTGCGGTGGTGGTGTAGACATCGTGGTAAGCGTCGCAGGCGAGATAGAGATCGCCTTCATTGGTCAGAACGGCATAGAAGATGGCCTTCTTTCCGTTTGAAACATCCTCGACCGACTCGGTATGGAAGCCTTCCCAGTCTTTGAGATCGCCGTCAATAGTGATGGTTTTCTCTGCTGCGGATACGGCAAAAACGGGGATCATTGCGGCGCAAAGACTGCCGACAAGCGCAGCTGCCAAAATTTTTCTGATTTTCATAGTTGTCTTCCTTTCTTCGCCGCCACTTTCGTCTTATCGGCGGCATTTTATTATGTATCGTCATTATATCACAGATATTTTCAAAAATCAATTGTTTTTATTTCCAAATTTCGGAATCGGAATTTGTACAATTTTGCCAAAAAACGGACACGAAAAACAGGATGAATATATAGGCAATGACCGATCCGAAAAGGCTCCTTGGGGCATTTATTCGGAGCATCTCAAAAATTTTTCGGCGAATTCCCACCCGTTTCTCTTGACATTCGCCGCCCGATGGGGTAAAATAAAGGAAAAAAGGGGGGAGAGCGTATGCAGATTGTATCGGGTGACGAGATTTTTGCCCGTATGGTCCTGCGGGTGCTGGAGGATGCGGGCTATCGGCAGGTTTCGGTCGGCAGTCAGCGGTCGGGGTATTTCGATTATGCCGTGGTGGATCTTGATTTTATCCCCTCCCCGAGGCTGGGGGAGCATTGCATCACCGTTTCCCGGGACAAAGGGAAGGGCGCAGATCTGACCCGCCCCTTTCTGACCGACAGTCTGCGTCTGCTTGCCGGTCGGGTTTTCGGGAACCCCGAAAGTCCCGCCCGATCGGGAAGTACCCTGCCCGATGCCCGGCAGACTCCGCTGTCCGTCGGAGCGGCGGAAGCAACCCCCTTTTCCGAATCGGACGAAGAGGGCTTGCCGCCGTCGGAGAGCGGTTCCGAACTGCCCCGTCTGTCGGAAAACGGCGTGACCGTATCGGATCGGGAGATTCCTCTGTCGCCCAAGGAGCGGGCGCTGTACGCTCTTCTGCTGTCCCGTCGGGGAGAAGTGGTGGGAAAAGAGGAGATTGCCGCAGTGATTTTCGGAGAAACGGAAGGGAACAGTCCCGAGGTTTATATCAGTTACCTGCGGAAAAAGCTGGACTATGAGCTGGGGCGGCACCTGATCCGTACCGTCCGGGGGAAAGGATATCGGATTCCATGAGCGTATTGATTATAAACGGAAAACTGCCCGATTTCGGACAGCGTAAATGGATTCCCGGGGATCTGCTGATTCTCGGAGAGAAGATTGCCGCCATGGGAGAGATTCCGAGAAAGAAGGGGTACACGCTGGTGGATGCCGGGGGCAATCTGCTGTTGCCCGCCTTCTGCGATCTGCGGACTCATGTTTTTGCACCTCCCTACATACGGACCGAAAACGAAAAATGCCTGTCTGCGACTGCGCAGGCAGGCGGATATGCCACTCTTCTGGCATCGCCCATGGCGCCCCATCCCGTTGTGACGCCCGAACAGGTAGAGGCGGTGGCGTCCATGAGCGGCAAGCGGGTGAGGGTTCTGCCCACCGCCGCCGTCTGCGACGGGTCGGGCCGACCTTGTGATCTGTCCGCCCTTGCAGAGGCGGGGGCATATGCCTTTGCCGACGACGGCTATGCCGATACCGACACCCTGTTTCGGGCGATGACCTTCTGTCGGGAACAGAATCGGTTGCTGATCTGTCATGCGGCGGACAAATCCCGGAAGGACAGCGCCCTGGATGAGGCTCTGACCACTGCAAAACTGCTGGTGCTGGCGTCTCATACCGGCTGTCGCCTGCACATTACGGGGGTATCTGCCGCCGATGCGGTGGAGCAGATCCGATTGGCGAAGCGGGAGGGAATTTCCGTGACCTGCGACAGCTGTCCCCCCTATTTTACCATGACGAAGGCCGATCTGCTGTTTTACGGCAGTCAGGTGAAGCTGTCCCACCCTTTGAGGGATCGGCGGGACAGGGATGCGGTCCTTGAAGGGCTGGCGGACAGAACGGTGGACGCCATTTCCACCGATCATACGCCGGTGGAAACGGCGGACAAGGCACTGCCCATGGATCGGGCGGCGGTCGGCATGCTGTCGCTTCAGACCGCCTTTTCGGTCAGCCTATCTCATCTGGTGGTGCCGGGTCATCTGGATCTTTTCCGCCTGATTGAACTGCTGTCAACGGCGCCTGCGGAAATACTGGGACTTGACACTGCCTTTGCCGAAGGATCGGTATGCCCCATCGCCGTCTGTGACATCGACCGATCCTATCCCTTTACCGAGTCCCTGCTCAAGAGCCAGCATTCGGTGCGCAACACGCCCTATCTGGGGCAGATTCTCACCGGATCGGTGGAGCGGATTATATGAAGATAAAAAAGTGAGTATGGAAATCGGGGTGCCTTTTTGGAAAAAGGCACCCCGAACCCCTTCAAAAACTTTATAAAAAGGATTCATACGGCAAACGGGAGAAGTTCCGATCAGCCCTCGATTGCGGTTACCGAAAAGGCACATCCGGGGAAAAGGGTTTCCGGACGGGTTCGGATGTTCTTTGGGGAATCGGAGGGAAATCGTGGTGCCTTTTTGGAAAAAGGCACCCCGAACCCCTTCAAAAACTTTATAAAAAGGATTCATACGGCAAACGGGAGAAGAAGTCCCGATCAGCCCTCGATTGCGGTTACCGAAAAGGCACATCCGGGAAAAAGATTTTCCAGATAGGTCCGGATGTTTTCGGGCGCATCGGTGGGAAAATCGGTATCCAGGATCCATTGCCCCTGAGCCCGTACGGCTCCGCCCTCTCCGACGCAAAAACTGACGGCGGCGGGCATTCCCTTTTCGAAAACATACAGATAGATTGTATCCAGCTTCAGATCGCTGTCCGTAAAGAGCAGTACGGCTTTGCAGATCGCCGCCGCCGACTGTGCGGATCTCGGCAGAAAGACCCCTCCCGTCTGACTGTTCACCGTTGTCCAGATGTAGTCGGGTACGGAGTCCTCGTAGTATGCGTACAGGGCAGGATTGTCCAAATCGCTTTCCGGATAGCCTGCCGCCAGAATCAGCTCGTCCATATTCTGGGGAAGCCCGATCTCGTATACCGTCCGGTATTCGGTATAATCGCCCGTTTGCAGTGCGTTTATGAAATACAGGCTCTCGATGTCCGATGAGACGGTGGTTGTGACCTCGTCGCTGTACAGAAGCTCGTTCATCAGGGAGATGACCTCCATCCCCCGATCGGTAAGGGAAACCTTCTTTTCCCCGCAGGCGGGAAGGCAGAGAAGCAGAAACAGGCAGAGAGTCAGGCAAAGGAATCTTTTCACGGCGTACCTCCTTGTCTGCTGTGAAACCACGGCAGAACGGTTAAAAATGGGTTTCGATGTATTTTTTGAACTGATCAAACTCACGGATTCCGTAATAGTTCAGGTATAACTCCCGAATCTTCAGGGAACCGCAGTTTTTCCGCTCTTCCGAGGAGCTTTGAGTCAGGATAAAGGCGTCGGCGTTGAGATTGTGCAGGGTGACGGTCTGTCTGGGGTGCCGTCCGGTGATCACGAGGGTGTCGCCGTTGAAAGTGAAGGTGAAAGAGGAGCATGAGTACAGGGTAACGGGGACGGTGATCAGAGCGCAAAAGAAAATCAAGCCCTCCAAAAGCACAAAAAAGGGAAGGGTAACGGCAAGAGCCAAAAGGGCAAGGAGCATCATGGATCCGAAAGCGGCGGCCAGGGTGATGCCGTAAACGGTCATGGCGAATGCGGGATCGGTGGCGGTCCGGAAGTCGCAGTCTGATGAATGATTTTGCATAAAAAGAGAGATCCTCCTGATGAAATCTGTTTGATTGATACAGTATAGCACAAATTTTGCAACTTGTCAAGCCCGTTGTGAAACAGAAGCCGCCTGTCGGCAAATCTTTCGGAACAAATATGAAAACCGCACACAAGCCTCACGGCGGCGAAAAAAACAATAAAAAACGGGACTGCCGCAAAAGCAAAATGCTCATTGCTTTTGCGGCAGTCCCGCGATCGGATTTCGGTGCCTTCTACTGCCGAAACAGCATGGCGCCGAAATAGGTGACGGTGTTCGGACCGTTGGTGTATTTCATGCCGCAGGCGGCGGCAAGGGCGGACACATCGACGCCGTAGGTCTCCAGCGAGGAGAGGGCGAGTTCGGGGTGGCGGCAGGGCAGATTGTCCCGCTTGGCGCAGACCGGACAGACATGGCATCCGCCGGCTCCCAGATGAAGGACCTTGGCAAAATCCCGTCCGTCAAAGGCCTTGCGGATACTCAGGGTCAGACGGCTGTGGGACCCTGCGGCTGCCATCATGCCCTCAAAATCGTAGCTGTCCTCCAGCTGATGCACGCTCTGATAGACCAGCGCATATTCATAGCTCCGAAGCTCCTCCATCAGCGCCCCGATTTCTCCGGCGTCCGGCGGACACATCCAGCATTTACCGTAGTTTCCGCAGACATTGTCCTCGCACAGACGGCGAAAGATGGGATCCAGACGGATGTCCGTCGTCCGGATGACGGAAGCCCTGTCGGCGCCCGCCCGGAGCGCCTCGGCGATCATCGGATCAAAGTCCGGATTTCTGTCGGTCATAGTACTCCTTCACGGCGGCAAAGAATGCCCGGATGTTGGCCCAATCGGACAGCGGCGGGATGTCGCAGCCCGAGGAAATGATAAAGTTCTTATGGGAGCCGCATCGCTCCATGACCTCAAGGGTGGCTGCACGGATGGACTCCGGAGTTCCGCCGAAGAACTGTCCGGCGGGATCCACATTGCCCATGACAATGGTGTCGGAGGGAACCCGCTCGAGAATCTTCGCCGGATCGACGGCGTTGCCGAAATGGTATGCGGCGGCGCCGGTTTCCAGAATGGTGTCGATCATCTCAAGGGTGTGATTGCCGCAGTTGTGATACAGGATGATGAAATGCTCATCCTGTACGGCATCCGTGATTTTCCGGATGTAGGGGGTGGAGAATTCCTTTGCCAGCGACGGCGACAGGAGTCCCGTTACCGGTTCTGCCAGAACAATGCCGTTGGCGCCTGCCGCCTTGTAGGCTTTGCAGTAGTCGATCAGAAAGGCGGTCGCCTTTTCCAGTACCAGATGAACCGTGTCCGGATCGTCGTAGCAGTCGATCATGATCTCTTCCACGCTCAGCAGTCGGGCGGCAAGGGAGAAGGAGCCGATGACGCCGGCGAAAACCGGGCGGTCGTGGATTCTGTCCACCGCTTTTTTCAGGGCGTCCACATACAGACCGGTTCTGCCGCTGCCCACCTTCGGGATTTTCAACGCCTTTGCTTCATCTTCATCATGGACCACTCTGCCCACCACCGTGGGGACCTCCCCGTCGGTGACGCGGACCGTTGCGCCGAAGCATTCGGCTTCCACAGACAGGTCCATCAGACTGACCGAGGCGGCGGAATCGGTGTTCTCGGCGATCAGCCGCATCCCCTCTGCCTGACGCTCGCTGTCCGAGATCAGTTCCCTGACGCTGATGCCCATCAGCCCGACGGCAGGGAAGGAGAGAATCGGCAGAGCCTTTTTGACCGATGCAGACCGCATCTGATCCAGCCATTCAACCATATTTCTTTTCATGGGATTCGGATTTCCTCGCTTTCTTCACAATCGCATCGTTGTTTATCCGGCGAGAGCGTTGCACAGTTCCACTGCCGCATCCGCCGCACTGGCGGCGTCGGAGGTGTATTTGTCGGCACCGATCTTCCGGCAGAACTCCTCGGTAACGGGAGCGCCGCCCACCATGATCTTCACCTTGTCCCGGATGCCCGCCTCTTCGGCTTTCTTCACCACATCCGCCATGACGCCCATGGTGGTGGTCAGCAGAGCGGAGCAGCAGATGATCTGGCAGTTCTGCTCAATGGCGGTGCGGACATAGGTGTCGGGGGAAACATCGGTTCCGAGATCAATGACCTCCAGACCCTTGCCCTCCATCATCATCTTGACCAGATTCTTTCCGATGTCGTGCAGGTCGCCCTGTACGGTTCCGATGCAGACTTTGCCTACGGCCTTGACGCCTGCCTCCTCCATCAGGGGCTTCAGCACCTGTGCGCCCATGTTCATGGCTCTGGCGGCAACCAGAACCTCGGGGACATAGACCTCGTTGTTCTTGAACTTCTCTCCGATGATGTTCATACCGTCGAGCAGTCCTTCGTTCAGAATCTGCTCAACCGGGATTCCCTGGGCAACGGCCTGGCTGACAAGATCCCGAACGGCCTTTGCTTTTCCTCTCTGAAGGTTTTCCGAAATTTCTGTAAGAATACTCATGGGATACTCTCCTTTATGCTCCGTTTCGGAGCTTATTTTCTGTGAATTTTTGCGGTACTGCCCGGGCGTCATGGACATCCCGGAGCGGAAAAGGCGGTAGAAGGACGGCACATCCTTCAGTCCGCATCGGTAAACGATCTGCTCGTTGCAGAGATCGGTTTCCTTTAACAGCCGACAGGCCTGCTGAAGTCTCACATTCCGAAGATAATCGGAAAAATGCTCGCCTGTGACCCGATCAAACAGACGGGACAGCCGGGATTTGCTGACATACAGTGAATTCGCAATGCTTTCCAGCGTCAGATCCCGCTGTTGATACTGCTCCATGACCGTCCGCATGGCGGCGGATACAATGGCCTTGTCCTTGGAGCGGGGCGGCAGAGACGCCCGGGACTGCTCCTGATAGCGGAAAACGGTAATCAGCAGAAGGCTCAGATGGGCGAGCGTCGCCGCCTTCCAATTGGGCCGCTTTTCCCGGATTTCCTCTTCGATGGACTGGAAGATCTTCTCCACTCCGTCCTGCTGACGGGCTTTCAGGGGCAGATAGGCGGCGAAGCTGTTCTGTCGGAAGATGCCGTAGCAATAGTTTGCGTGATCGGGAAGAGCAATCTCCCCTTCAAACCAGTCTGCGGGATCGAACAGCAGATTGCAGACGGTGGGCATCTCCTCCGGGCTTTTGGCGAAATAGCCGTGGGGGACGCCGGTGTTTAGAATGGTCAGATCACCCCGACGGCACTCGGAGGCGTCGTTCAGGATCCGATGAATGCCGCTCCCCGAAACCACCAGACTGATCTCCACGAATTCGTGAAAATGCAGCTTGGACAGGGTAAAATCGGGACGGTAGATCTCCCGGCAGCAGACGGTATTCTGAAAAACGGGGTTCTCTCTGAGCCACTCTTCCTTTTTCAGCGGGAAGGGTGCGTCTCTTCGGTCGCTCATGTGTGGTCATCCCTGCCTTTTTGTCATGCTTTTCCCATAAAAATGAGGTTGGCGGATGGATTCAGTCCGGATATTTCCGCATTCTCTTCCAGATGGACAGGATCATGTCGTACCGTTCGGGCGGCATTCCCTTAAAGGGAATGTTGCTGGTGGCGAAGATGTATCCGCCCCCTTCGCTGCCGTACTTCAGACAGTACTCGGCGCTTTCCCGAACCTCCCCGTCGGTTCCGGTCTGAAGGGCCGCACAGTGGACATTGCCGCAGAGCGCCACCCGATCGCCGTAGCGCCGTTTGACCTCCCGGATATCCACCCCCGCCATGGGATCCAGCGAGTGAAGGGCGTGGGGTCCTGCCGCTACCAGCGAGTCGATAATGGGCATGATGTTGCCGTCGGTGTGCTTGATCATGTACATGCCCGATTCCCGTCCGGCCTGACAGATTCTGGCAAGGAAGGGAGCGATGAACTCGTCGAACATGGCGGGAGACAGGAAGGGTCCCGAATTGTAGCAGTAGTCCGAGCAGAGCAGAGCCACATCCAGCCCGGCTTCATGCTGACGCTTGTTGGCCTCGATGGCGGATCGGCACATTCTGTCGGCGTCGGCAAGGACGGCCTCCGGCTCGTCGGCAATCCGGTAGGCAAAATCGTACATCTCCGATCCCGAGGGAATGGCGAAGGTGCCGTCCCCGTGTCCGCCGAAAAGACGGGTGTCCCCGAAATGCTCCCGCAGGCGTTTGCGGAAGGCTCTGTTGATGGGGGAGTTCACATCCCACCATTCGGGGCAGTAGACCGGGATGATGCAGTAGTCCAGACCGGGGCGGGCATCCTTTTCGGGATTGCCCGACAGGGCGGCGCCGCCGATGTCGTAGGCGGTGGCGGTACCGTAGACTCTGGCGTATCTGTCGGCAAGGTCGATGGCGGCACGCTCGATCTCGGCGGGGGTCAGGGTCACATAGACCTCCCGATCGAATCGGCGGTCGTACAGCGGATAGCCGAAAAATTCTTCGGACAGTTGGAATTCCAGTTCAAAAGTGGGGATTTCATCGGGTTTGCCCCGATTCAGGGCGCAGATCGCCCGTTTTGCCGGTGTCCAGAGTTCTTCTGACATAAGGGATCCTCCTTTTTGTTTGTTTATGGGAAGGGAATCATCTTTCGGAGTCTCTTTGCCGATATGGTCCCCGCAGGCGGGACAGGCAGGTTTTATCGGATTTTCTTGATTTCTTCTGCGTAATACTGAACCAGCTCGAAGTTCGAACCGGGCATCAGACGGTGATCGGGGCAGGGAATGAAGCCGCCCATGGAGGACAGCCGCCGCATCCGTTCCAGCTCGGCGTCCACTGCCGCCTTGTCCTTGCGGAAGGCGGTTTTGTCCATACCTCCCACGCCCAGCATTCCTTTTCCGTACTTTTTCCGGGCGGGCTCAAACTGATCGCCCCAGACGCCTATCTCGATGGGGAACATGGTGTTGACCCCGTTTTCGAACCAGGTGGGCAACAGCTTTTCGGTGACGCCGTCGCAGTCCAGCGAGATGATGTCGATGCCGTATTCATGGCAGAGGTCGTTTCTCTTTTTGTAGTGCTTTGCGCAAAGCTCGTCAAAGCGGTCGGGTGCGATCAGCGGACCGTTCTTGAAGCAGATGTCCTCCCAATAGTGGGCGAAATCGAATTTGGCACCGGTTTCCAGAATCGCCTTTGCACACTGATACTGCATTTCGGCGTAGGTGTCCACGATGTCAGCGAACAGATCCTCATCCTCGTCGTACAGAAGGTAGCTCATGCCCACCACCGAGACCATGTTGCGGATATTGCCCAGCACACTGCCCAGATGCAGTCCCACGGGAACATCCTGAGGGCGGGTCTCGTTGAAGTGGCGGTAGTATTCCAGATTCACACGCCGGGGGAAATACTGCATTTTCGGCTTGTAAAGGGTTTCGAATGTTTCCCGATCCTTGAGCAGGTAGTCGTCCTCGGAGGGAATGGAGGCGATGCCGGGCTTGATACGCTCAATCAGACCGTCGCCGTTCTGCACCCGTCGGGTGCCGTCGGGAAGGGTTTCCAGAACCTTGTATTCAAAGGCGGGGGACAGACTGTTGTCGGAGCCCGTGGTGCGGTTCCAGTTGAAATCCCATCCGATCAGACGGTCCAGTTCGGCGTCGGCAGGACCTCCGTCGTACCAGTTTTCGGCGATCGAACGGGGAATCTTCCCCTGATCCGCCCATTCGTAAAGCAGTTCGTTCCAGTATCCGAAATGGACGGCAGGGAAGCGATCTGCATCTTTGTAGTGCAGGATATTCATGGCGCGTTCTCTGTTGGTCATGGTGTTGTTCTCCTTTATGATTGGTGTTCCCTTTCATTATAGATCAATACCTGCCGATATTCAAGAGGAATTGTTGCTGATTTCTATCAAGATTTTGCGCCTTGAAAATGCAGGGGAGTTTATTCTCTTGCCAGACGGTAAATCAGATCGTAGGCGAAGGCGAGATCTTCCATGGAGCAGTGACTCTGCACGAAATGGGTGGTGCAGCAGATCCAGCGTTTGCCCCGCAGCTTGCCGAAGACCCGACGGATTTCCGCTTCCAGACGATCTTTCGGCAGAATACCGATGGCGGACTGGACGCAGACTCCGCCCAGAACGGCGAATTTGTCGGCGTATTTTTCCAGATAGACATCGTAGGACATTCCCGCGCTCTCCTGCCAGGGGTGAACCAGATCCAGCCCCAGTTTTTCGATGCCGTCGGTGACCTTGAGAATACAGCCGTCCGAGTGGAGGCTGGCAAAGGCGCCCCGGGAGTGGACATAGTCCACCACCCGCTTCATGTTGGGGTAGATCAGCTCCCACCAAAGCTTCGGATTGAACAGAAGATCCTTCTGGGATCCCCAGTCGTCCGACAGGTGGATCATGTCAACCCCCAGATCAAGGCAGTGAGAGGCGAAGCGGATGGTCCAGTCGGCCTGTCTGCGGTAGAGTTCTGCCAGTTCGTCGGGGTACATGGCAAGGTACAGAAGCTGATTTTCAATGCCGAACACATCGTTGAAGGGTTCAAAAAATCCGGGCGTCTGAACATAGCAGAAGCGTCCCCTTTCCTTGTGAAAGCGCAGGGCGTCGGCGATGTTTTGATAGTCCTCCGGACGGTCGGGATCGGTGAAAAGATCCTCATCAATCAGTAGGTCGGGGGTCAGCTCGTCCTGCTCTTCCCGGATTTTTTGGATGAGATCCCCCCGATAGGGTCCCGGTCCGCCGAACAGATGGGCCATATCGAACTCATAGTGATCCTCAAATGCGGCAACCGACCCCCACACTTTCGAAATCTCGTCGGACAGATTGGCGGATACCCATCCATAGATGGGCTGTCGGTCGGTGGGAAGTCCCAGAATGGTATTGCGTACCCTCTCGGTGCTGTTCATGGCAAATCTCCTTTTATTATATGTTATATGTTTGCGGATGCCGCAGAAAAAAACTGCGGTCCGGATTTTCGGGCAGTCGCCGAAGATGCTTGGCTGTAATGATCTTCATGCGACTGTACGGAGAAAAGAACTGTGGAAAATCCGACGGTTTTGCCGGG
>JBJDZJ010000135.1:12093-43381 GCA_051867915.1 Eubacteriales bacterium
GGATTTTCGGAGCAGTCGCCGAAGGTGCTTGGCTACGAATGGCTTCATGCGACTGTACGGAGAAAAGAACTGTGGAAAATCCGACGGTTTTGCCGGGCAAAACGGCGGTGTAAGCCGCCGAGTCGGATTTTCGGAGCAGTCGCCGAAGGTGCTTGGCTACGAATGGCTTCATGCGACTGCTTGCGACTGCTTTTGTTTGTATAAAGACATTATAGCATGAATCAGACCACAGTTAAAGTGGGCAAAATTGCTTTTTTTCGTGAATTTTTGCAACAAAACCACATAGTATTCAAGGATTGGCTCCGGCGTATGGGATTGCCGTGCGTCGAAGGGGAAGAACCAGCGGTTCTTCCCCTTGTGTACGGTCCCTTTCCTCAATGGCAAATGCCGTCGGGGAGGGACTTCTCCTTATTTCTTTTTCCTTCTGATGAGAATCACGGCGACGGATGCGGCGGCAATCAGCAGGATTGCGGCAACAACCGGGATGAGAATGGGCAGTTTGGACTCGGGAACGGTATCCGGGTCTGTGGGAGCGGAGGGATCGGGATCCTGCTCCCCGACAGAGGTCGCGGGATCGTCGGCAGACACCGGAGGAAGGGTGGAAGAACTGTCGGCTTCGCCCAAAAGCTCCAGCTCCGCCAGCTTCATGGAGGAGCCGCCGTTCAGAGTCAGCCGCAGGAAATAGCAGGCGGTTTCGGTTTCGGGCAGGGCGATGGGAAGCGTGTACTTGTCCCACCGGAAATCTGTCGTATATTGCCCCACGGTCTGCCAGCTTCTGCCGTCGGCAGAATATTCCACCGTCACCGATTTGGGGGCTTTGGAGGCGGTAACCGAGGTCAGCGTCAGGATGTTGACACGGGAGGGTTCGGCAAAAGCTACGGTCAGCACTGCTCCGTCCGTCAGAATGGCAGATGTTTCACCGGTGTTGTCGAACAGGTTGGCGGCACTGCTGATGTTTTCACAGTACAGCGTGGTGGATTTGGGCGTTTCGGTAACCGCACCGTCCTTTGATACGGTGACGCCCTTTTTGATCAGATCGGACAGGTAGGCGGGAACCTCCACCTTTTCGGACAGGGAAGAGGGGGCGGCGTTTTCGGTTCCCCAGTCGGAGGGGGTGCTGCCCATCTGGTATTCGACGGTCAGATCGCCCGAGGTCAGCTGTTCGTAGGTCAGATAGGTCTTGTTGTACTCCTCTCCGTTCACCTTGCAGGACTGAATGTAGATGTTCTCGTCGGAGTTTCCGTTTGCGATGACGGTGACCGTTCCGCTTTCCAGATTCAGCGTGACCTTCCCGTACAGGGGAGAGGAAATCAGGTATTCGCCGGTACACAGGGAGGTTTCGTAGAGTCCCAGCGCCGTCAGAACATAGAATGCCGACGATGCGCCGTTGTCCTCGTCTCCGGGATAGCCCTGACCGATTTCACTGCCCACATAAAGTCGGGACAGAATTTCACGGGTCACTGCCTGGGTCTTGTAGGGCTGTCCGAAATAGTTGTACAGGTAGGCCGTATGGTAGCAGACCTGATTGTTGAACATGGACATTCCAAGACGGGTTTCTCTCTGTTCGTAGGTGTAGTTTCCGAGAATGGTCTCGGTTTCGGAGTCTTCGGAAAAATATTCGTCCAGCATGGCGAGAATCTCGTCGACGCCGCCGTACAGAGCGGCAAGTCCGTTCATGTCATGAACGATGGAGAAGGCCATGTTCCATGCGTTGGTTTCCGCATAGTCGGCGTACCAGTCCAGGGCGTAGGGATTGAAGGCATTGGCGGTCCATCTGCCTGCCTCGTTCTTGCCCATGAAGAAGCCGGTTCTGGAATTGAACAGGGAGGGGTAAAGCAGGGCGCGGTTTTTGTAATAGGCGGCGGCGCTTTCGTATGCCGCTTTGGCATCGGGATCGTCGGTGCTTTGGGCAAGAGCCTCTGCCATTCTGTAAATGCCGTAATCGTTGATGTAGTCCTCCACCGTCCAGGACATTCCGTTGGGATAGGTGTTGGGGACATATCCGGTGAAAATGGAGGTGGTGTTCATGGCTCTGCCGTACACATCGGAGCCGGAGTCCACGGCGGCGTTCTTCAGCATGGATTCGAAGGCGGCGACGCCGTCAAATTCGATCCCCTTCAGGTAGGCGTCCGCCAGAATAATGTCCGAATGGGTTCCCATCATGCACTGGATGCCGCTACGGCCCAGCCAGCGGGCGATATATCCGCTGTCCTTGTAGTGAAGCAGGAGTCCGTCCAGCACCTCGCCCGTTTTGGTGGGCGTCAGCAGGGTCAGGGCGGGCCACTCGGCACGGTAGGTGTCCCAGAATCCGTTGGTGGTGTACATCTTGCCGTCGGTGAGCTTGTTGGTGTAGGGCGACTGATATTTCCAGACGGGAGCGTCGGCGGTGCCGGTGTTTTCCGAGAAAAGAAGCGGATAGCAGTACATCCGGTAGAGGGAGGAGTACAGGGTGACCAGCTGGGTGTAGGTGGCACCTTCGGGGACGATGATATTGCAGATGTCATCCCACTCGGCCTGAGCCCGGGCGTAAACGCTGTCAAAGGTGTCGCTGTCGGAAATCTCAAGGGAGAGATTCTTCATCGCCTGATTTGCCGAAATGTAGGAGGTGGCAAGCTTCATGCCGAGAACCGAGGTTCCCTTGGCAAAGGAAAGGATCACGGTGCGCCCCTCGATTTTGTAGGAGAGGGCAGGGGCATCAATGACCGAATAGACATACATCCGCTGATTGTAGTCGCTGTATCCGGTTACGACGGTCTGACCGGCGGCCTCGTCTACCGTGACCGAAACCGATCCGCCGTGATCGGTGCCGAGAATCAGATTGATGTTGGCGGCATCCTCGGGGAAGGTAAAGCGGGTGGCGGCGGCGTGGGAGGTGGGCGTCAGCTCCATGCGGACGCCGGGGGCGTTCCTGTCGGTTTCGTTGAAGACCACACTGTAATAGTGGGCTTTGGCGATTTCATTGTCGTGGGTGTAACTTGCCGTGCGGTGGGCGGCGTCGATGTCGGAGGAAGCGCTCACCGTTTCGATGTCGATGGAGGTGTTGGCCATCATCTGCCAGACGCCCCAGTTGGCGTCGGGCAGCCAGGGGGATGCCGTGTGATTGACCGTAATGTGCCGCAGGGAACAGCCGTCGCCGTTTTCCTGATAGTAATAGGGCTGAAGCTCGTCGGTGGTGTTGGCGGGCGTGTACTCGTTGAAGCCGTTGGGAACGGTCACCAGCGGAACCGTGATGCCCCGGGAGACCGATTTGGTGTTGTTGGTACCCCGCAGGATGCTGATGTAGTCCGACAGGTGATCGTAGACGACCTCATCCCGGTTTTCGATGGTGATGTCGTCAAAATAGGCGAGAAATTTGGTTTTTGCCGCCGTTTCGGGCATATTGAAGTAGACCAGAATCTCGGTGATGGTCTTGCCTGCCGCCACATCGCCGATGCAGGACTCCAGATAGTTCCACTGCATGGTGTAAAGCGATTCGGACTCGCCCTGGGAAACGGGATCCAGTCCGAAGCCGTTCTGATCGACGGCAGATAGCTCGGAAAGGGTGGTGCCGTCCGAGAAGCGCAGGTCAAGGGAAAGGAATTTGGAGGTGTGATTGTAATCGTAGGAGGAGGTAAAGAGGGCGGGGTAGATCACATAGGAAAGGCGGGTGTTTTCCTCTACCGGGATGTTCAGATCCCGATAGATCACATTTCTGGCATAGGTGTTACGGGTGGCAGACTGCGCACCGTAAACCCGCAGGGCGGAGTTGCCGGTGAAGCCCACATTGGTGTAGGCGGCGTCCGATGCGGTGGGACCCGAAGAGCGGACAGATGCCATGGGAGAATCGCCCACGGCCTCGGACTCGGTGCCGTCGGAAACCAGTTCGCCGATCAGCTGAATGTCGGCTGTCTGAAAGAGGACCGTGCCTTTGGTGGTCACATCTCTTCCCCGAACGGCGGTTACCACCCATTTGAAGTAGGTGTAGGCAGGCGTCGGGGCGTCCAGTGTGTAGCTGTTGGTGGTCTTGCGCCCGGAGAAGCTCTCTCCCGAACGGCTGTCGATCAGCGTCCAGCTTTCGCAGTCAAAGGATCCGTACAGCTCCCAGTTTTTGGGATCCCGAAGTTCGGCGTCGTTGGCGGAGGTCAGACTGTATCCCTCTACCCGGCATCCGGCAGAAAGGCCGAAAATCATTACCACGGGAGAGGAGGGGCTGATTTCGGACAGGTCGATGCAGTATTTGGTGGAGGACTGTCCGTCGAAGAGGTTGATCTTGCCCTCGCCCGAAAAACCGTCGGGGGTTCCGTCGACGGTAGAGGGCAGAACATGCGCCATAATGTCGTCCTCGTCGATTTCGCCGTAGCTGCATCCGATCACCGATGAGATGTGATCGCCGTCCGGCTCCGATTGCAGGAGCGCAAGTCCGTCCCCCTTCTCAAAAGAGGAGGAAAAGAGGGTTTCGGTCTCGGATTGGGGATCGGCGGAATCGGCCGCACCCGAAAGGGCAAAGGTGTTGAAACTTGGAAGCAGGAGGGCGGCGGAAAGGATAAACGGGATCAGTTTTTTCATAATGAATCTCCTTTTTATGGGTTCTTTTGGGTCATGACAGACAAAACTGTATTCATTATACCATGACCCTGTCCGAATGTACATATAAAAATGAATAACAATGCGTCAAAAATCAACGATTCGGGATACGGCGGCGGTTATGGCAGCGACAGGGTCTTCTGATACTCGGTGGGCGTCTTGCCGATGCGTCTCATGAAGATTCTGCTGAAGTATCTACCGTCGGAAAAGCCTACGGCGGCGGCAATTTCGCCCACCGACATCTCCGAGCGAAGCAGCATATCGCAGGCGATGTTGATCCGCAGATTGATGATGTAATCCTTGGGAGAGGTTCCCATGACCGCACGGAACAGCTCCCGGTATCGGCTGGGACTCATGAATTCCCGTTCGGCAAGGGATTCCACGGTCAGGGGAAGGGAAATGTTCTCGTGAATGTAGCGTACCGAGCGGCGGATCACACTGCTTTTGCGGGAATGACCTCCCGTGCCGCCGGCATTTCGGCGGGACTGCCTGCCCAGCGCAATCAGAAGTCCCATCAGAACCCTCGATTTGTCCAGTTCGGTCAGCCCGTCCAGACGGGTGAAGGCGGCGAACAGCTCGGAAAAGATGCCGGGAATCTCCTCGGACAGCCCCACCCGTTCCACCGTGTTTACCCGGAAACCGCAGTTTTCGATCAGTTGCCCTGCCGCATATCCCGTGAAATGAACCCAGTAGTAGATCAGCTCGCCGGCGGCAAGACCGGTATAGTCAAAGGGGGTCCCGGAGGCGAAAATCATCAGATCTCCGGAATTCATACTTCGCTCCACGGCGGGCGAGCGGATGACGATTTCACCCTTGATCAGATAAATCAGATAGAAATCCTGCCGCACCGATCTGCCGACCGCATCCCCGTAGACCGCCCGTCCGGTGCAGTTGACCCTCAGATAGACCGATGAATCGGCGAAATTGTTGTCCACATCGTTTATGTCGCTGTAATAGCTGACGGTGTGCATACCGTTCCCCTTCCTTTCGATGATCGGCGATTTGTCCACATTTTCACTTTATTCGTGCATTGATTTTCCCATAGAACAATTATATAATAAAAATACAAAAAAAGCAAGTGATTTGGGCAAAATGGCAAAAAAATCGGAATGTGTCCCGAGAACGGCAGGATCCGCCGCCCGTCGGGGAATCCGAAAAAATAACGAAAGGTAAGGTAAAAAACATGAAAAAGACACTTGTAGGATTACTTGTATCGGCAATGCTTCTGACAATCCCTGCGGCGGCATCCTTTGCGGATGGCGCATCGGGACCGGAGGACTGGGCGGCAGACTGCTCGGCAGAGAGCGGAAATCTGGCGTACGGTAAGGATGTTTACTACCATTGGAGCCGTGCTCACGGACAGGGATGGGAAGAAGAAAAAAAGGACCGCCATCTTCTGACCGACGCTTCCTTCGATCTCTTTTACAGCAACGGAGATGCCTACCATACCAACCGTGGCAACAACTGGGCTGCCATTGATTTCGGCGAGAAAACCGAATTTGATACGGTGGTTCTCTATCCTGCAAAAGGCGAGTCGGAGTACTGCCACGGCTTCCCCAACGCCATCCGTCTGCTGGTCACCGACAATGTATCGCAGTTTGAAAACTGCACCGATTGGTACAACTGCTCCGCATCCGGACTGGATTATGCCGAGGGCGATGTGATTGCGGAGTATTACGATCTGGGTTCTCAGCCCTTTGAACCCGTCACCTTCCAATTCCCCGCAGTAAGCGGCAGAGTCCTTGTCGTACAGGGACTTTCCCTGAACTTCGAATGGTGCGAAATGCAGTTGTCCGAGATTGCCGTCTATAACGAGGGCTATACGGCACCCGAAGAGCGCACCAATCTGGCGCTGGGCAAGACCGTGACCTCCGATTCCTATTATGAGGATGACGGGAATAACTGGCATCTGACCAATATCAACAACGGAAACCGTTACGATATGAACACCCTGATGAGAAACGAAGGCGACTACGGTCAGTTCTGCGGATACCATTCCAATCCTTCCACCATCGCAGACGGTGCTGCCGATATTTATATCTGCTTTGATATGGGTGAGGCGACTGCCGTCGATGAGATGGTGATCGTTCCTTCCTCCACCAAATACAAATACGGCGGAAGCGCCACCGAAATGAACATGCCTGCGAACTTCAAGATTCAGATGTCCGATGACGGCGAGAACTGGACGACCGTTCTTTCCGAGACCGGCTATGAATGGGGCGAGTACAGACCCCACAGCTTCACCTTCGATTCGACGGAGGGAAGATATATCCGTCTGCTCATGGAGGGAATCACCGATCATGTGAAGATCTCCGAGATTGAGCTGTATTCCTCTGCCGCTCCCGCGACCGAACCCGATCCCACCGAACCCGATCCCACCGAGCCCGATCCCGTACTCCCCGAACCTCCGAAGACCGGAAGTGCGGTCGGCGCCCTTGCCGTTTTGTGCATCGTGTCGGCAGCCGGAATTGCCGTGATCGGAAAAAAGAGAGACAGATAACCAACAGTGAGGATTCATAAGATGAAATTGACGAGAATCGTGATTACCGCTCTGCTTGCGGGGCTGACCTTTCCGTTGCTTCTGGCATGCACGGGAAAGGGCGGCGCTGACGGTACGACTGCCGAAAGCGACGGGAACACCGATCAAAGCTCGGTCTGGACCACTTCTCAAACGCCGCCGACCATGGCCCCCATTACCCTTCCGCCGATGACCGAAGCCAAGTTCAGTATGCTGGAATGGACCGGTGAGGTGAACAGCCGGGACGCCGACGGAAACAAGGTCAATCAGTCGCTGATTACCCAGATCAACCGCCGCCCCTACCATACCTCCGAGACGCTGGTTTACAGCTCGGTTGAGGCGGCCATTGAGGGTGCGCAGAACTATCGGTATACTGCGTCCGATTACTATAAACTGCTGACCGGCGAGAACAACAAGTGGCAGCTGGCGGTCTATAAAAATGTGGACGAGGCCGAAAAGGCAGGCGTCTACGGTCAGTTCTACAAGACCGAATACGATATGACGAAGGCACCCGTATATGCCGGAAACAATCAGGTGGGACTGGCGGATAACGCCTATTACGGCGGATTCAAGGAGGTCACCCTGCCCGCAAGCTGGCAGTCTCAGGGCTTTGACTTCCCGATTTACGCCAATACCGAGTATCCGTGGGACGCCTACGGCAACGGCAAGGTGACGGCGCCCAATGCCCCCAAAGTCACCAATCCCGTGGGCTTCTACCGCTCCACCTTTACGGTGGACCCCTCCTGGATCAGAGACAGGAAGGTCATCATTTCCTTTGGAGGCGTGGAATCCTGCTACTATCTGTGGATCAACGGCTATGCGGTAGGCTACACCGAGGATTCCTACGATACCAGTGAATTTGACATTACACCCTACCTGAATACCGACGGCAGTGAAAACCTCATCGCCATGATGGTTGTCCGCTGGTCGGACGGAAGCTGGTTCGAGAATCAGGATATGCTCCGCCTCGGCGGCATCTTCCGGGATGTCTATCTTTACTCGGTTCCGGAGGTCAACCTCTTCGATTACTATGTCGTCACCGATCTGGACGACAGCTTCACAGATGCGAAGCTGGAAATTCAGGCGATGCTGCTCAATGAGTCGGCAGAGGAAATCGACGGCGGCTATACCGTGGAGGTCTCCCTTTACGATGCGGACGGCAGGAATCTGTTTGCCGACGATCCCCTGACGGCAACCCTTCAGGGAAAGGTCGCCCCCGGCGATTCTGCGACGCTGGACCTCTCAAGAGTGGTCAAGGCTCCCCACCTCTGGTCGGATGAGGATCCCTACCTTTACACGCTGGTGTTCACCCTGAAGGATGGGCAGGGAAGGGATCTCGGCAGCACTGCACAGCCCCTCGGCTTCCGGGAACTGACCTTTACCCAGACCACATCCACCTCGGGACCGAACGAATATTATGAAACCGTACTTCTCAACGGTAAGGAAATCCTCCTGAAGGGCGTGAACCGCCACGACAACTGCTGGGAAACCGGCAAGTATGTCTCCTTTGAGCTGTACGAAAAGGATCTGCAGATCATGAAGCAGATCAACATCAACGCCATCCGGACCTCCCATTATCCCAATGACAAGGCGCTCTACTATCTCTGCGATAAGTACGGCATTCTTGTGATGGCGGAGGCGAATATCGAAAGCCATTGGGGCGTCAGCGACACCGACACCACAAGGTATTTCAAAACGACCATTTCCGAGCGCATTGAGTCGCTGGTGAAGCGGGAGAAGAACCGCACCTCGATTCTCTTCTGGTCGCTGGACAACGAGTCCAACGCCAACGCCCAGTTCCCGATGGCGGTTCGGAACATCATCCATAAGATCGACAATACCCGTATGATTCATTCCCATACCTATCGGGGCGGCAACGGCGGCGTGGATATGCGGAGCGATATGTATGTCGATCCTTCGTCCATGATCGGGTACGGCACTGCGGCAGATCATATGCCCTACATTCAGTGCGAGTACGATCACGCCATGGGCAACTCGCTGGGCAACTTCTACGAGTATTGGGAAATCTACCGCAAGTATGACAACATTCTGGGCGGTTTCATCTGGGATTTCGTGGATCAGACCCTTGCCACTGAGATTCCCGTGGAAAACGGATGGGACTATTACGGAAACGGAATGTATTTCGCCTGCGGCGACAACTGGAAAAATACCATCACCCACAAGAACTATTGTCAGAACGGCATTGTCAACCCCGACAGAGAGCTACAGCCCGAGGCCTACGAGGTCAAGTATGTTCAGCAGAGCGTCTGGTTCACCTCCGATCTGTCGGCAATCCGGGACGGAAAGGTCACGGTATACAATGAGTTCAGCCATGTGAACCTGTCCGATTATGCCTTCCGCTATGAGCTTCTGTGCAACGGAAAGGTGGTCGACAGCGGCAGTTTCTCGGTTGACTGCGCACCCCGTGAGACGGTGACGGTCACCGTACCCTTCCGTATGCCCGAGAATACCGAGGCGGACGGAGAGTATTTCCTGAATCTGTATGTCGAGCTGAAGGAAGATACGCTGTGGGCAGAGAAGGGGTATGCCATCGCCTATGAGCAGTTGGCGGTTCCCGCAGAGATCGACCATGTGAGCGGCCTTTCCCTTGCGAGCCTGCCCGATATCACTTCCAAGGAAGAAAACGGTAAACTGATCATTACCGGAACGAATTTCACCGTGACCTTCAACAAGACCACCGGCAATCTGGAAAGCTATGTCTACGATGGCGAGACGATTATCAGCGGCGGTCCCTGCGTGAACTTTGTCAAGGGAACCATCGACAACGACAATTACGAGAATTATTCCTGGAACAGCGTGAAGATCGGCAAGGCGAAAACCTTCAGCCTGGAGACCGATCCCACCGGTAATGCGCTGACGCTGACCGTAGAACAGACCCTGACGGGTGCCTCCGATTCGACCCAGAAGATGGTGTACAGAATCTACGGCTCCGGCGAGATCACCGTCACCTCTTCGCTGACCATGGCGCCCTCCATGGGTGAGATGGCGAAGTACGGTAATGTCATCACCCTTCCCGCCGCCTATGAGAATGTGGTCTACTACGGCAAGGGTGAGTGGGAATGTTACCGTGACAGATGCAGAGGCGCTCTGGTCGGTCTGTATGAGACCACCGTGTCCGATATGTTCTTCCCCTATGCCAATCCCCAGGATACCGGCAACCGGATGGGCGTCCGCTATATGGCGCTGACCGGCGACGGACTGAATACGGGCATCCTGATTGTGGCAGAGGATAGCGTGGAGGCCTCCGCTCTGCACTTCAGTGCGGCGGAACTGTCGGGAGCCAGAAACATCTATCAGCTCTCCTCCGATCCGCAGTATACCTATCTGTCCGTGGACTACGGCAGCCGTGGCGTCGGAAGCGGATCCTGCGGACCCGCAACCATGAGTCAGTACCGCCTGCTCAACGACGGCAGGGATTATTCCTACACCTATACCATCGTTCCCTTCTCGGCGGACGGTGATCCGGGTGAAATCAGTAAGATCTGGCGTGACGCTCAGTCCATCGGCCCGGAAGAGATTGATCGGATGGCGGTAGAGGATGTGGTGAACGCCATTCAGGGGCTGACCAAGGATCCGTCTGCCGTTCAGGCGGTCAGAGCCAAGTACGATCTTCTCACCGAGGATCAGAAGAAGCGGGTGACCAATTATTCAGTTCTGACGGCAGTTGAAAGCCAGTACGGAAAGCAGGTCACCTTCAAGGATCAGTCGGATAACGGATTTACCACCTCGGCTGTGGAAAACGGAATTCTGTATGAGGATTCCGGCTCCGCCACCGGATGGGCGTGCAGCGGTGCATATGCAATCCACGATCAGAATAATCTGCTGAACAAGACCCTATCCGGAAAGAACTCGTTCACGCTGGAAACATGGGTGCGCTACGATAAACTGGTGGTCGGAAATGTGATTCTCGCCAAGGGCGATACGCAGATCTCCATCAAGATCGACGGTGGCAACAATCTGGAATTCTTCGTGTATGACGGAGGATGGAAGTGCCTGACCGTTCCTCTTCCCCAATGCGGCATTGTCGCCGGCGAGTGGAATTATATCGTCGGAACCCGTGACGACAGCGGACTGAAACTCTACATCAACGGAAAGATGGTGGGCGAAATGTCCTACACCGGAAGCGTCGGAACGGCATCCGAGGAATTGACCGTCGGAAAGGCCATCGGCAAGAGCTTCGCACTGGACGGCGCCATCGGCATGATTCATATCTTTGACCGTGCGCTGACCGCCGACGAAATCGGACGCCAGTACAGCTACTACACCGGAGAGTCCCGGAATGCGGCAGTCACGCCCAAGGACGCTGTCCTGTGGCTGGATATGGACAAGTTCGAGATTCAATAATTCATCAAATCTAATCAATTGAAACAATCTTCCTCCCGATTTTTCGGGAGGAAGACTTCGGAAAGGCAACCTTATATGGAAAAACGGCAAATCATCAACATTGTCAACTTTATCCGGGGGTGTGAACCCCGATGCGAGGTGGATCTGCTTGAACCGGTTCAAAAACAGTTGGACCTGCTGAAAAAGTACGGTTTTCGCGGCACCTTTCTCTTTCAGTACGATGCCCTGATAACCCCCTCCTTTACCGGACTGTTCGGGGAGAAGGAGCGGGAAACTCACGAGCTTGGGGTGTGGCTGGAAATCGTAGAGCCCATGGTGAAGGCGGCAGGCATCCCCTGGCGGGGACGCTTCCCCTGGGATTGGCACACCGATGTGGGATTTTCGGTGGGATATAGCCTTTCGGAGCGGGAGCGGCTGGTGGATGTGCTTTTTGAAAAGTTCAGGGAGGTTTTCGGTGTTTATCCCAAGACCATGGGTTCCTGGATCATCGACGCTCATACCCTCGCCTATGCTTCCGATAAGTACGGGTTGGACGCCTCCTGCAACTGTAAGGATCAATGGGGAACCGACGGCTATACCCTGTGGGGAGCCTACTACAATCAGGCCTACTATCCCTCCAGACAGAATGTTTTTTGCCCCGCACAGACGGGAAAGAATCAGATTCCCACGCCGGTTTTCCGGATGCTGGGTTCCGATCCCGTTGCCCAGTACGATTTCGGGCTGGATCCGTCGTCGGGTGCGCCCTCGGTGCAGGGGGTCATCACGCTGGAGCCGGTTTACAGCGGCAACAACGGAGGGGGCGGAGAACGGGGCTGGGTGGACTGGTACCTGGGCACCAACTTCTCGGGCGATTGCCTGACCTTCGCCTATACTCAGGCGGGGCAGGAGAACTCCTTCGGCTGGTCTGCCATGAAGAACGGTCTGGAAATGCAGTTTGCCTGCTTTGACGAACTGGTCAAAGAGGGCCGTGTACAGGTGGAGCCCCTGGGCGAGAGCGGACGGTGGTTCAAGGAAACCTTCTCCGAAACCCCCGCATCCACCGTCGTATCGCCCTGCCATTGGAAGGATCCTCAAAAACAATCGGTCTGGTATAATTGCAAAAATTACAGAGTCAATCTGTTCGCCGACAGCCGGGGTGTCCGCATCCGGGACCTCTATCTCTTCCGGGAGGACTATCCCGAACGCTATCTGAACGCCGTCTGTCGGACGCCGACCCTGAAATACGACAATCTTCCCGTTGTGGACGGAAACCGCTTCAGCGGGGACGGAGTTCTTGCGGGATTCTACCTCTGCTGCGGCGAAAATCCCGTGAACGCCAGGGAAACGGTCTATCGGGAGACGGGAATCGACAGTATCCGGGTGGATTTTCTCACCGATGAATTGGGTCGGGTTCGCATTTCTGCAAATCCAGAGGAAATTTCGCTTACTGCCGATCAAAACGGGGGATCGCTTTCGCTTCGCTATCGGTTCTGCCCGTCGGAGCGGATGCCGTCCATGGCCGCAGAGGGGAACGCCCTCTCCCTTTGCTATCGGGATTACCGCTATCGGTTGCCGGTGAACGGCTCCCTTTCCGTCACCGAAAAGGAGATCGTGATTTCCCCGGATGAGGAGGGAAGGATCGGCATCCGCCTTTGCGACGGGGCGAATGGCATTGGATAAACCCCAATTATTGAACAAGTCCGTTTTTAACGGACTTGTTCATCGTAGACGGGGAAGAAAACGGTATCCTTTTAGACACGCATTTTATTCAATTTGAGTTTCGAAGAAGCTATTTACCATTTCTACATAGGTTGGCCTGTGTGCGAAGTGTCCTATAACATCACTAACATTTCCGTCGCAAGAAGGTAATTTTTTCAAGACGGTATCCGGATTTTTCCATCTTCTGAAGCCATTGCTCTGTTTTTTCAATTCTCCATACCGGAATAAAATGAAATTTTTTCATTTTTTCATAGTACCTCGCAAAATATTATTTGAAACGCCCCATCTCTTCTTTTTGCATTTGCTCTTTCAATTCTTGCTCCCGTTTTTGCAGGGTTAATTGATGTTCCTTAACATCTTTTACCGTATTCGATATTCCGTACACGACAAAAACAGCTTGGGGAACGAGGAGAACACATAGGGTCCATAATAAATGCACCCATTTTGAAACAAAGAAAATGCACGGAATATAAAAAGGAATTGCCAGGCAATAGATGAGAAATTGCCAAAAAAACTCCTTGCTATATTCTTTCGTAAAGGTATAATCCTTATCCTCCGAGAAAGCGCTTCCGCGAGGTTTGCCAAACGATAAGAAATTCCCTTTGTGGCGAAGGAAATACGAAAGTATACCGTTTGCACTTATAAGGATCATTGTTACAGCAGAAAAAAGAGATAGATTTGAAATCATTATTGAATCTCTGAAAATGAGCAATGGAACGATATTGACCAATACGGAAATAGCAAACAAACTGATAAAGATCACTTTTTTCATGGGTGTCCAACCTTTCTGCCTGCCCGGCAAATAATTCTGTTATACTGATGTTTCACCAAATCTCGGTGGGATGTCCGTTCCACACAGGAGAGGTAAAGCCCTCGGCTCCTTCGTGATAGTAGACGGTATAGTTTTCGTAGGTGGTAATTCCAATTTCAAAATCCGGAGCGTTTCCTTCGAATCTGACCGCTTCCAGCACATCACAGGCTTCAAAAGCATACATCCCGATAAATGTAACTGAAGCAGGAATCACAATCTCCTTCAAAGACTTATTAAAGAAGAATGCGGATTGACCAATCGTGCGCAGACCGCTTCCCAATGTAACAGTTTCCAGCTTTTCACATCCGTGAAACGAACTGCCACCGATTGACTGAACGCTGTTCGGAATCGTAATCCGGGTAATATCTGCGTAAGTAAATGCGGTATCTCCAATCGTTACAAGTCCCTCATTCAGTTCGATACTCTCTAATTTACACTCAAAAAAGGCCGAGTTACCAATCGTTTGAACGGTTCCGGGAATGCTGATCGATTTCAGCCCGCATTGGAAAAAGCAATGACTCCCGATGGTTTTTAACTGTCCGGGAAGGTTTATCGAAGTCAGCGATCCGCAGCGAAAAAACGCTTCATCTTCCAAATCCACAACGGTGTCCGGAAGGGTTACCGTTGTCACGGTTTTCTGATCTTTAAACGCACCCGTCCCAATCACCGTGACCGGCTTTCCGTCGATTTCTTCGGGAATGACCGCATCGGTGTCGGTTCCGATATATTTCGTGATGGTAATCCCGCCGTCCTTGCCGACCGTGTACTCAAAATCGGAGGTAGAACTCGGTTTGATATCATCGGTGAATTGTTCGGAGGTTGTAGTATCATCTTTGGCGGCACTCTCTTCGGGATTCCCGGCGGTGCGGCCGCATCCGGGGAGAACCGATACCAGAAGAAGTGCGGCGAGCAATAGCGAAATAAATTTTTTCATAGGTTGAGTCCATACCTTTCTGCCTGCCCGGCAATTGTAATTATATACCTTTATTTGGAATTTGTCAACAGAAAGCCATGAATGAATACATCTTTTTCTGAAACCTTCCTATTTTGCTCTCATACCATCGTCAATCGGAGTAGTTTTTGGCAGTATTCCGGCTCCCCTCTTTCTAAAGTATATCATTATCTTACCATGAAAAATCATCTCACTGAATGAAATTATACCATAAAGCGCTAAGACACCCTGATATGATCTCACTCACTTCACGGTGTCTTCTTTATAGCGCAATCAAATCAGAATTTCTGTGGATTTGGGAAAAATAATTGAAATAACCGATCCGGTATATACATTCAACGAAGTCATGGCTCATATTGACCTGAGAAAATCTTATGCTGAGAAGGGAAGCGTGTCAAAAGCAGCTTGAGGAAATCGTGTTTTTGCTTTTCCACCTGTGGAAAATTTTCCAAAATGCCGCAGGTTGAGTTTATGTTCTCCAAAATTCAGTGTTTTTACGGTTTTTCTTGCCCTTACAACAAATAGCAGAGACTTCGACCGGTCGGTCGTTGTCTCTGCTTCTTTGTGGAGCTTTTTTCGGCACCTTTCACTATAAATTAAGTTAAATACGAACAGTTGACTTGTTTATGAAAACAGTACCCATGGAAATTGTCCACGGTCAATTCATAAGGTGGATGTCGATGTTATATGTATTGACCGTTATGAAGAGAATCTTCTTCACATATTTTCCGGATCCGGTGGCAACATTTCCGGATTTGGTTGCAGATCCATCGGAAAATGTCCAGCTGCTGTCATAAATTGTTTGTGTGTAGGAAGCATTGGTACAGGTAGAGGAAACACCTTCAACATACGAAAATGTGGCGGTTAAGGTGTATTTCCATTGCAGAGTTCCATCTGAATCGGTAAATGTCGCATCCCTGCCGGAACTCACGGTTTTTGAGGTGGCACGGGCAGAACTTTGGGTTTCGACAATTCGCGCGGGTGAAACAGTGAGCTTACTTCCGTCTTCATAATAGATGACCGTCGACCCGTCATCGGTTTGAACAGGGGAAGCCCCCGTTTCCTCTGCAAAGGCAGGCAATGCCGTAACCATGAGCATTGTGATCGTCATTAAATATTGATAATTATTTTTTCAAAAAAACTCCTTACTGAATAATATGTGGTTCTGAAACTGTTACGGTCCCTCCGAAAGTTAGTAATAACTCAACAATTAACCAAATCGCACATATAAGCAGAATAAGTGTAACAATACTGATGCACATCGAAATGATTGTTCTCCGTTTGGCTTTCTTCAGCAGATTGTCATAGTCATTTCGATCGAAGAAACCGTCGGCAATTTCATCGGGGGTACCGAAATCATGATAAAGCTCACTCAATGTAAAAGGATCTTTCCCATCTTGACGAGACAATATTTCGCTCTTCAATTCCTGAAGAAAGATGGTTTTCACAGAGCGTGGGCAGGCCAGGTTACCGGACACCTCTTTCAAATATTGTTTTATGCTACTGTTCATTATCGTCGCCCTCCCAGTTTAACAAGCGCATAATACCGGAGAATACATATTCAATTTGCTCTTTTCCGTAGGCCAGGTACTCTCTGCCTGCGTCTTCGATATGATAATACATACGGAATCGCTTTTCACCGGCCATTTCCTTGTGAGATGAAATCAAACCCCTGGAAGACATTCTGTACAGAGGTCCGTACAGGGAAGCTTCCTTCATCTCATAAGCCATGTTGGTTCGCTTGGCAAGTGTCTGCCGGATTTCGTACCCATACATATCCCGTTCGCAGAGCAGGTGTAATACCAATAATTCTACAATCCCGCTTCGGACATTTTCGTCAATATCCTTTTTCCAATCCATAATAATTCTCCTTTTCGTTTGATATAATATCACAAAAAAACTCAAGATGCAATACTATTTTAAAATAAATATGTTGACAAATGAAAGGCAGTATGCTATAATGTAATTGTACCTGATTCGCACAGCAGTTTGTAAAGCCAAACTCATTTTGAAAAAAAGAAAGGTATGGTATGAGTTATGAAACAAACAGTATTGCCCCACTGTTTTCCCCGTTTGCATCGCGCCATTGCAGCGGCTTTGGTTGCTGCAACCCTCTGCGTTTCCCTGCCGCTGACGGTGTTTGCCCAGCAGACCGGTCAGACTGAGACGACAGCAGCGACGGTACCGACGGCACAGACCTCAATCGGCAGCCCGACGGTATCCTATCCTATTGAATTCCCCCTGGAGGGTGAATTCGCATCGGACTTTTCTGTCGGACTGTATCCCGCAGAGATGCTTACCGCCTTCAATCTTCCCATGGATATGACGCTGGACGGCCTTTCGGAAAGCGGCTTTGTTGCCCGTGTGCGGAGTGCCGAACCCGATCTCAACAGCGTGGTTCTTGCCGATTCGGAGGGCAATCTGACCCTGTTCTATTACGAAAATCCCGTCAAATATTACGACGAATGGGGCTTTCTGAACGATAAATCCCTGTCCCTTGTCACTCTGAGCGACGGCGGCTTCCGCACCCGGGCAAGCGATATTCTCACCACCTTCTCCCCTTCCTTTGCCGACGGAATCGAGCTTTCCGGTTTTGATGTCACCCTTCGGCTGACTCCTGACGATGCAGACGCTGATGCCATCCTGTCCGACGACGAAAAGACCGTCGTTTACGAAACCGATGCCGATACCCGCTATGAATATACTTTGACCGCCATGGGCTTCAAGGAGGACATCATCGTCGAGTCTTACACCGGCCAGACCGAGTATTCCTTCCTGCTGGAGACCGACGGGCTGACTCTGACCGACGACTTCGGAACCTATGTGCTGGTAGATGAATACAATACCGTAAAGGCGACGCTTGGCGACATCATCCTGTTCACAGCCGATGAGCGGAACAATGCCTTCGGCTCCATGTCGGTGGAGACTGTCACCGAAAATGAAAGCTACCTGCTGACCATCGAGCTGGATGAGGCATGGCTTTCCGATCCCGACACCCTCTATCCCATCACCATCGACCCCACCATCACCCTGAATACAACCGGGAACATCGAGGACGTCAGCATCGTGTCCACCACCACCTACTCCGGCACCTCCGGCTCCCTGTATATCGGCAGAGGAAGCAGCGGAGCGCCCCTGCGGGTTCTGATGCGTTTCCCGAACCTGAACATCTCGGGCTACAGCGTCACCGGCGCTACCGTATCCATCCGGGATATCATGTGTGAAGACGATGCGGCGCAGGTGGTCGAATGCCACGAATATGTGGGCAACAGCTGGTCGGAGAGCGGCACTACCACCTGGTCCGGCGTGGGAAGCAGTCCCGTGGGAGATTTGCTGTCCTCGCTGTCGGTCCGATACGGGCAGGGCAATGTCAGCGGGGAACAGCACCGTTATGCCTTCGACATCACCGCATTGGCGCAGAAGTGGGCCAACGGCACCGCCTCCCCGTCCAAAGGCGTGATCTTCAAGGCGACCGACAGCTACGAATCCGGCGGAACCAACACCTACCGTACCTTCGCCTCCATCAATAGAGGAAGCAACCCGCCCATTCTGACGGTGAATTATTCCTCCACCACTGCCTCCATCTCACTGAATAAGAGCAGCGCAAGCCTGTACATCAACGATACTCTCCAGCTCTCCGCCACCACGACACCCGGCGGATCGGTTGTCACCTGGTCATCCGGCGATCCTGCGATTGCCTCCGTCAGCGCCTCCGGGCTGGTCACCGCCCATACTGTGGGAAGCGCAACGATCACCGCCACCGCAAACGGGGTCAGTGCAAGCTGTACGGTTACGGTGAGAAAGGGCAATATCGTTATCAACAAACCCACCGACAGCGTTTTGGTGGGCGGCACGATTCAGTTGACCGCCACTACCACCCCCGGCGGCAGAACGGTTACATGGACCAGCAGCGATACCGGTATTGCTACGGTCAGCGCATCCGGACTGGTGACCTTCAGTCTTGCCGGAACAGTGACCGTCACGGCAAGCGCAACCGGACTGAATCCGCAGAGCGTGACTTTGTATGGGATTGTACAGGATGGAGTGTACAACCTGAAAAATGCGGGAAGCCTTCTGTATGTCCGGATGGAAGGGAACAATTTGTTCCAGACCCTTGGGTCCATGTCTCAGAACGGAGTCGATCATCCCCTGACCGATGTCAGAATGATGTGGCGGATTCACTACATCGGAAGCGGTCGGTATACCGTCCGTTCCTATGCCAATCCGGCGCTAGCCATCGGAGCAAACGGAGGAGTGGCGTGCGTATCCAATCACATTCCGGCAAACGACGGCTTGAATGTAAATTACGGAATTACCCAGTGGTATATCTCGCAGGATCATCCAAGCTATTACATTCTGACGAATGCATTAACCGAAAAAATTCTGTCGGTTCCAGCCGGAAATGAAACTACCGGAACCCTCCTGACTCTGTCGGATGAAGCGGGAACGATCAGCGATTCCAACCGTCGGTGGATGCTGGAGCCACTGTCGTCAGTACCCACGGGAATCTTCCTGTACCGCTACCACGATGAAGGAAGTCAGGACTACACAACGGCATTCACCAAAACCTCCATGACGCTGGAAGTGGGAGAATATCGCCGCATCAAAGCCATCTACAGGGACCCGGACAACATCTCGCAAAGCTTCACATGGTCGGTCAGCAACACGGGTGTCGCTACCCATGACGGTGTAGATAAGATTACGACGATAGGAAGCGGGAATGCAACTGTTACGGTCAGGCATTCGAGTGGTAGTGTTCAAAGTTTTACAATTAATGTCACGCCGGGCACTGTTGATGTAACTATTGTATCTGCATATGAAATATTAACAGATAATAGTTGGTTTGGTCATGCTTTTCTGGTTCTCAAAAACAATTCCAAGCAGGAAATATATATTGGAAATTATCTCTTGAAATCAGGTTGTTCTATGACTGTTGGCAAATTCAACACAACGGGTATTGATGAAAATAGACATGAGGGCATATGGTATAATATGGATTCGTATGCATATTGTCATGATGATAAATACACCCAAAATGTTGCTTATACAACTGTGGTCCCTGTAAGCGCAATAGGTCAGTTGTCTAACTTTATATTAAGTTATTCTGAAGACTACAGCCTACTGACTGACAATTGCGTTACGTTTGCTACTCGTTCATGGAATCAAATATGTCGAGATAACGAATTACTTGACTCATCAATAATCACTCCAGGTGGATTAAAAGACGAATTAACAGACAAATTCTCCGGTAGCTCACTATTTGTGCAAAACTATGTAGTTCCTGCGATTACCCCGTGTTGCTATTGGGACGGTACGAAACTAATATCTATATCATGGGAGGTATGATTTATGTTTTATGTTCTCGGAATAATCTTCTTTTTTACAGTATTATGGGCTTTGGTAAGCGGCCGTTGCTTCAGAACCAATACGGTCTCGGTTCTCGTGCTTGCGATTCTTAATATTGTGGCTACTACTTGGATTTACAGCATTCCTGAAGGAGTTTTTTCCTTAGACTGGATTATAAAGTTCAATCTTTCGGATTGGTTTTCTTTTGCAGGGATGTGCGTGCTGTTTTCACTTTTACCGTCCCTGTTGTATTTCCTTTCCCGATTCACTCGAGTTCACAGCTTGCACGATTTCAAACTGCCTGCGGTTTGCCTGTTTCTGGTGATTTATTCGGCCTTGAACCTTGTGATTATGCATATTGATATACTGAATATCCTGCTTCATTTTATGCAGGGTTGGCTGTATGCGGTATGTACGCTTCCTGCAATTGCACTGGTCGTGGGATATCAGTATGCTGAATCCCATAAATCATGGAAATCCATGTTGTCGTTATCCGTATTCACTTCAATTTCCGGAAATTTACCGTTACTCATTTATGCAATTGTCAGCAGTGCGATTGATGATTATACGAAGGCTGAACTGTGGGAAATCATTTTACCGATTAATGTGTTGGTCTGCATTCTTCTTGCAATTTGCTCTTTTGGTGTACATATCTTTATTTCTAACAAACAAAGGGAAGTTGCCTAGCTATATATTCAATACAAAAGTCATTAACATCATATGTGAAAACACGGTACAGACCATATAAGCCCTCAGTTTTCACTGCATATATGTTGTTTTCCCAACACCAAGAGTAAAAACAGGCGAACAGGTCGGCAAATTGATGCACCCATACCACTCCAAGGTGGAAACCGCCTTGGAGTGGTGAGAAAAAGTGGGCGAACGGTACGGCATATCCGTCCAAGGGCGTGATCTTCAAGGCGACCGACAGCTACGAATCCGGCGGAACCAACACCTACCGTACCTTCGCCTCCATCAATAGAGGAAGCAACCCGCCCATTCTGACGGTGAATTATTCCTCCACCACTGCCTCCATCTCACTGAATAAGAGCAGCGCAAGCCTGTACATCAACGATACTCTCCAGCTCTCCGCCACCACCACGCCCAGCGGATCGGTTGTCAGCTGGTCATCCGGCGATCCTGCGATTGCATCCGTCAGCACATCCGGACTGGTCACCGCCCATACCGTGGGAAGCGCAACCATCACCGCCACCGCGAACGGGGTCAGCGCAAGCTGTACGGTTACGGTGAATTCGACAAGTATATCAATCAGCAAATCAACAGATCATGCAACTGTTAATTCAACGATTCAACTTACTGCAACAACTGCGCCCTCTGGAAAGGCGGTTACATGGGAAAGTAGCAATATTGATGTAGCTTCCGTCAGTTCATCCGGACTCGTTACAATAAATCGACTCGGCTCTGCTATTATTACTGGAACATTGACTGACGGAAAGGCCGCTTCGGTTACAATATATGGTGTCTTGGCAGACGGCATCTATATCTTACGAAATGCGGGTTCGCATACTGTAACAACTGTTGATTCGCTGCACCTGTTTTCGAATACATATCCTTATCTATATAATTCAAATTCGACGTCTTTGAACCAATATTGGCGAATTGCATATATGGATACTGGACGTTATGTAATCTACCCGTACATGAATTATAATCAAAAATTGAGTTACAATTCAACCAACGGAGTGTATTTGTCTACTGCAAACGTTAACGCAACAATGCTATGGGAAATCACCGATGAATCTTATCAAAGATCCATTCGAAATTGTTTGAGTGGGAAAATGCTGGCGACTGAGACCTATCCGGCAAACTATGATCGACTTTCCATGGAAACCTATAATTCCAGTTCCAGTGCGTCAACACAAAGATGGCTGATTACTAAAGTCAGTGCTCCTGCATCGGGAATCTTTTGGCAGGCGAGTGACTCGGAGTATACCTATTCATCAACAAGTACATCTAAAACCATAGAAATAGGTGACACTATTACCTATTCACTTATGTACTATTCTGAAACCGTTCCAAGTCAAAATTTTACCTGGGCATCGGGTAGCACAAGCGTTGCAAAAGTCTCGAATGGAAAGATAACAGCTATCGGGCAGGGAACCACGACCATAACAGCCAATCATTCATCCGGATCAAATCTTACAATACCTGTTACAGTTGTTCCTTTGCCATTAGGTCCTGATAGTGGGGTCTATTCAATACAAAAAGTCGGAACAACATCATATATGTACTCCTCCGACACTCACGGAGAGCACATGGTGCTACAAACAATCTCCGCCAAATCACCCAAATCCGATGATAATCGAACGGCATTATTCAAATTGGTATATCGTCCCACTACGCAGGATTACATCATTAGAAGCATGATGAACAACGAAGTAATTATATATGCAAATCCAACATATTATTATGATGGTCACAGAGGTTATCCCAGAACAAGATTAGAGTCGGGGGCTAGTGATGCGAATATATCCACCGATTATACGTGGAGGATTACACCTGTCGATGAAAACAGCTATTATATATGGTATCGGCAAATAGGAGGTACAACTAAATATTACCTTACCATGCTGGAACCCGACATGCTTATACTTACAACAAGTGTAAACTCAGCAACAAAGTGGGTTTTATCAA
The DNA here is from genome assembly GCA_051867915.1 of Eubacteriales bacterium. GTDB lineage: Bacteria > Bacillota > Clostridia > Oscillospirales > CAG-272 > CAKSQF01. The sequence continues at coordinate 35,002 of JBJDZJ010000135.1, forward strand.
AATATACCGGCACCCTCAAAGGAATTGACTTAAATACCATAGATTCACATATTATTGAATCGGGATCGTCCATTGACCTGTCTTCTCTTGCAACAGACAGTGCATATTACTCGTCAATAATCGGAGACAATACACCCGGCACTGCAACATTTTCGGTATCCGATCTATCTGGTGATTTGACATCTATCGCAACAATATCAAATTCTGGGATGCTTAGTACTGTTTCTCAAAAGATAGGAGTTGCTAAGGTAACTGTATCATTTTCAAAAGGCGTCTCATTATCAGTAAATTACTATATCAATCCTGTCAATGGCGAATACTTTTTCATGCAAAACATTCAAAAAACAACAGGCTATGTGGATGGAAATAGTTCAGGTGCCATAAAAAAGGATTTTACTTATGATGATACTCAACTATGGCAACGCATACCTGCAAGTAGCGGATATTATTATATAAAAAACGTAGGAACCGGTTTATATCTAAAATCACCGGTGTCAACATCAGAAAATACCCCTATAGAAATGAGTTCAACAACAACAAGCGATCTTTGTGAGTGGAGCTTCACATCAACATCTGCTGGTGCATGGAAAATCAGGTGTAAAAATGATGTTGTCAATGATCGTAATCTGTATTTATGTATCAAAACAAATACGAACGATACGCTCGTGCAAGGAAAACATATTGTTAACTCGAGTTATTTTGATGAGTTTAACATAATAACTATAGGTGGCGATGTTGTATATTTGAAAACTGTACTAAAGCGTGCAACAATTGATCCATCAGATACCATAAGCTCTTTATCAAAATATTATAGTTCATTTAGTTTATTACACAACCAAATTCAAGTAAATCAAAATCAAGCAATTAACATGATACAAAACTCAAAAATTATGATAATTCACGGGCATGCATCACCTACGAGTATTACAATCAATGAACCCATTTGGGGTCATCTTGATAATAATACTATTTATTACTTATCAAATCCAAGTTTGAGTTTGGATTTGTCAAAAATTGACATTGTGATTTTTGCAGGATGCAGTTCTGGAGGAAATATTTGCAACGGAGACAAGGAAAGCCCTTCGTTTTGTTGCCCTACATATGATTCAAATGGAAATATACATAACTGCAACAAACTGGGTTGTATATGTTGCGCAAACTCATTCAATTTACCTAAATCTGCAGAATTGGCTGGTGCAAAAGTAGCGATCGGGTGGCATGTGATGCAATGGGATAATAACAATGATGATTGGATTAATATGTTTTTCAGTCTTATGAATACAATTAAACCCGAAACAGGAAAATTGTATACAGCTAAAGAAGCGTTGGAAGAAACAAACCTAAATATGGTGAATTATGATAATGATAAAGCAGTATTGTTCGGAACCGATCCAAATTTTAGATTAGGAACATAATATATTGGATAATTTGATAATTTAAAAGGAATATTTAAATTGATAAAAATCCCAAAAGCGCAGTTTTATTTCTAATCTGAAGTTTTGTAACTTGAAGACAATCATTTCGGAGATGTTAAAAACACAAAAAACTTTGAACTAGCAAGAAAGGTATGGTAAAAGTCATGAAATATTGCATAAGAATTTTAGTCATATTGATAATAACTACACTTTTTATTTCTTTGATTTCCTGTGCAAAAAATTCAAATCAGGGGATTGAGACTTTACACAAGGTAAAAGAAATAGACGATTATACCGTTTTATTCTATGAAAGTGCTGCAGGATTTGCAGGAGATACTGTTACTACAGCATATTCCGGCGAAAAATTTTTAAAAATAGAGAATTATAAGAAGTCTGATTTGCCACTCACCAAAGAGAATATGTTCGGCAGAGACATTGATATGTATTATAAAACTTCGCAAAAAATATATGTGTATGATTATGATATAGATGTGTATTCATATAGTTTAGATGACATTTATATTGGTGTTTCCATAAATGATCAGACGGGACAAATTGTTCGATATGCTACAAAAGGCGTGGATTATGACCGCAATTACAAATCAAATGTGAACCCGGCGTCGGGAAAAGAGGAGTTCCTTTCCTATGTTAAAAATATTCTTTGGGAGTATGCCGGTGCTTCAACCGATGACAGACAGGTCAGAATTGTTACAGAAATAATCAGTGAAGACGGATCCACTGAATTAAAAGATGGGTTTGTTAATTATTTTAATGATAATCCGAATTTCAATGCGCAATATACATTCTATTTTACCGGCGACATTGACGGTATCGCAAGATGCGATGACATGAAGATCACCGTTACCAATGTTGGCGAGGTCTGCTCTTTTGAAGCAAGGCAACTCAATGAAGCATATGCTCCCTTTGTAAATGCAAAAATCGACAGAGAAAAAATCATTTCTGCTGTTGAAAAAGCATTTTCAAGTATCACGAATTACTATAGTGTCCGTTCATACAACATAACATTTCAAGCTATCCCAAAAGAAACTGAACTTTGGGTGGAGGCTACAGTTGAATTTGAATTTCAGGCCGGTGAGGAGCAGATCTTTACAAGCGGTGTCAAGTATGTTATCAAAGTTGCCGAGCTGACGGAATAAAAGATAGGATTTGTGCTTCATAGTTGGGGTAAATGATTCTCCCGCTAGGCTTCTGCACGGTTACGGTGATAAAGGGCGATATCGTAATCAATAAGTCCACCGACAGCGTTTTGGTGGGCGGAACCCTTCAGCTGACCGCCACCACCACGCCCGGCGGCAGAACGGTAAGTTGGTCGAGCAGCGATACAAGCGTGGCCACGGTTTCTTCAACCGGGCTGGTGACCTTCAACCGTGCCGGAACGGTGACCGTCACGGCAAGTGCAAGCGGGTTGAATCCGCAGACGGTGACCCTGTACGGCATTGTCAGCGATGGAGTGTACACTTTGAAGAATGCGGGAAGCCAAATGTATGTTCAAATGGAAGGCACGCATTTGTTCCAGTCATCCGATATAGCACAAGTAGGGAGTAGCGGTTCAACAAATGTGACCATGATGTGGAGATTCCACTATATCGGAAGTGGTAAATATACGATCAGATCATATGCGAATCCAACACTCGCACTTGGAGACAATGCCGATACATTACCTGAAAATGCCACCACATATTTTACAAGTACAACAAGTGAAACCGGTTTTGTGAATACACAGTGGTATATATCCGACGATGGAGTTGGCTATATTCTGACGAATGTGCAGACCGGAAGGATTTTGGCAGTGCCTGTCGGAAATACGACTGCAGGAACGCAGTTGATTTTCAAGGACAGTATCGAATCAGCGAGTGGTTCCAGCTGTCGTTGGTTCAAAGGAACAATATCCTCGATTCCTACGGGCATATATCTATACATTTACAACGAGACAACGCATCAAACAACCGGATTTACAGCATCATCAACGACGATGAATATTGATGATTACCGTTGTATCAAGGGAATCTACCGGAATCCCAATGATATTTCGCAGCAGTTCAGTTACGGAACTTCCGATAATAGTACCAATGTTGTGATTGTCAACGGCGGCGGTGGAGTCAGTGCAAACGATTTTGGAAAAAAGACGGTATCTATCACCCATACATCCAGCGGAACAATAAAATCCTATACGGTATGGGTACGGGATTATAGCGATATGGATTATGACGGTATTTCGGACAGTTTGGATGGAACTGTGGCAAATAATAATTTGTTTGAAGAAGAGCTGAAAACCCAATATTCCGAATCAGAAGTATCCTATACCGTCGATTATCGGAAGCTCTTTACCGGAAATACGGTCTATCAGTCCGATCTTTCAACTCTGTCCTCACTGATGTCAACGCTTATCTATAATGGTTCGACATTGGAAAGCGAATCAAACAGTAGGGATATAGTAAGCTGGCTGAGCTATCACGGAATGTACAGCGTGAAAAAAGTGTTAATTGGCAATAATTCATCGGATAATCATAAATCTGAAATAGCGCTTGGATATAAGCCGGTCTATTACAACGGTCAGGGAAAACTGATTATTACAGTCGTTGTCCGTGGAACCAACGGAACGCTTGCAGAATGGTCCAGCAATATGGACATTGGCAATACCGATGACTTTTCCGACTATCCGGAGTGGACGGTAGCAGACAATCACATAGGCTTTGATATTGCCGCAAACAGACTGATGTATCAAATCAGTCAGTATGTTGCAACGATACTTCAAACTCATCCCGAGCTTGCTGCCTACACGCCAACCTACTGGGTGACAGGTCACTCCCGTGGCGGAGCGATAGCGAATATCATTGCCGCAAAGCTGATTGATCAAGGTCAGTCGGTCTACGCTTACACCTTCGCCGCTCCCAATACCACCGAAGCAAGTACGGCGAATGCTACGAAGTATAACTGCATCTTCAATATTGTCAATAGCGATGACTTTATTCCCTATTTCCCGCTTAGCCAGTGGGGCTTCAAACGTTATGGCAAGACAGCGAAAGTAAGTGTAGCAGATACGTGTAAGGCTGAATGGGAGACAATGATAGGGAAGGATTACAAGAAAATGACTGATCCGACAGCTCCTTTGGCAGAGCTTGCAGAGATTGCGGGAAGCCGAAATGGGTGCTATGCATATAAGAGCGGTTCTGACGGATATGTAATCCTGTCTGACGATAATAAATATCCGCTGAATACGAGTGGGTATTACAAATTAGTCGATGACAAAATCTATCAATCGCCGATGTTCCTGATGCAGTATTTTGCGGCTGTAGCTACTGATGAAGATGAACCATCCCATAAAACCGGAACTGCTTTTCTATTTCTCAATGTTGCAAGTTATCTTGAGAGTACAAAATCGGCCTTACTTTCGCAGGTTACAGGGATGTCACCTCAACAGTTACAGCAATCTTTGCCTGACTTATTAAATCAAGATCGTGTTGCTTACCCGCATTATCCGGAAAGCTATTATTTGATTTCACACTATGCATATAGTAATTGACAAAAGGTGAATTCACAATGAAACAATTATTTACTATAAAATCGCTAATTAAAGTCATATTGCTTGATATTATCAATTTACTGTTTTGCGCAAACACGTTCTATATCCTGCTGTTTCTGACGCTGCCGATTGCAGAAATGCTACCGGAGTCGTTTAGAGAAAGCGATATAATGAATACGATTTGGTTATGTGCGGTGTTTGTGGTAATCGTATTTGTTCTTGGTCTTCTTGCGATAATGCTGGTTGATAATATCAAGCTGTGGATCATTACTTTGCCAATTCAGTTCGTGCTTCTTGTTTTGGTTCAGGTAGCTCCGGTAGGGCAACAATTTGCGGAGGGAATAATTGAACAGGTTTTATATGCGATTGTTATCCTGTCGATTCAGGCAGTCGGAGTCGGTATGAAGCTGCTCTACCGAAAGATAAAATCAAGGAAGAAGTCGGTTGCGAAGGAGTAGTACGTTCGCCCCAATCCACCGACTGCGGTCGGTGGATTGGGAAAAATATCGGCATCCGAAGGACGGACAAGCCACCGGCGTGGCGGAGCGATAGCGAATATCGTTGCGGCAAAGCTGATTGATCAAGGTAAGTCGGTCTATGCTTACACCTTCGCCGCTCCCAATACCACCGAAGCAAGTACGGCGAATGCTACGAAGTACGACTGCATCTTCAATATTGTCAATAGCGATGACTTTATCACATACTTCCCGTGCTGGAGCTTTACCAGATATGGAAGAACAGCCTCCATCAGTTTGAACGCTACATGCAAATCGGAATGGGAAACGATGATAGGAAAAAGTTATCTGAAGATGGCGGATCCTCAAGCACCATTGGACGAACTCCAAAAAATTGCACCTACAAGATACAGATGTTACTTTTTCCGGATTCACACATTTAATGGTTGCGTGTCAGGTTCCTCAACAGATGATTATCCTGCAAATACGAGAGATTATTGCAGTGTAGAAGATGATGGAATATACCAATCTCCAATGTTCCTGATGCAGTATTTTGCAGCTGTGGCGGCAGGAGTAAAGGGTGGTTGGGATCTATTTTCGTTGGATGTTGCTCCGTATCTGGAGGATACAAAACGGGAATTACTTGAGCAAATTACAGGAATGCTCGATGGTACATTCGATAGTTGGCAAATTAATAACAAACGAGTCGCATATCCTCATTATCCGGAAACCTATTATTTATTAGCCAACAAAATAGTTTCATGTTAAGTTTTTTATAGTAATTTGGAAGGGATGTACGATAAAATGTTAAAGTATGCTAAAATGATAGCATTAATACTGCTTCATGCGCTATTTGTGGCAAACAGTCCCATGGTTGTGATGGGCATTGGGTTTGCATTGGTGAATTTTCTTCCGAACGATTTCGCGGTGTTTTTTGCATTGTTGGCATGTGTTGTTACTATTATATTGCTGGGGATCATTTGTGTGGACGATATAAAAACTTGGCTCATTTCACTGCCTGTACAGTATTTGGTGGACGGTATTGCAGTTTGGAAATTTGTTGGAGGATCCATTCTCGTAGTATTTCTTCTTACGCTGTTGGCATTGATACCCCAAGCGATTGGCGTTGGAATCAAATTCTTGTATCGTTGGCGAAAATCGAAAAGATGACTATTGGCGGAGCGATTGCGAATATCGTTGCGGCAAAGCTGATTGATCAAGGGAAGTCGGTCTACGCTTACACCTTCGCCGCTCCCAATACCACCGAAGCAAGTACGGCGAATGCTACGAAGTACGACTGCATCTTCAATATTGTCAATAAAGATGATTTCATTCCGTACTTCCCGAAATGGGACTTTACCAAATATGGAAGAACCGCAAAAGTAAGTGTGGAAGACAACTATAAGAATGAATGGAAAGCTTATACCGGAATGACATACAATTGTGCAAATATGGGTTGACGGATGCATTTGATGCTTTTGAGGAGGTAGCACCAAATCGAAATTCGTGTTATCAAATCAACTATAGTTCCAGTGTTTCTATCAGTCAGGTTAATTCCTTTCCTTCCAATACAACAGGGTATTATGAAATAAACTCATCCGCTGTTTACCAATCTCCGATGTTTTTGATGATGTATTTTGCATATATAGCAAGTGAAACATTACTTAACCAAGTTGAATTTGCAATAAACAGTGCTCATATCGCCGGCTACCTTCGTGATTCTAAAGATCAATTGGTTCAGACAGCAATTGGTGGAATCAAGCACCCACATTATCCGGAGACCTATTATCTTTTAGCAAGGTATATTTCTCAAGCAGAATATAATTGAGGTGAAAACAACAAGATGACAAGAAATGAATTCACAAGAGGATTGAAGGATATTCTTATTCCATTTGTATATGAAGCACTTTGGATTGTGCTTATCATTGAAGTTTCGGGAGTATTGTCCCTTTATTGGTTAGAACCTCTGTTTGGCGGATTTATTCTGTTTCTGCCGGCAAGTATCTTTGCACTGGGATTACTCGCATTGCTTTGGATATTGCATCCCAAATGGGTAGCCATGGCGGTAGCGTTTATCACCTCTATACTGATTTTTCCTTTTCTGGAAAAAACATTCAGTGACGGCTTTTATGCCTGGGAAATGGTAGAAAACGGCGGTTGGGAAAAGGTGGTTCGTCTGGCATTTTGGGCGGTTTCCTTTGTAGCTCAGGGGCTGGTCTTGCTGATTCGCGCCCTATGGTTAAAAAGAAAACTCGATCCTTCAAATATACATAATATTGATTAGAACAATAAACAACGGATTCTGCCGCCCCGAACATCAATGGAGCAATAACCGGTCCCGTGGGAGATTTGCTGTCCTCGCTGTCGGTCCGCTACGGTCAGGGCAATGTCAGCGGGGAACAGCACCGCTACACCTTCGACATCACCGCATTGGCGCAGAAGTGGGCGAACGGTACGGCATCCCCGTCCAAGGGAGTGATCTTCAAGGCCACTGACAGCTACGAATCCGGCGGAACCAACACCTACCGCACCTTCGCCTCCATCAATAGAGGAAGCAATCCGCCCATTCTGACGGTGGAGTATTCCTCCACAACCGCTTCCATCTCGCTGAATAAGAGTAGTGCAAGCTTGTACATCAACGACACCTTCCAGCTCTCCGCCACCACGACACCCGGCGGATCGGTTGTCACTGACCATCCAGCGATCCTGCGATTGCATCCGTCAGCACATCCGGACTGGTCACCGCCCATACCGTGGAACAACCATCACCTACGATTCCATCGGCAATCCGCTGTCCTACTACAACGGCTCCGGTTATACCTTCACATGGACCGGACGCCGGATGACCTCGGCGGTACACGGTTCCAATACCATCACCTATACCTATAACGACGAAGGAATCCGCACAAGCAAGACGGTCAGCGGCGTAGAGCATATCTATCACCTGGACGGCAGTTTGATTGTGG
>JBJDZJ010000136.1:0-1987 GCA_051867915.1 Eubacteriales bacterium
TCATTTGTAAATATTTTTGTTTTTTCGTCTGTCTACTTGACAGGGGGCACTTCATCGGACGGCCTGTTTGTTTATGATATTGCCGCTGTCACAGCAATCAAAGATCCAGCGAGTAAAATCCGGTATTTTTATCGGTGCGGCAGGTCCACTTTCCTCCGGTAAAATCGGGGATTGCCACCGGCGCACTGCCGTTTTGGATGGATATTTCGGACAGGGGAGAGATTGCCATCCATGTGGCGGTATCGTAGGTATCAATGGGCGGTACCGTTCCGTCCAGCACCGAGGTGAAAAAAGCATCGAAGACCAGCCAGTCCATACCGCCGTGTCCGCCCCGCACGCCTTCATCCAGAAAGCGTCTCCAGATTGGATGCTCCCAATCCTTGCGGTAGGCCTCCACATTGTTGAAATCGCCGTGACCGAATTCTGCGCATTTGCCGTCCTCATAGACCATGTTCTCGACCTCACTGAAGAAGCCCTTGGTTCCCCGCACCGTGAAATTGCGGGAATAATAGCGAGGGAGGGTGGTGTCCAGCGTCAGGCAAACGGTTTCACCGTGGGCGCATTCGATCAGCGTCTTGACGATGTCGCCCTGACGGAAAGCAAGCTGCCGTTCATCGGGATTTACGAAGTCTCGGGTGCGGGCATACTCGTTGAGTCCCCACGATCCCGATGCCATGGAGGTCAGCTTCACCATGCGGTTGCCCCGATTGATGTTCAGTATCTTTGCGATAGGCCCCAGTTCGTGAGTGGGATAGTTTTCACAGCAACGGTTCAGGTAGTTGCGGAATCGGTAGTGGCGGTTTTCCCTGCCCATGGAAATCTCACCCCTCAGATCGTGCTGATAGCCGCCTTCGCAGTGAACGATTTTTCCGAACAGACCTTCCCGAACCATCCTCATGACCATCAGCTCGTTTCGGTCATAGCAACAGTTTTCCAGCATCATACAGTGAATGCCGGTTTTCTCGTAGGTGTCCACCAGTTTCCGGCAGTCCTCGACCGAATAGGCGCCGCCTACCTCGGTGGCGACCCGCTTGCCGCATTCCATGGCATAGATGCAGGCGGGAATATGATTTTCCCATGCCGATGACACGATCACAATCTCCACATCGGGCGATTCGATCAATTCCTTGTAATGCGTGGTGGATCCGGGTGTATATCCGGTGCGCTCCTTTACCTCCCGAACCCCTTTCAGGACACGGTCCTCATATTCGTCGCAGACATAGGTCACTCTGACATCCTTTCGCTCACAGAGAACATCGGTAAGACAAAACATTCCGCGGCATCCAAGTCCTATGATCCCGACCTTCATTTCCGCCATCATAAGCACACCCCTTTGATTCAAATCCGTCACGGGATTTGATTTTTGGAATCGTTGATGGAATTATACCGCATTCGGACCGAATTGTCAAGAGGCAGGCTCTGCATTTGTCCGAAATTCACAGGCAACCCGATCATGATCTGCACCTTTGGGTCTATTATTCCTCATCCGATCAGCCCGGGAAGGACCATCGCCAGCGTTCCGAGCACCGTCATAGTCAGACCCACTGCCGCTTTTTTGGACAGATGTTCATGGAAAACAATGGCCGAAAAAGCAACCGTCACCAGTATGCTTAACTTGTCAATGGGAACCACCACACTGGCAAGACCGTCCTGAAGCGCCTTATAGTAGCACAGCCAGGAGCCGCCGGTGGCAAGTCCCGACAGACAGATGAAGAGCAGTTCTTTCTTGGAGATTTTGCCAATTTCCTTCTGCTTGCCGGTGACAAACACCATGACCCATGCCATCACCAGCACCACACCGGTTCGGATGGCGGTCCCCAGATTGGATTCCACCCCTGAAATGCCGATCTTCCCCAGAATGGAGGTCAGACTGGCGAAGACCGCCGATCCGATGGCATAGAAGAACCATCCCCCGCCCTTTTTGCCTGAACTTCCTTTGACATCCTTTTTTTCGATCATGAGAAGGGTTCCGACGGCGATCAGAATC
>JBJDZJ010000137.1:0-9349 GCA_051867915.1 Eubacteriales bacterium
ATGGAGCTTGGCGATGTATATACTTTGAAATCTGTGGCATCCCCTGCCTATTCCGACAATATGACCCTTTTTTATGAGGATCTGGATCGGTATTTGCAGAGCGGATATAAAATCAGAGTTCTGTGCGACGGAGAACAGGGAGCGAAAAATCTCTTCCGTGAACTGACCGATAAAGGATATTCCGCCTCAATCGGTGAAAATGCGGCGCAGATTCGCCTGCTCAGCGCACCCTCCCTGCCCGGATTCGTGATGGAGAGTGCAAAATTCATCGCCCTGTCGGTCTGCAAGGGAAGCGGAGCGGCAGGCAGAAAAACCAAAACCGTCGTAAGACAGCAGTCGAAAAAAATCAGCAATACCGAGAAGATTCTGTCCTATACCGATCTGAAGGAAGGGGACTATGTTGTCCATACGGTACACGGAATCGGGATCTATAAAGGGCTGGAAAGCCTGAATGTTGGCGGCAGTCGGCGTGATTTTGTCAAGATCCAGTATGCGGGAACCGATCTGCTCTATCTGCCCTGCAATCAGCTGGATACCCTGTCCAAATATATCGGAGCCGGTGAAGGAACGGTTGTAAAGCTGTCAAAAATGGGCTCGGGAGAGTGGGTCAGAACCACCAATAAAGTCAAAGCCGCCACCAAAGAGATGGCAAAGGAACTGATTCAGCTGTATGCCGCCCGCCTTCGGAAGAAGGGATTCGCCTTTGCAAAGGACGACGCTCTGGATCGGGAATTTGCCGATACCTTTGAATATGACGAAACCAGGGGACAGCTGGACGCCATTGCCGATATCCGTCGGGATATGGAGGCGGATTGCCCCATGGACCGTCTGCTTTGCGGCGATGTAGGCTACGGCAAGACCGAGGTCGCACTCCGTGCCGCCTTCAAGGCGGTCCAGAGCGGCAAGCAGGTGGCGATTCTGGTTCCCACCACCATACTGGCTCTCCAGCATTACCAGACCGTCGGCTCCCGAATGAGAGGATTCCCCATCAACGCCGATATGCTGTCCCGATTCCGTACCCCCAAACAGCAGGAAGTCACACTTCGCCGTCTGGAACGGGGGGAGGTGGACATCGTGATCGGAACCCATCGGCTTCTGTCCAAGGATGTGAAATTCCGGGATTTGGGGCTGGTGATCGTGGACGAGGAGCAGCGCTTCGGTGTGGCACAGAAGGAAAAACTGAAAACCCTCACCGAAAATGTGGATGTTCTGACCCTGAGCGCTACGCCCATTCCCAGAACCATGAATATGGCACTCAGCGGCATACGGGATATGTCGATTCTGGAAGAGGCTCCGGGTGAGCGGTTCCCGGTACAAAGCTATGTAACCGAATATAACGCTCCGCTGATTTTTGAAGCAATTCGCAGAGAACTTCGTCGGGGCGGACAGGTATTCTATCTGTGCAACAAAATTCCCCGTATACCCACAATCGTTGCAAGACTTTCGGATGCCATTCCCGAGGCAAGAATCGGTGTGGGTCACGGACAGATGGACAAGGAAGAGCTGTCCGATGTCTGGCATTCCATGATCATCGGTGAGACCGATATTCTGGTGTGTACCACCATTATTGAAACCGGCGTCGATGTACCCAACGCCAATACCCTGATTATCGAGAACGCCGATCAGATGGGGCTTTCCCAGCTCCATCAGATCAGAGGTCGGGTCGGCAGGTCCAATCGGCGGGCATACGCCTATTTCACCTATCCTGAAGGGAAGGTTCTGACCGAGGTCGCCGAAAAACGGCTGGAGGCCATCCGGGATTTCACCGAGTTCGGTGCCGGATTCCGCATTGCCATGCGGGATCTGGAAATTCGGGGAGCGGGTAACATTCTGGGCGCAGATCAGCACGGTCATATGGAAACCGTGGGTTATGATCTGTATATGAAGCTCCTGAATGAAGCCATTCTGGAAGAAAAGGGCGAAACGGTGAAAAAGCGGGAAGAATGTACCGTTGATTTCAATGTGGATGCCTATATTCCCGAATCCTATGTAGAGAATTCCAATCAGAGAATCGAAGCCTATAAGAAGATTTCACTGATCCGCAATGACGAGGATCTCTACGACATTGCCGACGAACTGATGGACCGTTACGGCGAAATGCCGAGGGCGGTTGTGTCTTTGTTGCATATCTCTCTTCTGCGCAGTCTGGGATGCGATTGCGGAATTTCCAAAATCCAGAGCAAAGAATCCGGCGTATTGCTTTATCCCCGTTCGTTCATGCTGGAACCCTGGAGCCGTCTTGCGGCAAAGTATAACGGAAAGCTCCTGATCAGTCTGGGCAATGCTCCTTATGTGACGGTAAAACCCCCAAAAAATATATCTGCGTCGGACTTTACCGAAAAACTATTAAAAGATTATTTGCAAATTCTTTCTGAAAAGGACTTGAAATCCTCCTGACTTTGTCGTATAATATCAAAAGTTATGATACTGTGGAAAGGCAGGATTTCTTCTATGGGAATCAAACAAAAGGGCGTTGTATGTGCCTGTCTTGCGGTTTGTATGACGCTGGGTGTGACCCTTTCGGGCTGCTCCTCCGGCAATTCGGTTGTCGGTTATACAACCGATCAAAAGAATAAATACGCCATTACAGAGGGAATGTATCGCTATTGGATGGTCAGCTGGAAGGACTACTTTGTCAAAAATTACTCCGATGTGGAGGACACAGCGGAGTATTGGCAGAGCGAGGCGGTCGAAGGTATGACCAACGAGGAGTATCTGACCGAGAATATTCAAACCCGGATCAAATATTATTATGTTGCACAGCCGATTTTTGACGAACTCGGTCTGAAGGAAACCTTCAAGGATACCGTTCAGTCCAATCTGAATGATATGATCGAGTATTACGGCAGCAAATCCGCCTGCAACGAGGCTCTGGACGCATTGTACGGTATCAATCTCTCCACACTGAAAACGATCTATACCTATGAGGAACGCTACAAGGCGGTCAATGAATACCTGTTCGGAGATAACGGTGCCTTTTCCGCCACTGCTGACGAGCTGGACGAGTATTATCGGAATTACTATGTTCGGGCAAAATACATTCTGTTTCTGAAAAATACAAAATTCCGTCTGGATGAGGACGGAAAGCGGGTAACCGACTCGTCGGGCTATATCGTTTACGACGATCTTACCGATGAGGAAAAGGAAGAAGTCAGAGAAACCGCAGTGAAGATCACCGCGGACCTGACCTCCGGAATTACGGTGGAAGGCTATGCCGATCCCATGGACTACTATATGCAGGAATATATGTCGCCCTATTATGACGATATTCTGTCAAGCTATCCCAACGGGTTCTATATCACCGCCGATGAATATGCCGTTCATACGGCAACCGTTACCGATGCGGTTTTCAATATGGATGTCGGAGAGGTTCAGATGGTGGAAAATGAGGACTGCTATTTCATCATCAAAAAGTATGATCTTATTGATAAGGGATATATGAGTACGACCGATTCCGCTCAGTTCTCCGGTCTGCTGTCCTATTGCAACAGCGCCAAACTGGCAAACTATTACAGCGAGCTTTCGAAAAATGTTCAGATCGACAGCGCCATTGCGGATATGTATCGGCTGTCGCAGATTTAATCCTCCGGGAAACAGCGATTGTGCCCATATGGGAATGATCGGATAAACAGAAAGGATAGAACAGTATTATGAAAATCAAGGCAGTAACTTTTAACCTTCGTGTGGCGACCCGGTACGACCGGCAAAATTATTTCTTCAACCGTACCCCGCTGATTCTGAAAACCATCCGGAAAGAAAATCCCGATATTCTCTGTTTCCAGGAGGCAAACGATGAAATGCTGGAATGGCTGAGAGTCAATCTGACCGATTATACGGTAGTAGGGACGGGAAGGGAAAAGAATCTTAACGGCGAGGCCAACCCCATTGCCTTCCGTAAAGGGATGTTCTCTATGTTTTCCCTGGATCAGTTCTGGCTTTCTCCTACTCCCGCCGTTCCCGGTTCCCGTTATGAGGAACAGTCGGATTGTCCCCGGATCTGCGTGATTGCAACCCTGAAATTCCGGGACGGTGATAAAAACCGCCTTCTGCGGGTGTACAATACCCATCTGGATCATATCAGTCAAAAGGCAAGACTGCTTGGGATTGAGAGCATTCTGGAGCGTATCGGTACCGACAATGACCGTATGAGGCTTCCCATGATCCTGACGGGCGACTTCAATGCAACGCCCGATGAAGAGTGCATTCAAAGAGTCTGCGCCTTTACCAAAGTCATACTTACCGATGTGACGAAAGACATTCCGACCTCGTTTCATGAGTACGGACAGCTTCGGGAAAACAACAAAATTGATTATATCTTTACCGATGCCCAAAAGTGTGATGAGGCCCTTGCGTGGACCGTAACCGAGAACGATATATGGCTTTCCGACCACTATCCCGTTCATGCGGTTCTGGATGTCTGAAAATAACAGGAAATTTTGAATTTTTTTTCGAAAAGGTATTGCATTTTCCGTAAAAGTGTGCTATACTATCATCATAAAGTATGAAAGAAAGGAAGAGCGTGAGAGCGCTCTTCTAATTTTATGATTTGAGGTTGACAGATGGGAAAGGGAGCAACGAATATTGCGTCCGCCGTGTGGAAGCTGATAGAGCCTACGGTCAGGGAGCAGGGCTTTGAAATCTGGGATGTGGAGTACCTGAAAGAAGGTGCAACATGGTATCTCAGGATCACGATTGACTCTGATAACGGAGTGGATCTGGACGGCTGCGAGCGGGTACACCGTGCCATAGATCCTCTGCTGGATGAGGCAGATCCCATTGAGGACGCCTATCAGCTGGAGGTCAGTTCTCCCGGCTTGGAGCGTACAATCCGTCTGCCCGCCCATTATCTTGCTTGCAGAGGGGAAAAGGTGGAAATCCGTCTTTTCAAGCCGGTGAACGGTTCCAAACATTTTGTGGGAATCCTTGACACCGACGACCGGGCAGAGCAGATTACCGTGACCGTCGGGGCAGAGTCTGTGACTGTGCCGAGGGCAATGATTGCAAAGGCAAATCTTTATTTTGAATTTTGATACGATCCTTATTTTGCACGATTGATAGATTGGAAGGAACAGGACATGAACAACGAATTTTTTGAAGCACTTGAACAGCTTGAAAAAGAAAAGGGCATTTCTCAGGATTATATGCTGGAAAAGGTTGAAAACGCTCTGATTGCCGCATTCAAGCGGGAACACGGCGGAGAATCCAATGTGCGCATTGCCATTGACCGTGAGAAGAAAGAGATCAGAATGTACCAGCAGAAGGAAGTTGTGGAGGTCGTTGAGAACAGCGAAACCCAGATTTCCCTGACCGATGCACACAGGCACAACCGCAGAGTGGAACTCGGCGCCGTTGTGGATATTGAACTGAAGCCCCAGGACTTCCGTCGGCTGTCCGCTCAAACGGGCAAACAGGTCATCATTCAGGCTGTCAGAGAAGCCGAACGCGGTAAGATGTACAAGGAGTACGAGAGCAAGCGGGAAGAGATCATGACGGTTACGGTTCAGAAGATCAATCCGCTGACCGGCGATCTTCTGGTCGATACCGGAACCAGTCATGCAACGCTTTTGAAAGCCGAACAGCTTCCCAACGATTCCTTTGCCGTCGGCGATCATATCAAGGTTTTCCTGACCGAAGTCCGGAAGGAAACCAGAGGTCCCCTGATTACCCTCTCCCGTACTCATCCCAATATGGTCAAGCGTCTGTTTGAACTGGATGTTCCCGAAATTCAGGACGGAACGGTCATTATTCAGGCGATCGCCCGTGAGGCAGGCTCCCGTACCAAAATGGCGGTTTATTCCAGAGATCCCGGGGTGGATCCCGTAGGCGCCTGCATCGGTGCCAGAGGGCTTCGGATTGCCTCCATTGTGGAAGAACTGGGCGGAGAGAAAATTGATGTTGTCCGTTACAGTGAGGATCCCGCACGCTTCATCGCCGATGCTCTGTCTCCCGCCAATGTCCAGGAAGTGGTTCTTGACGGCGAAAAGAGCTGCCGCGTTTATGTTGACCCCGACCAGCTTTCGCTGGCAATCGGAAAAGTCGGACAGAATGCAAGACTTGCCGCAAAACTGACCGGCTTTAAGATTGATATCAAAACGAAGTAATTTCTGTCGGAGGTGTTGCTTTTGGCATCCGAAAATGCAAAAATAAAGAGTCAGCCTATGAGACGGTGTCTGGGATGTATGACATCCTACCCCAAAAAGGATCTGATTCGCCTGGTGCGGTCCCCCGACGGAACGGTCAGTTTGGATTTCAAAGGGAAAATGTCGGGAAGAGGAGCTTATATCTGTAAAAATCTTGCCTGCTTTAAAAAAGCCAGGAAGGCGAGACGGTTCGAACACAACCTTGAATGTGAGATACCGGACGAGGTATACGATGCTTTGGAGGGGGAGTTTGACACAGATGAATAATTTATCCGGCATGATCGGTCTTGCCAAACGGGCAGGAAAACTCCGGTACGGAACCGAGCAGACGGTCGATGCGATCCGTTCTCCCGGGAAGCCCAAACTGGTCTGTCTCTCGTCCGATGCGTCCGATAATACGGTAAAGAGGATTACAGACGGGTGTCGGTTCCATCATGTGGAATTGGTTGCCCTTCCGATTACCAAGGATGAGTTGGGTCGGTGCATCGGGAATACAATGGATGTTTCCGTTGTGGCAATTATGGATGTGAATTTTCGAAAAGCAATCTGCAAACAATTAGAGGTTACGAATGCAAGCGGGGATTTGAGTTCCGCAGGAGGTGCAATACATGACAGTCAACAAGATTAAACTTGCAAATCTGGCAAAAGATTTGAATCTGAAAAATAAGGAACTGATTGATATTCTGGCAACGGGGGGATATGTCAAAACGACCTCGGCAACGCTGGAGCCTGATGAGTTTTCCTATCTGATGGATCAGCTCACCAAGCAGTATCAGATTACCGGATTTGATGATTACCTGGACAAAAAAACAGTAATTGCAGACGATCGGATCGTAAAGCCCGTTGTACAGACAGCGAAGCCTCAGCCTGCTCCCGAAAAAGGTCCGAAGACGGCGGCACCTGCAACGGCTTCGGGGTCAACCTCCGGTGTGAAAAAGGAGGGTAAGGACGAAAAGCGGGAAAACAAGGCGGTAGAGTCTGCACCCAAAGCAGATGCACAGCCTTCGAAAAAAACAACTCCTGTTGTTTCAGAAAAGGGAAACGAAAGAAACAATCAGCCAAAGCCCCAACCCAAGCCTCATACTCCTTCCAAAAAGAGAGAGGAAGTCAAGCAGGATCGCTTTGCCGCCGCAAACCCTCTTGCTCCGCAAAATCCTCAGAAACAGCAGAAAAAGGAAAAACAGGGACAGGAAAAGCAACAGCGTCCGGTCAGCCCGTTTCCTTCCAAGCGTCCTATTAATACCACTTCCACAACCGTAACGACTTCAGAAACAGCCGAATACACGGGCAACAAGACCAAAGTGATCGATACCAGAGGATCCAGCGTGGATCTGTCCAAGTACGATGAAAAGCTGGAGCGGATTGCAAACGATCACAACGGCAGTCAGTATGAGAACAACAATCAGCGCCAGAAGCTGAAAAAGCAGAATCAGAAGGGCAATACCCGAAGCGACAGAGAGCGTCAGGGTATGCAGAAGATGAAGCAGCAGGCAAGCCAGAAGCCGGTGAAACAGCAGCTGTCGATTACCGTTCCCGACGAGATCACCGTCGGCGAACTGGCATCCCGTCTGAAGGTAACCGCAGGCGAGGTTATCAAGAGACTGCTTCTTCTCGGTACCATGGCCAATGTCAACCAGACCATTGATTATGATACGGCAGAGTATATCGCCGTTGAGCTTGGCGCCAAGGTTACGAAGGAAGTTGTCGTTACCATCGAGGAAAAGCTGTTTGATGACAGCGAGGACAGCGAGGAACAGCTTGAAGAGAGAGCACCCGTTGTCTGTGTCATGGGTCATGTCGACCACGGCAAGACTTCGATTCTGGATAAGATCCGTCATGCCAATGTCACCGCAGGGGAGGCAGGCGGCATCACTCAGGCAATCGGCGCATACCGGGTTCATATCAACGGAAAGGATATTACCTTCCTGGATACCCCCGGACATGAAGCCTTTACCGCTATGCGTGCCAGAGGCGCCATGGCGACCGATATTGCCATCCTTGTTGTAGCGGCGGATGACGGCATCATGCCTCAGACCGTCGAGGCCATCAACCATGCCAAAGCGGCAGGCGTCGATATTATCGTTGCCATCAATAAGATGGATAAGCCCGGCGCCAATCCCGAGGCGATCAAGCAGGAACTGACCAAATACGAACTGGTTCCCGAAGAATGGGGCGGCGATGTAATCTGCGTTCCCGTATCTGCGCTGACCGGTATGGGAATTGAAGATCTGTTGGAAAACATCCTTCTGGTTGCCGAGGTCAAGAATCTTCGCTCCAATCCCAACCGCCGTGCGAAGGGTATTGTCATCGAGGCAAGACTTGATAAGGGCCGCGGTCCTGTTGCAACGCTTCTGGTTCAGAACGGTACGCTGAAAGCCGGCGATGTCGTCATTGCAGGAACGGCGGTAGGCCGTGTCCGTGCCATGACCGATGATAAGGGCAAGAATATCAAGTCGGCAGGACCTTCCGTTCCTGTTGAAATCATCGGTTTGGCAGAGGTTCCCGAAGCAGGCGATGAATTTGCGGCTGTTCAGGATGAAAAGATGGCGAGAGAGCTTGCCGAACAGCGTAAGAATAAACTCAAGCAGGACGAGTTCAAGGCATCCTCCAATGTTTCTCTGGACGATTTGTTCAGCCAGATTTCCGGCGGCGTCAAGAACCTGAATATCGTACTCAAGGCCGATGTCGGAGGTTCTGTGGAGGCTGTGAAGTCGTCTCTGCTGAAACTGTCCAACGATGAGGTCAAGGTCAATGTCATTCACAGTGCCGTCGGCGGAATCAACGAAGGCGATGTTATGCTTGCAACCGCATCCAATGCGCTTGTAATCGGCTTCAATGTCCGTCCCGATAAAAATGCGCTGGATATGGCGGCCCGTCAGAAGATTGACATCCGCACCTATCGGATTATCTATGAATGTATTGAGGAGATTTCCGCCGCTATGAAGGGTATGCTTGCGCCTACCTTCAAGGAGAATCTGCTGGGTCATGCAGAGGTTCGGCAGACCATTCATGTTTCCAGCGTCGGTACCATCGCCGGTTCCTATGTTCAGGACGGTAAGATTACCCGTAACGCTCAGATCCGTGTGGTTCGTGACGGCGTGGTTGTATTTGAGGATAAGATTTCCTCTCTGCGCCGCTTTAAGGATGATGTGAAGGAAGTTGCCACCGGATACGAGTGCGGTATCGGTCTGGAACGCTTCAATGACATC
>JBJDZJ010000138.1:0-9206 GCA_051867915.1 Eubacteriales bacterium
AACGGCTTTGGACAATTTTACCTCTGTTGTGAAGGTAATTAGACTTTTTCGACAGACTGGGGCTATCGCAAACAAACATTTGCGATAGCCCCTGATTATTTTATGCTGTTTTCACAGGAATCGGGAAAAGCGTGTGGGGATCAATCCTCGATCTTTCTCTTTCTTGCGACAACAACCGCACCTGCAACCGCTACCAGTGCCAGAGCAGACAGAGCAACTGCAATATCTCCGGTCTTGGGAGGTTCAACGGGCGTTTCGGGAGGAGTTACGGGTGCATCGGGATCGGTGATGGTGATGCCGTTCTTAACAGAATCATCGGGCGTCATGCTTACGGAATCGGTGGTGCTGCCGAACCAAGTGGTAGCGGTAACCGTGTTGGAAGACTTAACGCCGATCGAACCGGTAATATTGGAAATCGTACCGTCGATCTGGTCAGCCGAGCCGACGAGAATACCGACAATCGCTTTAGGAGCGTCGATAACGACATTCTTCAGGGTGATGGCAGAAATGCTGTCATTGGCTGCCTGCCACTCTTTTCTGCCGATCAGGCTACCTACATGAGCGACACCTTCAACCTTGATGGTCACGCCATCCAGGGTAATGGTGTTGACCTTTGCACGGTCAGCCCTACCGACAACTGCACCGACATTGACATTCTCGGCTTCGCCGGTAACGGTCAGCGAGCAGTTCTTAAGGGTCAGATTCTGAATGGTACCGTTGAAGTTGTTGTTGGACATCTCATTGGCAATCAGACCGTATGTTCCGTTGGTAGCTGCCTCAACGGTGGTCGTGATGTTGGACAGGGTCTTGCCGCAGCCGTCCAGCAGGAATTTTCCCTTGTTGATGGTGGGAACGGTCTTTCCGGTGAAGTCCAGATCGGCGATGATCGCAACGGTCTGACCTCTCATGTACTCGTCGCCCTGTTCGTTTGCCTCGTTGACGAATGCGATATACTCGTCAACGGTGGAAATGTACTTGCTGGCAACGATTCCGCCGGGGATCTCAATAGCAGTTCCGGTGAAGAGCTGAAGCTCGTTCATCTGGAAGGAACCGCCGCAGGCGAATTCGATCTTATACTCGGAGTAGCTTGCGGGAGCATCAACCTTGTAATAGTAAGGAGTGGAATTGGTTGCTTCAAGACCGGTAGTTGCGGTAGTGGTAGCCTCTACCTTGTCGATCACCTTCCACTCGCTGCCGGACTTACCGTACAGAGTCCAGCCTGCAGGGTTACGGGAAGCATTGGATGCGGTATCGCCGCCGGTTACGAGAGCATAGTAGGTTGCGGAAATCGCAGACTCGGAGGTAAATTCAAGAGCCGCCGTACCGCCGCTGACGCCGCCGCCGAGCTTGGTGCCGGTGGTATCGCCGTCAAACAATTTGGGCGCATTTTCGTTATCACCCCAAGGGGTCAGTCCGGTCAGACTGCCCTCCACATAGGACAGTTTTGCGGCCGTGAGCTTGGATGCGTCGATGATAACATTTGAGCCGTCACGGGCAGGAGTGCCCTTGGTCTCTGCTCCTACAAGCGCAGAGGGTTCGGTATAGTACTTCACTGTGCCGTTGCTTTCGCAAAGATACAGGGATACCTGATAGGTAACGCCGCCATACAGAACCGCACCGTTGCTCTCTACATTGATACGGAGCCATGAACCGCCGCTGTTGGCATAATTCTGAGCCTTGGTTTCTGCAGTATTGGGTACAGTAATGTTCTTATCATTAATTCGGACAATGGCATAGCCGTCAGCATTAAAGAGCGCCTCTACCTTAGAAGCAAGATCGGAATCAGAGACATTGAAGATTGCGCCGACAGGGCTTCCGTAGTCGGCCCATTCGCTGGGGTTCTCAAAGGCATACGCTCTGGCACTTGACGAGATGTTCTCTGCGCCGGATGTGCTCGGTGCATCGTCAGCAGCAACGGCAAGCGAACCCAATGCCAGGGTAGAAGCAACCATTGCAGCAGCGAGTGCGATGGAAAAAAGTTTTTTCATGTGCAATTCCTCCTAAAATTTCCGCCTTGTCGGCGGTTTACTATGGTCATTTTAGCACAATGTTCTTATTTTGTCAACCTTTTTTCCAAACTCTATCGAATTATTAAAGAATTGATTTAAGTGCAGTTGATTTTTTAATATCAGTTTTACGCAAAATTGCCATCGAAACCCTATGTATTAAAAAAGTCGATATATTCGGCAGTCAATTCGGCAAAAGTATCTTGCCTTGTTTACGAAAATCACTTCTACGACAAATTAAGACCCGGAAAGCGGCGATAAAGACAAAAAGGACTGACGCAAATCGGAATTTGCGTCAGTCCGGGCTTATGTTATCTTGTTATCAGGGTATCGGACAGAGAGTGTGCGGGGATCAATCCTCGATCTTTCTCTTTCTTGCGACAACAACCGCACCTGCAACCGCTACCAGTGCCAGAGCAGACAGAGCAACTGCAATGTCTCCGGTCTTGGGAGGCTCAACGGGCGTTTCGGGCTCCTTATCGCCGTCGCCGGTATCGGGCTGCTGCTCGGTTTCCTTCTCAAGCTTTACGGAGATGTTCTCGCCAACGGTGAAGTTGTCGGCATTGGAGGTAGAAACCACCAGTGTATCGGCCTTCACTTCGTTGTTCGAAGTAACGGTCAGACCGTCAACGGTCAGGTTGGATACGATAGCCTTTGCGTCGTCTCTGACCTCGCCGACTACCAGAGCCACATCGGCTTTGGGAGCGTTGATGGCGGAATTCTTTACGGTGATGTTGGTCATCGGGTTGGGGCTGGCAACATTGTCGCCGGCAGCCCAGTCCTTCAGGCCGATAATGGCGCCGACCTTGCCGGAACCTTCCACATTGATGGTCACATTGTCGAGGGTCACATCGGTGACATGAGCACGGTCAGCCAGACCGACGATACCGCCCACATAGATGTTGGAAGCCTCGCCGGATACGGTAAGGGTGGAATCCTTCACAACAACATTCCGAATAACGCCGTTGAAGTTCTGGTTGCCCAGTTCGTTGGCAAGCAGGCCGTATTTGCCGTTGTCGGCAGCTGTTACCGTGGTGTTGATGTTGGACAGAGTCTTTCCGGAGCCGTCCAGAACGAATTTGCCCTTTTGGATGGCGGGAACCGTCTTTCCGGTGAAGTCAAGGTCAGCGGTAATGGCAACGGTCTTACCGAGCATGTAACCTTCACCCTGCTCATTCGCTTCGTTTACGAATGCAATGTACTCATCGACCGTAGCGATGGTCTTGTCGGGCGTCGTTCCTTCTGCTGCAACGGAAACAGTTCCCAAAATCAAAGCAGACAAAGCAATTGCGCCGGCAAGTGCGATGGATAATAGCTTTTTCATGTGCAATTCCTCCTAAAAATTCGGTCGTCAGACCGTTCGTTGTGTACATTTTAACATATTGTTTGCACTCTGTCAATGGCTTTTTCAAAACTCTGGCGAAATACGAAAAATTCCGCAAATTACCGTTGATTTTTTCAAAAATCAAGTCAGTGCAATCGGTATGCTCGGTTTTGACGGAAGAATTCCCCGATTCCGACCGTGAAAATCACATTCTTTCCCCATGCAGATAGGGTCGGAATGCCGTCGGAACAGATCGGTTCTCGGCAATCTGATCGATCCGGAAGAACATCAGCGACAGATCCGTTTCAAAGGGTTCCACCGGAGCAACCCGAACTTCATAGCCCCTCATATGCCACTCCCGATGGGTAAACAGGTGTACGGCGTCGGGAAGACGGATCAGGCGGATCGGTTCAAGTCCCCATTTTCTGAGGACGCTCCCGATTTCCCGCTCATCGGGATAGCCGGGCAGATTGGGCAGTTCCCACATTCCCGCCAGCAGTCCCCGATCCGACCGTTTTCGCAGGCACAGGCGATCGCCGTCGGTAATCCGAAGAACGGTCAGCTCCTCTATCCGCCTTGCCTTCCGGGGATTTTTGACGGGATAGGCCTCGGGATTGCCCTGCCGATGGGCTGCACACCGTTCGGACAGGGGGCAGTCGGAGCAGTGCGGTTCGCCGTTCGGCAGGCAGACGGTAGCGCCCAGTTCGATCAATGCCTGATCGAACTCTCCCGGTCGGTCGGGCGGAATCCGATCTTTCAAATATTCGGCATATTTTTTCCGTATCATCATTACCGAGCCTTCGGAATCATCGGCAGTCAGGCGGGCCATGACCCGATGGACATTACCGTCTACGGCGGGAGTCGGCAGGCCGAAGGCAATGGCGGCGACGGCGCCCGCCGTATAGTCGCCCACTCCGCACAGCGATCGGATGGCGTCAGGATCGGCAGGGAGACTGCCTCCGAAGGTATTCATGACCTGATTCGCCGCCTGCCGAAGATTTGCCGCGCGGCTGTAATATCCGAGTCCTTCCCAGAGCTTCATCAGGCGTTCGGGATCCACCGACGCAAGACTTTCGAAATCGGGCAGTTCGGAAACAAAACGCTCAAAATAGGGGATGACCGTCTCCACTCGGGTCTGCTGAAGCATCACTTCGGACACCAGCACCCGATATGGGGTGGGATTCTCTCTCCAGGGCAGGCACCGACGGTTTCGGTCATACCAGTCCAGCAGACGGGGGACCGCCTTTTCAAAACAGATTTCCTGCACGCTCTCACCTCATCTTTCTGACAAAAACGGAGGAAACATCCCCGTTTTTTCGTTCTTTTATCTGAATCATTATGAAGGGTACAAATGAATTTCATGTGTCAAAAATGTGAATAATTCGGTACAAATTGTGAATTTGACGGGAATTTCGTTTTTTTCGGTTGACAAAGCATAAAAGATTGTATATAATATGGAAGGCAACACAGACAGACCGTTTTGCGGGAACAAAGGTCCGTTTCCTTCTGAAAAAGGGGCGGGCAGACATGCCTCCCGGCGTGGCGTCATTCCCAAACAGACTCTGCTTTTCTCGAATATTCATCCTTGTCCGTGTTCCCTTACATACGCCGCACACACCGATCATTTCCGTGAAAGGAGACTTTCCATGAACCAGAATTCATTAATAAAAAAGAAGCTTCCGGCACTTGTCTGCCTGATGATAGCACTGACGCTTCCCCTTTCGGGATGCAAAGGAGGTCTCAATAACTACTCGGGACCCTTGACTACCGTCACCGTTCCGACCTCTTCCGTTTCAACCTCCTCTGTCCCGTCCCCCGACACCTCCGATCCCTCTGTCTCTTCGACAGAAACCTCAAAAACGCCGTCTCTGCCCACCGAACCGTCAACCGAACCGTCAACCACCGTTCCCCCCTCATCGGATACTCCCGTTCCCGATCCCGAGGATATTGTTGAAATTCTGGCAGTGGGCGACAATCTCTTCCATTCCCAGCTGATCACCGCAGGTGAGGCTCTGGGCTACGACCGTCTGTACGACGGCATCCGGGACACCGTATCCGCCGCCGATCTGGCCATCCTCAATCAGGAGACCGTCTTCACCACCGGCACCCCCCATTCCTATCCGAAATTCGCCACGCCCACCGCAGTGGGTGATGCCACCATCAAGGCGGGCTTCGATGTCTTCACCTGTGCGACCAATCACACCTGGGACTGGGGAACGCAGGGCGTTCTTGACACGATGGAATACTGGGCAGCCCATCCGGAGGTTCTTGCCATCGGGCTCAACGAATCCAAATCCGCCAGAAACGAACTTGACATCGTAGAGGTAAAGGGCATCCGCATTGCCCTCTTTAACTTCGGAACCTCCATCAACACCAAGGCAGACGCCTGGTGGATGGCAAACTATCTGGATACATCCGAATCCACCCGAAACTGGATTGCCGGTCAGATTACAAAGGCGAAGAATCAGGCCGATTTCGTCATCGTCTGTGCGCACTGGGGGGACGAATATGTCTACACCCCCACCGAAAAGGAGATTTACTGGGCGCAGTTCTTTGCCGACTGCGGAGTCGATCTGGTCATCGGCACCCATCCCCATGTGGTCCAGCCGGTTATGGAAGTGGAGGGCAAGGACGGAAACACCACACTGGTCTATTATTCGCTGGGCAACTTCATCTCTGCCCAGAATGATCTGAACACCAATGTAGGCGGTCTCGCCCGGGTTTATCTGACCAAGGACGATACCGGAACCCGCATTGTCTCCTATGAGCTGGTTGCCACCACGGTGGACTGCCAGGTCATCGACGGAGTCGAATGTTACATGCCCCGTCTGCTGTCCGACATGACCGACGATATGTTCCAAAGCGGATGGAAATTCTCCGATTACACCGTCGCCGATTTCCGGGCGATTTTTGAAGAGGCCATCGTCAGCTATCCGAAGAACGATTCGGACGGCGATGAATAGAATAAACAATAGATTCCTTAATTTTGTTGTCCGCAGAAAGGATTTTTTATCTGAATATGAAGAAAAAGACTGTTGCCGTTCTGTTCGGAGGACATTCCTCCGAATACGGCGTATCGCTGGAATCCGCCTACTCCGTTCTGTGCAATCTGGATCGGAACAAATATGATCCGCTCCCGGTTGGAATCACCGAACAGGGCGATTGGTATCTCTACCGAGGGGAGCTTTCCCTTATCAAGGACGGAATCTGGGTTCATTCGCCCGACTGCGTTCCCGTTCTGGTATCCCCCAATCGCTCCAGGCACCGTCTGCTGACCGTCGGTAAGGAGGGCGCAGAATACATCGACATCGACTGCGTCCTGCCCATTCTCCACGGGAAGAACGGAGAGGACGGTACAGTTCAGGGAGCCTTTGAACTTGCCGGAATTCCCATCGCCGGATGCAATACCCTGTCCTCCGCCCTGTGCATGGATAAGGATCGCGCCCACAAGCTGGCAGAACACGCCGGAATCCGGGTTCCCAAGTCGGTGGTCATCGACAATCTGTCCAAATCGGAGACAGCAGAGGAGTTTGCCCGTGAAGTGGGCTATCCCGTCTTCGTGAAGCCGGTTCGTGCCGGTTCCTCCATCGGCGTCACCAAGGTGACATCCCCTGATCTTCTGAAGGATGCGCTGGAGCTTGCCCTGTCGCAGGACCGTGAGGCAGAGATTGAGGAATTCATCGACGGTTTCGAGGTCAGCTGTGCGGTGCTGGGCAGAGGAGAGGAAGAAAATCTGATCTGCGGAGAGCTTGCCGAGCTGGAGCTGGTGGGCGGATTCTTCGATTTCACCGAAAAATACACCCACAACACCTGTAAAGTACACATTCCCGCAAGAATATCCCCCGAAAAGGCGGAAGAAATCAAGACGCTTGCCAAGAAGGTCTATCGGGTTCTGGGATGCGAAATCTTTGCCCGGGTGGACATTTTCCTGAAGCCCGACGGGGAGCTGGTCTTCAACGAGATCAACACCATCCCGGGCTTTACCGAGTTCAGTCTCTATCCCGGCATGATGAAGGCAGTGGGGATTTCCTTTACCGAAGTTCTGACGAGAATCATCGAAATGGCTCTATAAGAAAACATCAAATCTCCCGACGGCGACTGCCATCGGGAGATTTTTGATGATCGGAAGTTCGGGGAAAAGATACATTTATCCCATGGCATCCTTCATGCTTCTGACAAAATCGGCCACATAGGGGGCGCTGTCCTTCCCATGCTCGGCGATGATTTTGACGATGGCGGAGCCAACGATAACGCCGTCGGCGATCTCGCTGTATGCTCTTGCCTGCTCGGGGGAATGGATGCCGAAGCCGATGGCGGCGGGCGTGTCGGTCACGGCACGGATTGCTTCAAGGATGGACGACAGGTCGGTGGTGATCTCGTTCCGGACACCCGTAACGCCCATGGAGGACACCACATACAGAAATCCCGAGGATTTTTCGGCAATCAGGCGGATCCGATCGGCGCTGGTGGGGGCAATCAGTGAGATGATGTCCACCCCGTAGCCTGCCGCAAGGTCGGCGATCTCTCCCTTTTCCTCAATGGGCATATCGGGAATAATCAGACCGTCCACGCCCACATCCCGGCACTTTTTCAGGAATTTATCGTATCCGTAGCGGAAAACGGGGTTCAGATAGGTCAGAAAAACCAGCGGAACCTGTGTAAAACTGCGGATTTTTTCGACCATCTCAAAGGCTCTGTCGGTGGTGATTCCCGCCGCAAAGGCACGGAGATTGGCAGCCTGAATCACGGGGCCGTCGGCAATGGGGTCGGAAAAGGGGATGCCAAGCTCGATCAGACCGGCGCCTGCCTCCACCGCCGCACGGACGAAGGATACCGTGGAATCAAAATCGGGATCCCCCGCCGTAAAGAAAGGGATAAAGGCTTTCTTATTTTCAAACGCACAAGCAATTCTGTTATTCATGAAGATCAACTCCTCTGTATCTGGCGATGGCGGCAACATCCTTGTCTCCTCTTCCCGACAGGCAGATGATGATGTTTTCATCGGGCGAGAGGGTGGGCGCCAGCTTTCTGGCATAGGCGACGGCGTGAGCGCTTTCGATGGCGCAGATGATGCCCTCGGTGCGGGCGATATATTCAAAGGCTTCCACTGCCTCTTCATCGGTAATGGGAACATACTGCGCCCTGCCGATGTCGTGGAGATAGGCGTGCTCGGGTCCGATTCCGGGATAGTCCAGACCTGCCGAAATGGAGTAAACCGGGGCGATCTGCCCGTACTCATTCTGGCAGAAGTAGGATTTCATGCCGTGGAAGACGCCGAGGCTGCCTGCGGCGATGGTGGCGGCATGCTTGCCGGTTTCAATTCCCCGTCCTGCCGCCTCGCATCCGATCAGACGGACGCCTTCGTCCGGGATAAAGTTATAGAAGGTTCCCATGGCATTGGAGCCGCCGCCTACGCAGGCGATAACGGCGGCAGGCAGTTTGCCTTCTGCGGCGAGAATCTGCGCTCTCGCCTCCTTGGAGATCACCGACTGGAAATCACGGACGATCATGGGGAAGGGGTGAGGACCCATCACCGATCCCAGACAGTAGTGAGTGTCCTCCACTCTGCGGGTCCACTCCTGCATACACTCGTTGACCGCATCCTTCAGGGTCATGGTTCCCGAGGTGACGGCGTGAACCTTTGCGCCCAGCAGTTCCATCCGGTAGACATTCAGGGCCTGACGGATGGTATCCTCCTTGCCCATGAAGATTTCGCATTCCATGCCCATCAGCGCTGCCGCCGTTGCGGTGGCGACGCCGTGCTGACCCGCACCCGTCTCGGCGATCACACGGGTTTTACCCATCTTCTTTGCCAGCAGGCACTGTCCCAAAACATTGTTGATCTTATGGGAGCCGGTGTGGTACAAATCCTCCCG
>JBJDZJ010000139.1:0-9182 GCA_051867915.1 Eubacteriales bacterium
ACCTATTGGCATGGGATTCATTTTTTTACCAAAGCGGATGAAGCTCTCCCCATCCCGAGTCGTTGTCCTGATCTACATCGGAGACCAAAACAATGTCAAAGTCGATGTCTGTAATCTCAGCAATCGGTGCTTCGTATTCCAATTTTTCCATCATGTTCCTCCATCAATGTCCTTGAATTTATGCCGCAAAAAACCGTTGGTATAATGAATCTGTGTTAACAATGTCAGTGTTCTGCCGGAGGAGTGAGTTCTCCGTCAGTAATCGGATGAAGTTCTCCCCATCCGGTATCGCTGTCCTGAACAGCGTCAGAAACCAAAACAATGTCAAAGTCGATGTCCGTAATCTCAGCAATCGGCGCTTCGTATCCCAATTTTTTCATCATGATCCTCCATCACTTTCTTTGAATTTTTGCTACAAAAAAGCCGTCGGTATGATGAATCTGTGGTAACAATGTTAACGTTCCGTCATAGGAGCAGAGTTTACCGACAGAAAAGGGAACCGATTCAAAGTCGGGATGCTCAGAAAGAAAGAGTTCGACTATCTGTTCATTCTCCGCTTTTCGCAATGTGCAAGTAGAATAAACCAAAGATCCACCGGATTTCAGGTACCGTGAAGACGATACAAGTATATTATACTGTATTGAATTCAGTTTGTCAAGGGGTTTTTGATTTTTATTTCGAATTTCGCTCTTTTTTGCAAGTACCCCCAGACCCGAGCAGGGAACATCGCAGATGACTTTATCGACTTTCCCGATGTATTCGGGAAGAGAGTGCGTGGAGTCGTTTTCGATCACTTCAATGTTCCGGATCCCCAGACGCTCGGCTCCCTCTCTGATCAAGGAGAGCTTGCTTCCATGTAGATCCATCGAAATCAGTTTACCTGTATCTCCGGTGCTGATCGCCGCAAAAAAGGACTTTCCTCCGGGTGCGGCGCAGACATCAAGAATCAGATCACCGGGTTCGGGATTCAGTACCAATCCCGCAATCTGAGACGCTTCATCCTGAACATAACATCTTCCGTCGTGAAGGGGTTCAAAGTCCGACAGAGGAAATGCCTCTGTCATCCTGAGAGCATAGGGGGACCACTCACAGGGGGCAAGCAGAGACGGATACTCTAAGAGAAGGGACTGACGGTCGGTTTTTAAGGTGTTGACCCGCAGAGTTACGGTGGGCTGACGGGACAGGGATTCCAGAATTCCCTCTGCCTCAGTCGGATAATCGTGACAGAAACTCTCGCATATCCATTTCTGAACGCCGTAATAAACCGACATCCATTCAAGCGGTTCCTTTTCTCTGTCCGGATAGGGAAGAGCCTCCTTCTCCCGACAGACGGAACGGAGAATACCGTTTATGAATCCTTTGGCTCTCGAAGCATATCGCTGTCCGAGCTTCACCGTTTCATTGACAGCGGCACTGTCGGGAATTTTATCCAGATAGACGATCTGATAAATCCCCATCCTAAGAAGCGTCACGACCGACAAATCCAGTCTCTGCACCGATTTTTGGGTATAGTGGCAGATAAAATAGTCCAGCGTCACCTTCCGTTCGGTCACACCGTACAACAGCGCAGTAAACAGGCTTTTGTCTTTGCCCTCAAGCTCCTTTTCCTCAATAACGGCTGACAGCTCCAGATTGGAATACTTGCCGTCTTTTTCGATGGCAATCAGTGAACGATAGACCAAATCCCGTACATTCATAGACCCAGTCTGTCTCCCACTTCGATCTTACGCCCGTTGATATAATCGGATGCGGACATCCGTCCCTTACCCTCGGGGAGCAGTCGCAGAATACCGATGGCACCCTGCCCGCAGGAGACGGCAATCACGCCGTCCCGAAGGGAATAAACCGTACCCGGCTCGCCGCAATGTCCGTCCTCGGACAGAAGAGTGGATTTCACGATTTTCAAAAGCTGTCCGTTTTTCGTCGTATAGGCAAGAGGAAAGGGAGACAGTCCCCGGATCTGATTGTGAATATCCCTTGCGGATCCGGAAAAAACAATCAGGCAATCGCTTTTTTCGATTTTGGCTGCATAAGTGGCTTCGGAATCATTCTGTGCCATCGGCGTGCAGCTGCCTTCCGACAACTTTTGTACCGTTTCAACCAGTAGTTTAGCACCAACATCGGACAGGCGGTCGTGAATGATTTCAAAATCATCGTCAGGTCCGATTTCCACAGACTGTGAAAGAAGCATGTCCCCGGTATCCAGTCCCTCTGCCATGAGCATGGTCGTAACGCCGGTGACATTTTCACCGTCGATTATGGCTCTCTGCATGGGGGCGGCGCCCCGATATTTAGGAAGGAGCGAACCGTGGACATTGACACAACCGTATCTGGGGTAATTCAGCAGATAGGGCGGTAACAGCTTACCATATGCCACAACCGCAATCAGATCGGGATTCAGCTTTTGCAAAACAGGGAGGAAGGCTTCGTTTTTCAGGGTTTCCGGCTGAAAAACCGGGATTCCCGCCTCAATGGCAGCCACCTTTACCGGAGGCGGCGTCAGGGTATATCCCCTCCCTTTGGGCTTGTCAGGCTGTGTCACGGCACCGATAACCTCAAAATTCTCACAAAGAAGACGGAAGCTCCCGACGGCAAATTCGGGAGTTCCCATAAACAAAATCCGCATAAGGTTCAGTCCTCCTCCATCTCCTCGGCGGTCAGCATATGCTCGGCGATGTCGGTATACAGTTTACCGTCCAGATGGTCGATTTCATGACAGAAGGCTCTGGCAAGAAGACCCTCTCCTGTGACCTGATACCGCTTTCCGTATCGATCGGTTGCCTCAACGGTAACCTCAAGGGGTCTTGTAACGATACCGCATTTGCCGGGCAGGGAAAGGCATCCTTCTCTGCCGGTCTGACTGCCGCTGATCTTCACAATTTCGGGATTGATCAGTTCGTAAACCTGACCGGGTTCGCACTCTACGACGACAATCCGACGAAGAATGCCCACCTGCGGTCCGGCAAGACCAACGCCGTTAGCACGGCGCATGGTGTCCAGCATGTCATCCAGAAGCGTCAGGGTACGGGGAGTTATCTGTTCCACATTCCGGCATTTCTTACGGAGAATCGGATCCTCGTCGGTCAAAATCTTCAAATATGCCATATCTGTCAGTATTCCTTTCACATAACATAAGTTTTCCGGACCCGCTCACAGAGAGGAGGGGTTGAGATCAATGGAAATGGTGATCTTCTTTCCGGCTTTTTTGGTATATTCATCCATCAGAGCGGCAAAAAGCTGTCTGGTTTTCTGATTGGATCGGCATTTCACCACAAATCGCATACGAAAGTTCTCGTTGAGCTTGTATACAGGAGCTTCAAAGGGGCCGAATACGATGATCTGCACACCTTTGTAAAGGGTTACGGACAACTCCTTGATCCGTTTGGTAAAGGAGAGAGCCACATTGTTCAGAAGACCTTCATCCGGGCTTGCCAGTGAGATCAGCGCAATGTCACAAAAAGGAGGATAGAGAAGCGCCTTGCGCATGGCAATCTCATTCTGATAGAACTGCTTGTAATTCTGAGCCGCTGCCAGAAGCAGAACCGGATGATCGGGCGAATAGGTCTGAATTACGGCGATTCCGTTCTTTTCACCCCGACCCGCTCTACCGATGACCTGAGTAATCAGTGCAAAAGTGCGCTCACCTGCCCGGTAATCGCTGAGATACAGGGAAGTATCTGCCAGAAGAACGCCCACCAGCGTGACATCGGGGAAATTATGACCCTTGGTCACCATCTGCGTGCCGATGAGGATGTCGGCTTCTTTATTGCGAAAGGAATCCAGCATCCGATCCACCGCAAATTTTGCGCAAGCCGTATCGGCATCCAGACGCATGAGTCTGGCATCCGGAAATTCGGAATGAAGATCATCCTCCGCCTTTTGCGTTCCGAATCCCATATAGTGAAACTGATCGGAGCCGCATTCGGGACATTTGTCGGGAAGCGGTTGGCGATAACCGCAGTAATGGCAGGCAAGATAGCCGCATTTGTCGTTCCGACTCTTGGCGTGATAGGTCAGGGAAACACTGCAATGAGGGCAGGTTACTACCGCACCGCAAAGTGGGCAGGACAGATAGTTGTTGAACCCGCGCCGATTGACAAACAGAATTCCCTGTTCGCCCTTGTCAAGAGTTTTGGACAGGGCATCACTCAGCACCGATCCGACAGAAGACATCCGTCCCTGTCCGGCATCCAGCCTCAGATCGCAGATAACCGTTTCGGGGAGCTTGGCATTTCCGTAGCGTTCATTCAGTTCTATCAGAGTATAGACTCCGGTTTCGGCTTTGTAATAACTTTCGACCGACGGAGTGGCAGACGCCAACAGCATGGTCGCATTGTGATAGGCGCACCGGAATCTGGCAATATCTCTCGCATGATATCGGGGCGTCTGATCGGATTTGTAGGTGTGCTCGTGTTCCTCGTCGATGACGATCAGTCCGAGATTGGAAAAGGGGGCGAAAACGGCCGATCTCGTACCGATGCAGAGATCCACGGCACCGTTTTTGATTTTACGCCAGGCATCAAACCGTTCCCCTTTGGAGAGGGAAGAGTGAAGCACGGCAACTCTGTCTCCGTAGTAGGTACAGAAAACCGACACCGCCTGGGGAGTCAGAGCGATTTCGGGAACCAGAAGAATGGCCTGCTTCCCGGCAGAAATCACCTTGTCGATTGCCGCCTTGATGACCATGGTCTTTCCGCTTCCGGTTATTCCGTGAAGCAGTGCGGCTTTGGGTTCTCCGCTGTCCAACAGCTCGGCGATCTTTTCATAGGCCGATTGTTGCTCCGGGGATAACTTTGTACTTTGGGTTCGATCCTGCTTCATCCGGTAGGGATTTCGGTAGGAATCTCTCTTTTCCACCGAAATCAATCCTTTTTTGGACAGCGTGTCCAGTTGTTTTCTGGTAACGGCAAGCCGATCCTTCAGAACCTCAAAGGAACTGCTTCCGTTTTCTTTCAGATGGGAAATCAGAAGGGCCTGTTTGGACCCTTTGACGGTTTCAAAAACCTCGTCGAAGGTATCGTCCGGTATGTTCAGATGGACAATCTCTTCGACAATCCGATTGCCGCCCTCCTTCAGTCGGGTGACCTTCTCAAGATAACCGTATTCGCAGAGCTTTTGCAGGATTTTGTCGGTTCCTTCGCCGTATCTGGCAACAAGCCGCTCGGCAGACAACTCACCTGCCTGCAAAACATCGGCATAGACAATCAGAGCATTCTTGCTGACCGGAGTCAGATCATCACTGTGGGGAAGCGCCTTGTAGACCACCGACAGTTTGGTCAGAGCCTCTGCCGGAATCATTTGCTTGACGGCATCGGATACCGAGCAGAAAAGATGCTCCTTCATAAACAGACAGAGCTTTCTTTCTTCCTCAGAAAGGCCGACCTCGGAATTCACCGATTCGATGGGCTTCAGATCGGAAATCTGATCCCTTTCGGAAAAGGCAAAAACGACGGCGTTCATCCGCTTGTTGGCACCGCCGAAGGGGACGACAACAAGACTGCCGGGTTTTACCGAATCGGACAGCTCTGTGGGAATGTAGTATTCAAAGAGCCGATCGGCGAAATAGGGCAGTGATAGGATATGGACGCCTGCCGTTGGATAAGCCATGTTGATACCTCTCTGAAAGGATATTTCAGTTAGTCGATATTTCCGTCGATATTGGGTGCATTTTTGATGACGAATTCGCCGGAATACAGTCTTTTGATGGAAGAGGAAACCGCCTTATCGTCGCAGAATTCACGATTGATGAGATTGATCATTGGTTTGTCGGTCTCCTTGTTTGTAATCAGACGCTCGGCAACAGCTCTCTGCTGTTCGTAATCCGAGGTAATCATTCTGGCGCCCTTTGCGGCTGCCTGTACCAGTGTATAGCGGTTGTATTTTCCCTGTGAAAGCTGTTCAACGGTAGGTTTGATAATCATAATTCATTTCTCCTGTCGATAAAAATTCAAAATATAATGTTACGAATCTTTCAGAAAATCATCCGGAATATGGGGATTTCTGGAGGTTCGGTAGCGTTCTGCTTCGATAATACCGAGAATGGTCAGAGCGGCATCGTCGCTCTTTCCGTCCTGGTTGATCACGATATAGTCATATTTATTGTATTCGGCGATTTCGTTCTTCGCCTGATCGAGACGGCGCTGAATGTCGTCCTCGGTGTTGGTGTTTCTGCCTCTGAGCCTCTCTTCAAGCGTTTTGAAATCGGGAGGCAGAAGAAGAATCAGTACCGCATCGGGACGGATTCTGCGGACATTCATGGCCCCTTCGACCTCGATTTCCAGAATCACCGAAATGCCTTTATCCAGCATTCGTTCCACATTTTCTTTCGGAGTACCGTAGTAGTTTTCGCTGTAAACGGTATGCTCCAGCATTTCGTCCCTTTCAATCAGCTCTTCAAAGGCTTCCTTTGTCAGAAAGTGATAGTGAACGCCGTCAATCTCTCCGGGACGCGGCGCGCGGGTCGTTGCCGAGACGGAAAGGGAAATGTCATCGGATCGTGCCAGAAGATTTTTTACAACCGTTCCTTTACCGGTTCCCGACGGACCTGATATGACAATCAGAAGTCCCTTTTGACTAAGTTCCATTCTGTATTTTACTCCTTTATTTCGTTGATCGGTTCATTTTCAACATCTGCCGATTCTTCCTCACCCGATAGCCTTGCAAACAGGACATCGGTGGACAGTGCGCTCAGAATCACATGACGGCTGTCGGTCACGATGACCGCTTTGGTCTTTCTTCCGCAGGAAGCGTCGATGACCGATCCCGCCTCTCTGGCGTCCTGTACCAGTCTTTTGATGGGCGCAGATTCGGGCGATACCATACTGACAATGCGGGCGGCGGCAACATAGTTGCCGAATCCCACCTGAACAAATTTCACAGACACAATTTTGTCCTCCGCTTCTCGGCTATTCCAGATTCTGAATCTGTTCCCGGATCTTTTCGATCTCGCTTTTGATTTCGACAACAATCTTGGCGATCGCCGCGTCCGAGCATTTGGAGCCGATGGTGTTGGTTTCCCGGTTCATCTCCTGAACCAGGAAGTCCAGCTTTCTTCCGATGGGTTCCTCGGACTTGAAGATTTCATCAAAGGACTGAAAATGGCTGTTCAGCCGAACCAATTCCTCATCAATAGAGACTTTGTCGGCATAGATGGCACATTCGGTCAGGATCCTCTGCTCATCAATGTCCACACCGCTCTCTCCGATGAGTTTGCGGATTCGGTTTTCGAACTTTTCGTGATACTTCTCAATACATTCTTTGCTGAGTTGAGAAACACGGTCGGCAAGGGTGAGGATGTTCTCCTTTTTCTGCATGAGATCGTTCTTCAGTCTTTCACCCTCCATAGCACGCATGGTGTGGAAAGAGTCAAGCGCCTGATCGACAATGGGAAGGACTTCCTCCCAAAGCTGATCGGTAGAGACCTCGGGGGTGACAAAGGTGAAGATGTCCTTGTTTTGCGCAACCTTCATAACCGAAATATCGTCTGCAAGTCCGAAAGTATCCCGAAGATCGGCCAGGGCTTTGAGATAGCCCGCCGCATAGGCATGATCCAGACGGATCTCGCATTCGGTATTTTCCAAAACTTCAACAAACAGGGAAATATCAATCTTTCCTCTGGAGATCTCGGACTGAACTCTTGCCTTCAGCTTTTCCTCCAGGGAGGAATATGCCCGACTGATCCGAATCTGGGGATCAAAATACCGGCTGTTGACGCTCTTTAGCTCAACCGTGATCTTTTTGCCGCCGAGAACACCCTGCGCTCTTCCGTAAGCGGTCATACTTTTTGCCATACCATAACCTCCGTCCGGGGATGACCTCATCCCACAGCGATACATAGATTATCATACTACATTTTTGATAATTTGTCAAGCGATTCCTGCAAAAATTATAGGATACTTTCATAAACTTCATTTTTTTTCAAAAATCCATTGACAGAAAGCCATCCTCGGTGCTATAATAGGAGAAATTGACTGAACAAATGAGGTGTTTTCAATATGACAACGAAATACAGAGTCGGTGTAATCGGTTGCACCGGCATGGTCGGACAGCGTTTTCTCACACTTCTTGCCGATCATCCCTGGTTTGAAGTAACCGCACTTCTTGCCAGCGGCAGAAGCGCCGGTCAAAGCTACGAAAAAGCAGTTGAGGGCAGATGGAAAATGACCTCCGAACTGCCCGAAAAATATAAGAATATGCCGGTTCTGGATTCTTCCGATCCTTCTGTGGTCAAGGATCGGGTAGATTTCGTATTCTGCGCCGTAAATATGCCCAAGTCCGACATTCTTGCGCTGGAAGAGTCCTATGCAAAAGCCGAAATTCCGGTAGTGTCCAACAACAGTGCCAATCGCTGGACGCCCGATGTTCCCATGGTGATCCCCGAGATCAACCCCGGGCATCTGGATGTCATCGCCGCACAAAGAAAGCGGCTGGGTACCGCCAAAGGCTTTATCGCCGTGAAACCCAACTGTTCCATCCAAAGCTATGTACCTGCCTTGAGTCCCCTTCTGAAGTTTGAACCCACCCTTGTGGTTGCCACTACTTATCAGGCGATTTCGGGCGCCGGGAAGACCTTCCGTGAGTGGCCCGAGATGATCGACAATGTCATCCCTTACATTTCCGGAGAGGAAGAGAAGAGCGAGCAGGAACCCCTGAGAATCTGGGGAACGGTTGAGGACGGAAAAATTGTCAAGGCATCCGCTCCCCTGATTACCACTCAGTGTATCCGTGTTCCCGTCACCGACGGTCACACTGCCGCTGTTTTCGTAAACTTCAACAAGAAGCCGACCAAAGAGGAGATTCTGGAGTGCTGGCACAGCTATGAAGGTGAGCCTCAGATACTGGGACTTCCCAGTGCGCCCAAGCAGTTCCTGACTTACTTTGAGGAAGATAACCGTCCGCAATCGACTCTGGATCGGAATCTGTACGGCGGAATGGGCGTCTCCATCGGCAGACTGCGTGAGGACAGCGTCTTTGATTACAAATTCGTCGGACTGTCTCACAATACCCTCCGCGGTGCGGCAGGCGGCGCTGTTCTGATTGCAGAGCTTCTGTGTGCAAAAGGATATATTACGAAATAACAGATACATTTAAACGCAGAACGGCACATAGTGCTGTTCTGCGTTTCAGCCTGTCGAAAAAGTCTAATTACCTTCACAACAGAGGTAAAATTGTCCAAAGCCGTT
>JBJDZJ010000140.1:0-8910 GCA_051867915.1 Eubacteriales bacterium
TATTTTCTACCAAAAGGGGACTTTTTGTACTGTCCGCACAATTTGGGGCAGTTCAGTATATGCAGACAGGATTTTCAATATAGTACCGATCAGCCCAGCGGAATCAACTGACCCCAGCCGGAATCGTCGGTCTCGGCGCCGACCTGAATGGATGTCGTGGTCTGCGCAGGTTCTTCAGACTGCTCGGGCGCCTTCGTGGTAACGGCAGGATCCTCTGTCGAGGGCGTGTCCGGCGTTGTAACAGGCGCAGGCGATTCGGTCGTTTGGGGCTTGGTATCGCCGGGAACGGTCGTGGTGGCGGAAGGTGTACCGGTCGACGAACTGCTCGTCGTCGTAGGATTATTGGCAGAAGTCGTCGTATCGGGTGCGGATGTTGAAACAGTACCTGTTGTCGTGCTGTCCGTTGTCTGATCGTTATTTTTACCGCCGCAGGCAACGACGGTCAGCGAAAGCGCAAACAGCACTGCAAGGGTCAGAATCTTTTTCATGGGGATCTCCTTCTTTTCATATGTCGTTTATATTTCTTTTATTATAGCACATAAAAGGACACTTGTCAAGTACGAATTTCACAGATTTCCTTACACTTTCCTTCTTTTTCCGAAAGCCATCAAAAAAAATCCCGCACCGCCTGTACGGCGACACGGGAAAGAGCGATCATGACGCAGTTGTCTTCTTTTCAAATACGAGAACCTTCCAGTCGTTCTCGGAATCTTCATCACAAAGGGTCAGTCCCGCCGCCTCCATTGCCGCCTTCACATCCTCGCACCGATCCTCGATGATGCCCGAGCAGACCAGCTTGGCACCCTCGGCAAGGTACGGGTTCACATCCCCCGACATCCGGATCAGTATATCGGCGACAATATTTGCCATAGCGAAACCGTAGGGACCGTTGGAAAGATCCACATTTTTCAGCAGATCCGAGGTATCGCAGAAGAATCCCTCCACCTGATTGTCTGCGGCGTTTTCTCTTGCCACTCGGACGGCAACGGGATCAATGTCGTAAGCGTTGGCAGACGATGCACCCAGCTTCAGGGCAAACAGCGAGAGAATTCCGCTTCCCGTCCCGATGTCCAGTACCCTTGCCCCTTTGGGCATATGCTTTTCCACCATTGCCGCACACAGACGGGTGGTTTCGTGGGTGCCCGTACCGAATGCCATTCCGGGATCCATCCGGATGGTGATCTCGTCCTCTTTTGCCTGATATTCCTGCCATGCGGGAATCACCGTCAGGTGATTTCCGATATGAACCGGCTCGTAGCCTGCCTTCCAGGCATTGTACCAGTCCTCTTCCTTCAGCCCCTCGACGCTGATCTGACAGTCCAGACCCAGCGCAGGCAGGCGGTCGTTCAGAAAGGCAAGGTAATCGGGATAATTTTTCTCCTTGGGAACAAATATGCTGACAGATGCCACATCGGGAT
The DNA here is from genome assembly GCA_051867915.1 of Eubacteriales bacterium. GTDB lineage: Bacteria > Bacillota > Clostridia > Oscillospirales > CAG-272 > CAKSQF01. The sequence goes on from JBJDZJ010000140.1 coordinate 1,419, forward strand.
CCGCTTTCAGGATGCTGTCGTCGATCAGTTCACCGTACATGGGCTTGAGGTTTTCGTCGATGTCGCTGAAATCCTCGATCATCAGCCCGTTGTCCAACATGCTCATGACGGCGCACAGCTCGTCCAGATCCTTATGCTTACAGGTGACTTTGATTTGTGTCCAATCGTTTTCCATCAAAATGCCCTACCTTTCTTATTGCCTGAATTTTTGCCGCCTTTCCGCTCCTTTTGGCGTCAAAGCGGCTCAAATTCCGTAATTTTTACTTTTTCTTCCGATTTCCCCATTTTTTACCGGTTCCTGCCGCTCCGCCGCAGGCTTCGGCGAAGTCTCGCAGACACTGTTTCTGAGCCTCATTCAGACCTGTGGGGGTCTCAACCCTGACCGTAAAGATCAGATTACCGTAATATTTGCCTCTGAACTGCTTGATTCCCTTGCCCCGAATCGTAAACTTGGTTCCCGTCTGAGTTCCTTCCGGAATGTGATAGCGAACCGTCTCGCCCTCAACCAGCGTGGGAATGTCCACATCGGCGCCCAGAGCCGCATCCACGAAGGAAATCGGGAACTCGCAGTAAACATCGTTGCCGTCCCGGACGAAGGTTTTGCTGGGACGAACCCGTACAAAGACGATCAGATCGCCTGCGGAACCGCCGTTTCTGCCGTCGTTACCGTAGCCTCTGATGGAAATGGGGGTTCCGTCCTCCACGCCTTCCTCAATGGTCAGATCCAGCTTCTTGTTCAGGCGGACCAGTCCCTTTCCGTTACAGTAGGAGCAGGGATTCTTGATGATTTTACCGCTGCCGTGGCAGGAATCGCAGGTCTTGGTCGACTGCATCATGCCCAGCATGGTGCGCTGTGTAAAGCGGACCTGCCCACTACCGCCGCAAACCGTACAGGTCTCCGCCGTCGTGCCTGCCGCCGCACCGCTTCCCTTACAGGTCGGACATTTCTCAATCCGCTTGTAGTTGATCTCCTTCTTGCATCCGAAGACGGCTTCTTCAAAGGAAATGACCACTTCCATTTGCAGATCGTCCCCACGGATGGGTCCGTTTCTGCGTGCGCTTGAACCGCCTGCGCCTCCGAAAATGGAGGAAAAGATGTCGCCCAGATCGCCGAAATCGCCGCCGAAGCCTCCGCCGAAACCGCCGAAGCCTTCGCCGCCCGCCATATTGGGATCCACACCGGCAAATCCGTATTGGTCATATTTTGCTTTTTTATCGGGATCGGACAGCACTTCATATGCCTCTCCGACCTCCTTGAAATGTCGCTCCGCATCCTTATCCCCGGGATTCATGTCGGGATGGTACTTCTTCGCCAGGGTGCGGTATGCCTTCTTGATCTCATCGGCGCTTGCACCCTTTTGCAGTCCAAGCACCTCATAATAATCCCTTTTTTCGTCAGCCATGCCGTTTCTCCTTTGCTTTGCAAACAATCATCAAAAGGCAACAACCGACTTGACGGGATGTCGCAGGAGTCTGCGGCATCCCGTTGATTGCCTCTTGACCGTGCAGTGTACGCCCGGTTTAATTGTTGGACTTATCCTCAAAGTCGGCGTTGTAGTAGCCCTGATCGTTGGGCTGACCGTTGTCGGAAGTGCCCATATTGTTGGGATCGAAGCCTGCGCCCTGACCCTGTGCGCCGCCCTGAGCGGAATACAGCTTCTCGGAGAACTTATAGAAGGCCTGCTCCAATGCGTCTCCTGCTGCCTTGATTTCCTCAACGCTGCCCGACTTCAGAACCTCGTTGACCTTTGCGGCAGCATCTCTCAGAGGCTGCTTATCGGACTCCGAAACCTTATCTCCGACCTCATTGAGCGTCTTCTCTGCTTCCAGTGCCATGGATTCCGCACGGTTGCGGGTCTCAACAGCTTCCTTCTGCTTCTTATCCTCATCGGCGAACTTCTCTGCCTCACGAACCGCCTTATCAATGTCCTCCTTGCTCATATTGGTAGAGGAGGTGATGGTGATATGCTGTTCCTTACCGGTTCCCTTATCTGTTGCCGATACATTTACAATACCGTTGGCGTCGATATCGAAGGTAACTTCGATCTGAGGTACGCCGCGGGGAGCGGGAGCGATGCCGTCCAGCACGAATCTTCCCAGCGTGGTATTGCCTGCTGCCATCTCACGCTCGCCCTGGAGAACATGAATCTCAACAGAGGTCTGACCGTTGGCTGCGGTGGAGAAGATCTGGCTCTTCTTTGCGGGAATGGTGGTGTTGCGGTCGATGATACGGGTGAAGACGCCGCCCAGGGTTTCGATACCCAGGGACAGAGGCGTTACATCCAGCAGGAGCAGATCCTTGACCTCTCCGCCCAAAACACCTGCCTGAACAGCGGCGCCGATGGCCACGCACTCGTCAGGGTTGATGCCCTTGAAGGGATCCTTGCCGATGAACGCCTTGACGGCTTCCTGAACGGCGGGAATACGGGTGGAACCGCCCACCAGCAGAACCTTGTCGATCTGTCCGACAGACAGTCCGGAGTCACGGAGTACCTGCTTCGTGGGACCCATGGTTGCTTCAACCAGATCCTTGGTCAGGGAATCAAACTTGGCTCTGGTCAGGGTTGCGTTGAAGTGCTTGGGGCCGGTGGCGTCTGCGGTAATGAAGGGCAGATTGATTTCGGTGGTGGTCATACCGGACAGTTCGATCTTTGCCTTCTCTGCGGCTTCCTTCAGACGCTGGAGCGCCATCTTATCCTTGCGCAGATCAATTCCGCCGTTCTCCTTGGAGAACTCATCGGCAATCCAGTCGATGACCCGCTTATCGAAGTCGTCGCCGCCCAGACGGTTGTTACCTGCGGTTGCCAGAACCTCAAAGACGCCGTCCGAAATCTCCAGCAGGGATACATCGAAGGTACCGCCGCCCAGGTCGTAAACCATGATCTTCTGGTTGACATCCTTATCCATGCCGTATGCAAGAGCAGCGGCGGTAGGCTCGTTGATGATACGGAGAACCTCCAGACCTGCGATCTTGCCTGCGTCCTTGGTAGCCTGACGCTGTGCGTCGGTGAAGTATGCGGGAACCGTGATAACCGCCTTGGAAACGCTCTCGCCAAGATATGCCTCTGCATCCGACTTCAGCTTCTGCAGAATCATTGCGGAAATTTCCTGAGGCGTATAGGTCTTGTCGTCAATGGTGACTTTATAATTCTTGCCCATCTCTCTCTTAATGGAGATGACGGTACGGTCGGGGTTGGTGATGGCCTGACGCTTAGCAACCTGGCCGACCATTCTTTCGCCGGTCTTCGAGAAGCCGACAACCGAAGGGGTGGTTCTCGCACCTTCGGGATTGGGAATAACAACGGGCTCGCCGCCCTCAAATACTGCTACGCAGCTGTTGGTAGTACCAAGGTCAATACCGATAATCTTAGACATAGTTTTATCCTCCAAAACTTAGTTTCTCTTACTGATTTTTTCTTTTGATCTATTATATCTTGCGAACCTTACGAAAATACCTTAAATGATTCTCTAGTTCGCAACTTTTACCATGGCAAAGCGAACAATTTTGTCGCCTTTCCGGTAGCCCTTCTGGAAGACCTCTACGATCTGTCCTTCCCTGTAATTGTCGTCCTCAATGTGCATAACGGCATTGTGGACCCTGGGGTCGAAGGTTTCTGCGGGGATTTCCTCCACGCCCATTTTCTCCAGTGCGGAGGTAAACTGGCTGAGCGTCATTTTCACGCCCTCCACAACCTTATCTCCTTCGGAGAACTGAACTGCCCGTTCCAGGTTGTCAATCACCGGAAGAATCGCCTTCAGCGCATCGGTGTAGGCGTCGGCATAAATGCCGTCCTTTTCCTTTGCGGAGCGTTTCCGGAAATTGTCGTATTCCGCCATCAGGCGAAGATACTTTTCGCCAAGCTCGGCATTCTTGCTCTCTGCCTTTGCCAGCTTATCCTTCAGTTCGGCGCATTCTTTTTTGAGCTTTTTATCGCTCTTCTTATCATCCCGAGGCTCTTCTGACGAAGATCCGGTCTGCTGTGCGGATTGTGCGGATTCATTTACCTTCTGATCTTCCTGACAGGCCGTTTCGGTTTGACCGGCTTGCTCTGTTTCGGGATCAGGTGTCTGCTGTTTTGTTTCGTCGGGAATCATTGACTGGTCCTTCCTTTCTTATCGTCTATTCGTCCCAATTGCGGAACGCTCCCTCCTGTCGGACGGCTTCCCGGAGGGCCTTCCGGAAGCGATCGGCTGTTGCTGATCATATCGGAAATGGTTTTGGACAGGGTCTTCATGGTGGATACCACCTTCGAATAGTCCATACGGCAGGGTCCGATGACGCCGATGGCCCCGACCGGCTTTCCGCCTACCGTGATGGTTTTCACGATAACGGTGGAGTCGCCGTTCTTATCGGCGGTATTCTCGCTTCCGATATAAATGTTCACATCGTCGCTGTCGGCGGAGCTTTCCACAAGGGAAAGAAGATTTTTCTTATCCGACAGCATTCCCAGCATATCCTTAAGTCTTCCCAATTCGGTAAACTCCGGATACTCCAGAAAACGGTCGACGCCGGTAACCGACAAATCGCTCTTGCTTTCTTCCTCCAGCACCTCATACACGCATTTGATAATCGGCGCCGCCAGATCCCGATAGCCGCCCAGGCTCTCTTCAATGGAAAACATTTCAGCGAGGGTCAGCTTATCCGGTTCCCTTCCCGTAACGCTTCGGTTCAGCACATCCTGAATCTGTTTCAGAATATCGACATCCAAAGGAAGATTGCTGTGAAGATGCCGGGTCTTGATATTATTCTCCGAAATCAGGACAATGACCAGAAATTCGTGTTCGTCCAGCAGCATCAGATTGATACATCTGGCCGTCTGTCTTGACGGGAAGGAGTGAACGGCGATTGCCGGATAGTGGGTCATAGAGGAAATCAGCTTTCCGGCACTGTCGATGATCCGATCCAGCTCGGCGGTGCGATCCTTCAGCATCTCGTTGAGTCCCCGGATCTCTCCTGCCGTCATATTGTAGGCCTGCATCAGCGAATCCACATAGAAGCGGTAGCCCTGCTCGGAAGGAACTCTGCCTGCCGATGTATGGGGCTGAATCAGATAGCCCATCTCGGTCAGCTCCGCCAATTCATTCCGAATGGTAGCAGAGGAAAGAGCGATCTGCTGATTCTGGGAAAGGTATTTCGAACCCACCGGTTCTCCGCAGGCGATATGGGCGTCCACGATGGCCTTCAGAATCATCTTTTTCCGCTCGCTGAGCGTTCCGTCATCCCGAATCATGCAATCCTCTCCTTTCCGACCGCAAGGGCGCTTTGACTGTCTTCCGTGCCTTTGCCGTTCCTTTGATTTTAGCACTCAAACGGTTCAAGTGCTAAACTGTGATTCTAATTTACCATAAATGTGCGACGAAATATAGCGTATTTTATGAACATTTTGTAAACATCGGATTTTTTTAGCAAAAAAAGAGTCAGACCGCTCAAACAGGGCTGCGAGACGGCAGGACTGCCAATCCTTCCCTTCAAAACACTCCCGTACCGTCCTGCGAATCGGGGATCCCATAAAGGAACCCTTCCGCAGACAAACCGTTTGCGGAAGGGTAAAAAAGCAGGCATAAATTAAGGGAAATCTTTTATAGAGGCAGTTCCCGAACCCGTTTTTTGATTTTCCGGACCTGGGAGAGCATATTGAGGGCGTCCTTGACAGGGCTGACCTTGGATTCTCCGTGATTGAGAACCTTGGCGGGAATCTCGCCGATGCGGCATTTCATGCGGTCGGCAATCATCAGTGCTTCCAGATCGAAGGCGAAGCGATCCACCTGGCAGAGGGAGAAAATCCGATGGGCATATTCACCCGAAAAGGCCTTCAGTCCCGCCTGAGAATCGCTGTGGTGAAATCCGGCGGCGACTCCGATGACCTTCAGGTACGCCTTGGACATGAATTTGCGCAGGAAGGTGTAGCTGTCATAACCGCCGCCCGCCATGGCGCGGGAACCAATCAGCACATCGTAGCCGTTTTTCTTCCAACTGTCGTAAAAAACCTTGATAATATCGGTTCCGTATGCCAGATCGCTGTCGGTGAACAGGACAAGATCGCCCTTGGCGGCAAGCATTCCCTGTCTGACCGCATACCCTTTGCCCCGGTTGGGCGTATAGGCAATCAGCCGGACGGCGTCATGTTCTGCGGCAAAATTGGAAATGATGCCGTCACAGCCGTCGGAAGAGCCGTCGCTGACGAACAGAATCTCAAAATGGCCCGCTCCGAAATCACGGTTCAGGGTGTCCCACAGGGTCTGTGCCGACTGTCCGATCACACCTGCTTCATTATACATGGGGATAACTACAGATATTTCCATCGCATACTACCATTTCTTTCTTAATCTTATCAAACCGTTTTCCCGTCTGCCGATGGAGAGCGGCATGCGGGACAGAACTCAATCATTACTTGCGAACCTCTACCAGTATTGCCTGAATGCAGTAGCGTTCCGCCGGATTGTGGGCGTTGGTACAGGTGGACAGCGTCAGAATCCGATCGTCTCCGGTAAAGGTGAGATCCTCCTTGACGAAAACGGAAGACGCTGCTTTATCTTCGGCAAATGCCACAAAATCCTCGGGCGTTTTGAAATAGGTACGGATATAGTCGCTGGAGCTGGAGACCTTGCTGACATTGAACACTTCATAGACGAAGATGCCGTCCATGGTATAAAGGTAAATATAGGGGTGGGCGTTGAAGAAGGATTTTGTGAAATAATTGCCCAGACTGCTGAACATGGTTCCCGATTGAACATTATGACCGTAAAGAATGGTGTTGTAATTGTCCATCAGATTGGCACTGTTTCGGTAATCGGCAAAAATGGTGCCGGCAATCAGAAAGTCCCCCTGAAAATTGTGGTTGAGATAATACTCATTATCATCGGTCAGAACAACCGGATAATTGATGATGGTGTCGGGGATGGTGATCCAGGCAATGAAATCGTTGTTCTGGGCATACAGCGCACCCAACTTTGCCTTGAGAAGAAGCATTTCATCGCTGTCCACAGAAACAAAGCCCGCATTGGAACCCGACTGACTCTGAGACGAAGCATAGTCGGCTGTCGTGCCGTAAAAATAGTCCCGCTCGGAGAAGATCACATCGCCGTAGGGATTATCGGTCAGATCGCCCTCCTGATTCCAGATCTCTTCAACCAGCTTGTCGTAATAATCCTGTGCCTCTGCATAGTCCAGAAGATTCTGCACCAGAGTAACGGAGCAATAGACAAAGACCCCGAGACACGCCACGATGATCAGAAGACGGAATACGGCAAAGAATCGCTCCGAAGGTTTCTTCTTCGGCGCAGCCCTGCGGATTTTCATCTGATCGGGGGTCAGTTCTGCGAGGCTTTGGGCAAAATCTTCCCCTTCCCGCCGATCATCGGTGCTGTCCGACTGCCGTACATTGGGATTTGTCATGGAGTTCATCCTTTCCTGCGATTGCCGGATCCGATTCCGATCCGGCTTGCAAGTCTGCAAGTCAGGCATCGCTGCCTGTCAAGTATGTTATTCGTA
>JBJDZJ010000141.1:0-8862 GCA_051867915.1 Eubacteriales bacterium
TCGCCTGTCATGATTACATAGCCTGCAGTCAGTCCTGCGGGAGCGATGATATAGGATCTGGTCTTGTCCTCATACTCAATCAGTGCGATATATGCGGTTCTGTTGGGGTCGTACTCGATTCCGATAACCGTTGCGGGCATATCCAGCTTGCGGCGCTTGAAGTCGATGATTCTGTACTTAACCTTATTTCCGCCGCCCTGATGGCGAACCGTGATTCTGCCGTAGCTGTTTCTGCCGGCGTGCTTTTTCTTTACGGCAAGCAGAGACTTTTCAGGCTCATACTTGGTAACCTCGTCAAAAGACGGAACAGACATCTGTCTTCTGCCGGGTGTTGTAGGCTTGTATACCTTAACTGCCATTATCTGTCTCCTCCCTCTTACATCATACCGTCGAAGAACTCGATGGTCTTGGAGTCAGCAGTCAGGGTTACTACCGCTTTCTTCCACTCACCGGTGTATCCGGCGTACCGTCCGACGGTCTTGGGCTTTCTCTTCATGGTGATGGTATTTACACTCTTGACCGTTACCTTGAAAGCAGTCTCGACAGCATGCTTGATATCGGCCTTGGTAGCATCGGAAGCAACACGGAATGTATACTTCTTATTCGCAATGCCGTCCATGCTTGCTTCGGTGATTACGGGAGCAAGAATGATATCGTATGCATTCTTCATTACGCATAAACCTCCTCAATCTGCTTTGCGGCGCTCTCAACCACAACAAGGCTGTCGCAGTTCAGAATGTCGTATACATTGACATTGGATGCCTGAGAGGACTTTACGCCTTCGATATTGGAAAGAGACTTGATGACCTTCATATCCACTTCGGGAAGGACAACCAGGGTCTTCTTAGCCGCACCGATTGCGGAAAGCATAGCAACCATCGTCTTGGTCTTGAATTCTGCGGTCTCGATCTTGTCAACCACGATCATCTCGCCGGCCGCAACCTTTGCGGAGAGAGCGGAGATCATAGCGATTCTCTTGACCTTCTTGTTCATGGAAATTCTGTAGGATCTGGGCTTGGGTCCCAGTGCGACTCCGCCGTGGGTCCACTGAGGAGCGCGGGTAGAACCCTGTCTTGCTCTGCCGGTACCCTTCTGCTTCCAGGGCTTCTTGCCGCCGCCGGAAACCTCGGTGCGGGTGAGAGTAGACTGTGTGCCCTGTCTCTGATTCATAAGGTAGGCTCTGACATAAGCGTGCAGAACAGCCGTGTTGGGCTCTACTGCAAATACGCTGTCGGAAAGCTCTACGGCTCCGACTTCTTTGCCTGCCATATCAACAACCTTCAAATTCGGCATCGTTTCTTCCTCCTTACTTAGACTTTACGGTATTGCGAACAAATACGATACCGCCGCGGGCTCCGGGGATTGCGCCCTTTACCGCAAGAATGTTCTTCTCAGCGTCAATCTTGACAACCTCAAGATTCAGAACAGTGACCTGTTCGTTACCGTACTGACCTGCCATGTGCTTGTTCTTATAGATTCTCGAAGGAGTCGAGTTTGCACCCATAGAACCGGGCTGACGGTGGATAGGACCGGTACCGTGCGTCATTCTCAGGGTCTTGCTGTTCCAGCGCTTAACGGCGCCGGTGTATCCGCGTCCCTTGGTCATTCCGGTAACGTCGACCTTTTCACCTGCTGCGAAAATGTCAGCGGTGACGGTATCGCCTACTTTATAGCCGGAAATGTCATCGAGGCGGAATTCCTTGAGATGTTTCTTCACTTCTACGCCGGTCTTCTTGGAAAGGCCTGCCTGAGGCTTGGTAACATTCTTTGCCTTTTCTGTTTCGAAACCGAGCTGAACAGCGTCATAGCCGTCGGTTTCGGTGGTCTTGATCTGCGTTACTGCGCAGGGACCTGCTTCGATTACGGTTACAGGGGTTACATTGCCCTTTTCGTCAAAGATCTGGGTCATGCCGATCTTCTTACCGATAATACCTTTTTGCATTGATTTTTTCCTCCAAGTTTTCGTTATTGGTTGGCGTTTTAGGTCTGCCAACTTGACACAAAACTTTCGCCGATGCGATTCGTTTAATCCTTCGATTAAAGCTTGATTTCGAACTCAACGCCGGCGGGAAGTTCGAGGGTCTGAAGGGCTTCAACAACCTTCTGGGAAGGCTTGATGATGTCGATCAGTCTCTTGTGAGTTCTCATTTCGAACTGTTCTCTGCTGTCCTTGTACTTGTGTACGGCGCGGAGAATGGTTACAACCTCACGCTCGGTAGGCAGCGGGATAGGTCCGGAAACAACGGCGCCGTTGCGCTTTGCCGCTTCCACGATCTTCTCGGCAGCCTGATCGATCAGGGTGTGATCGTAGCTCTTCAGTCTGATTCTCACCTTTTCACTAGTAGCCATTTGCTTTTCCTCCTTTAAATTGTATACCGGAGGCTCAGAACCTTTACACCGTTCCGTGCGTTTCCTGTTTCTTCATCAGAAAACCGAACTGCGGTGCAACTCTCTACCGCTCTGTTCGGATTCGGTTTCCAAAACAACATACGCCGTACATCATATCGGCTCTGCCTCGCCCGATTGTCGGACATACTCCGGCAAAATTACCTGTCAGATCCGCAGTTTTGGGTTTTCGGACCTGTTTTTCAGCAACTTTTGCCATCTACGCATCAAGCAGAAAAGATTATATCACACCCCGAAAAAAAAATCAAGGGGGTTTTTCGTTTTTTTGGCGTTTTTCGGGTAATTTTTTCAATATTTACAAATCGTTCATATTTTTTGTGAGATCATCCAAGCAGAAAGGTCGGCTTTCGTCAGTATTGCCCAAAGGCAAAGCCGTTTAATCAGAATTTCCGCCCGAAAATCGGAATGATTCCGATTTTCGGGCGGGATTTTCGGCATTTTCATCGAAACGGGGTCAGATCGGCGTTCAGGATTGCCGTCCGCATGACGGAATAATCCTCATACCGATTGCCGCCGGCGGCATTGATCGCCTTCATGACATAGTCGGGATTCAGGGTATTTCCCTGTGCGGCGGCGAGAATCATATGCAGAACCTTGCCGTCGAGGGTAATCTCCCGGATCATGGGGCGGATGTCGGTGTCCAGATCACCCTTTTTGCTGTGCTTGGAGACGATCATGGGACCGGAAAGAAGAGACTCCAGAAAATCCTCGGTCATCTCCTCTTCCAGCGTAACATCATAGGATGAGTATGCCACATCGGTGAGCTTGGTATGGGGAATGTATACGCTGTCGACGGTTATATCGGAGGTCAGAGCAGAAGACAGCCTTTCCTTGAACTCCCGTTCCTCCATGGGACGGGTGATGCGTATGTCCAGAATCTCATACCGGCTTTCACTGCCCACCGATACGGTCAGAGCAAAGACCATTTTGGGTCGGGGATTGAAGCCTTCGGAATACCAGATGGGAATCCCCGCCCGAACGAACGCCGTTTTCAGGGTTCTGCAAAGATCCAGGTGGGAGATGTATTTGATTTTTCCCGTTTTGCGAAAACGGATTCTCACTGCGCCTTCGGACAGCATGAACGCTCACCTCCCAATGTATTGGCTCCGCAGCCGTTGCACTGCTCCCGACAGTTGGGCGTCGTCCTGCCCTCATAGGCCCGCTGTCTCTCCCGCAGGAGGAAGGATTTGGTCACGCCGCAGTCGATGATGTCCCATGCCAGCACCTCATCGGGGTCGTACCTCCGATTGGCGTAGAAGGCGGGGTCGACACCGCAGTCGGCGAAAACCTGAAGCCATTTGTCGTAGTCGAAGAATTCGTCCCAGCCGTCGAACTTCATGCCCCGCTCGTGAGCCAGAAGCAGGGCTTTGCCCAGCCGTCTGTCGCCTCTGGCGAAGACGCCTTCGATCCGGCTGACCTTGGCGTCGTGCCAACGGTAGGTGACATGCTTATATTTTGCCACCCGATCAAAGAGAACCTGCTGCTTGCGCTTCAGTTCCTCCATATCGCACTGAGGCTCCCACTGGAAGGGGGTATCGGGCTTGGGAATGAAGCAGGCGACCGATATGGTGACCGTGGGAGGCTTTTGGCGTTTGGAATGGGGATTGGCGTAATAGGCATCCACCACCCGTTTGGCAAGATCGGCAATTCCCCGGATGTCCTCATCGGTTTCGGTGGGAAGTCCGTTCATAAAATAGAGCTTGACGGTATTCTTCCCGTAGTCGAATGCCACATTGCAGGCGCGGAGCAGATCCTCTTCGGTCAGGCACTTGTTGATAACATCCCGAAGTCTCTGGGTTCCCGCCTCGGGGGCAAAGGTAATGCCGGAAGCACGAACCGAGGAAATCTTCTCCATCAGTTCGGGGGTGAAGCTGTTGACCCGCAGAGAGGGCAGAGACAGATTGACCTTGGCGTCATCGGTCCATTCCAGCAGGCGGGTGGTCAACTCATCAATACAGGTGTAGTCGGAGATGGACAGGGAGGACAGGGAGATCTCGTCATAACCGGTATTTTTGTACAGGGTTTCGGCCTGAGCGTTCAGGGTCTCCACCGATTTTTCCCGAACGGGGCGATAGGTCATACCCGCCTGACAGAAGCGGCATCCGCGGATACAGCCCCGGTAGACCTCCAGCATGATCCGATCCTGCACCGTCTCAATATAGGGCATGACCACCTTGTCGGGATAGTAGGACGCATCCATATCTTTCATAATCCGCTTGCGGATCCGTTTGGGAATATCATCGCAGACGGGCGTATAGGACTCGATGCGGCCGTCCTCCTTGTAACGAACCTCATACAGGGAGGGGACATAGAATCCGGGCAGTTTTGCCGCTTCGTGAAGGAAGGCGGATCGGGTATAGCTGCCGTTTTCCTTCATATTTATATATAGCCGACAGATTTCGGGCAGGGCGTCCTCGCCCTCTCCGATGGAGAAAATGTCGAAGAAGTCGCAAAGAGGCTCGGCGTTATAGGTGCAGGGACCGCCGCCGATGATGATGGGATCGGACTCGCTCCGATCCTTTGCCAGAAGGGGAATCCCGGCAAGATCGAGAACGGTCAGCACATTGGTATAGCAAAGCTCATACTGAAGGGTGAAGCCCAGAAAATCGAAGTCCTTCAAAGGGTCGCCCGATTCGTGCGCCCACAGAGGCAGGTTGTATTCCCTCAGCTTTTCCTCCATATCGACCCACGGGCAGTAGGTGCGTTCGCACCAGATGTCATCGAATCGGTTCAGCGACCCGTACAGAATCCGTATGCCCAGATTGGACATTCCGATCTCATAGGAATCGGGGAAGCAGAAGGCAAACCGAGCTTTGATTTTCGATTTATCCTTCAGAATCTCGCCGAACTCGCCGCCGATGTACCGTCCCGGCTTTTCCACACTCTTCAGAATCTTTTCTTTCAGAAGTCGTATTTGGTTTTCATCTGTTTGAATCATGTATTGAAATCCTTTCCTGTTGACGCAGTATCATGAAAACAGCTTGGTGATAATCAATCCGGGAATCAGCCAGAACAGCTGATACAGCGCCAGATAATGTGCGGGAATCTTGGCGACGGAGGTCATGGTCAGAACCACGCCCATGACGACGCCTGCCGTCAGAATGGAGATGACCGCCAGCGTCATGCAAATGCCCATCACATGACGGGACTTGGAGCAGGCGTTCAGCGTTTCCATCAGATTGTGAATGCCGCCCAAGGTTACGACAGAGCTTTCCACCGTTTCCCTGACCTCATACGGCTCCAGCGGGTCCTGGGTGTGAATGACCTTTATGGGCATTTTCTCGTCGATGTTCAGGACACTGCACAGCATCGACAGATCTATATTGGGATCAAAGGTCTTGATGACCACCGTCATACCCGAATCGAAAAGCCCGTTCAGGGTTCTGGCGAAGGTCGGGGCGGGACGGTAGGTCAGCTCCAGTTTGGCGGTGACCTCATTGTTGACCGCCATGTACATATTCACGCAGTCACGGTCGGGGGTATCCCCGTCGGCAGGCATCATCAGGTGATTGCGGACAATGTAGTGGTAGGTCCCCATGAGAACATGCTTGCCCTCCACCGCAGCCTCGATACCGTCGTCCGATACCGACAGATACTCCATGTCGTCGATGGTGGTATCCGAATCCATAATGCTCTCCAGCACCTTGCTCAGGGATCCGCCGGCGGGGCAAAGCACGGCGGCGGCGAACCTAAGAACCTTATCGTAGGGCATGGTTCCGTACAGTTTGATCCGATCCAGATGAACGCCTCGTTTTGGGAAAATATCGGCGTCGCTCAGGGTGATATTGGCGGGGGGCATATAGTCCTCCAATGCGGAAGTGCCGACGACGGCACTGTCCTCCTCCCCTACCCTCATAGACAGGCGATACAGAGGATAGCTGTAATAGAAATAGACCGACATGGGAAGGCAGAGAAGAAGGGTTACATAACCGGTAAGAAGACCTTCAAATCCGCTACCCGAACGGAAAAATCCGAACAGACCGAATCCGACGGCAACAATCAGCGACAGCAGCACCAGAATCCCGGACCATCTCTTCACCCGGGACGGCGCATGGATATTCTTATAAAATCCTCCGACCTTCTCGGTTCTGGTCACCGACAGATACTTATTCCCGAAGGGGAGATAGCGACTCATTTCGACGATTTCCATTTTTGCCTCATCCTTGGTCATCCGATACAGAACGCTTTTCTCGGACTTGGCGGCGACAATGCGGAAGCTGTGAAGCTCGGCAAGCAACATCAGCAGGCTGTATACGGTATACAAAAGGAGGGACAGCATGGCGGGAAGTCCGAAAAAGCGAACCTCCGTCTGATGGGTCCAAAGCTGAATCAGGTAGAACAGAGCGGTCAGAAAAGTAGTCAGGAACAGGACGCTTTCGGGCGTAGCCTTGGCAGTAATCAGTTCCAGACCGCCCCGGAAAAAGTCCCGGTATTTCAAAGCCAGTCCCAGCACCAGAATCTGAAGTTCCAGCAAAACTCCGACGGTCGGGTACACGGTGATGGAAAAGAAGGCGGGCAGATTGAACGGAAGCAGACTGCTGTACTCCAGACCGAAAATCAGGACGGTAAGCAGTACACAGATCAGCAGATCGGCGAAGATTTTGAACAGTCGCTTCCGATATCTTCCGAAAAGCTCCTTATTCTGGGAAGGATCGGTATATTCGGTATATTTTTTCGGTTTTCGGAAGGAAAAGGTATCCTCTTCGTAATAATCTTCCTCTTCGAACTCCGGTTCGGAGTCCCGATCGGTCTGCTCTTCCCGCTCCTCCATGCCGAAAATAGACATGAGATCAAACTCATTGTCCCCCTTTCGGGATTTCTTTTCTTCCTGCTTGGGAATTTTGCGGGTAGGACGCTTGACCGGAGGCTTCTCTTTCCTGGGTCCCGGATTGGATCGGGTGCCGCTGACCAACGGCTTGAATCCGTAAAACTCCTCCAGAGAGAAGGTCTCTCTCCGAGGCTCGGACTGATCCTCGCTCCGACGCACAACCGGCTCGTCCTTTTTGTAGTCCGGGTTGGCACTTTTCTCATCCGTCGGCTGTCCGGCACCGTTTTGAGGTTCTTCGGACTGACCCATATTGGAACGGATCCGTCGGAGCAAATCCCCCGCACTGGTTTTTTGTTGATCCTCTCGGTTGCTCATTGATATTCCATGCCTTTCTGCATTTCCCTTGATCTTTCCATCCCGACGCTTTCCGAAAAGGTCGGTCGGCAGTTTACCCGTTCCGGGTTCATTTATTGCGCATATGCCGATCCTCTGCCGCCTTGCAGAGAAGAACCGCGGCGGCGCAGGAGACATTGAAGGAATTCACCTGACCGTACATAGGGATGGACAGGACGAAGTCGCACTTTTCCCGAACCAGTCTGGAGATTCCCTTCCCTTCACTGCCGACCACAAAGGCGGCGGCTCCCGACAGATCGGTTTCATACAGCGAACTGCCGTCGGCCTCTGCGCCGTAGATCCAGACCCCACGGTCCTTCAGCTCCTCGATGGCGGATACGATGTTCGGAACCTTCGCAACTGCCATATGTTCGATGGCGCCGGCGGACGCCTTGACCACCGTCGGCGTAATGGGACAGCAGTGCCGCTTGGACAGAATCAGCCCATGGGCTCCCGCTCCCTCGGCGCATCGGATAATGGCGCCCAGATTGTGGGGATCTTCCACCCCGTCGGCGATCACGAAGAAGGGCGCCTCCCCCTTCTCTTCGGCAATGGCAAACAGAGCGTCCAGATCCACATAGTCTACGCCCGCCGTCATGGCGACCACACCCTGATGATTCCCGCCTCCCGACAGGCTGTCCAGTTTCTCCTTTGTGACCTCAATGACCGGAATTCCCGCCGCCTTCGCCTTGGCAATAATCACGGTAATGGAACCTTCCCGATCGCCTGCATGGACGAACAGCTTGTCGATGGTCTTTCCGCTTTTCAGCGCCTCCATGGCGGAATTTCTGCCGTAGAGGATACCGGACTCGGTCCCGTCATCCGAATTCTCTTTTGACGGTACAGGAGCCGCATATTTCCGATCGGGATTTTTTCTGTCGTAAGGATTCTTCATGGGAATAAACCGTACCTTTCTCTGTTCGGGAATGAACCCGATCTGCTTTTTCCGCACACCGGCAATGAAAAAACAGCCAATATTGAATGAGCCGTGCGGATCCGACATCGTCTGCCCTTGTCAGGGATAGAAAGCATCTGCAAGGCAAGTATGTATATGCGTTGCTATGACCGCACATTATATACACCTATTATACCATACATTTTTGAATTTGTATAGCCTTTTTCGAAAATTCTGCCGTTTTTTTCGGGCAAAAACAGAAGGGAATGAAAAATGAGGGTGACGTGCCGTCATTTTGTGCATGAGTTTGGACGGTAGTCGGCTTCGGTGTACGCACTTCGTGCGTCAGCTTGTCGAAAAAGCTAAAGTGATTAGCAAATTGCGCAAAAGTTTTCGTCCA
>JBJDZJ010000142.1:0-40122 GCA_051867915.1 Eubacteriales bacterium
CGATACTCGCTGTTTTTTCGCTTTTTTTGGTCTCACATCATTGACAAATATACAGAAAGGAGAAAACTTCTCGGACAACGGACGGATAGTGGGGTCGGGGTACGGCCTTATTCCACCGTTTTTAAGGACTCCGCCATGGGTACTCCTTCCACCTTGCGCTTCATAAACAGGTTCACCAGGAATGCAAACAGCATCGTCAGGGCAAAGGACAGCAGATAACTGATCCAGTTGATACGAATCGGGAAGACCATTCCGTCCACATCAATGACGCTCATGACGAAGCGATGGAACAGCACTCCGGCAGGAAGTCCGATAAGCCCGGCAATGGCAGACAGAATCAGATTTTCCCGAAGCAGATAGGCACCGGTCTCCTTGGGATAAAAGCCCAGCACCTTGACGGTTGCAATCTCCCGAATCCGCTCCTCCAGATTGATATTGGTCAGGTTATAGATCACCACAAAATCAAGGGCTCCCGCAAAACCGATAATGAGGAACACAATATAGTTCATACAGTCAAGAAAACCGTCGACAGATTCCCTTTTGTCCGACTGAAGCACTGCACTGCTGACTCCGTCTGTTTCCGTCAGGATCTCTGCCAGATCATCGCAGTCTTTGTCCGAAAGAATCCATGCCGTCGTCGGCTCCCATGAGCCGAATTCCTGTTCATAAGTCTCTGCCGACACAATCGCATAGTTGTCTATATACTGATCGAATATTCCGGACAGCGTTACGGTACAGGATACGGAATCGGCACTGCGCAGACTGACGCTGTCGCCGACAGACAGTCCCAGACGATCTGCCGCCTGTCTGCTTAACAGGACCTCACCCGTCTTCGGAAGGGACAGGGACTGTTTTCCGTCGGTCAGAGCAAGATAGTCGCCGATATCCTCACTGTCAAAGCCAAGCAGTGTCACCGATTGCAGTCCGTCCGGCGACAGTACATCGACCCGCTCTTCAGAATGAAGAAGATAGTCCCGGATTCCTTCCACGCCGTCCAGTACCGTTTCGCTTTCCGAGTCCGTATCGGTCAGCTCTGCGGTTAGATCGAACTTCTGAATCTGCTCATACTGAATCTCTCCGGTTGGCATCAGTGAATCACGGACTCCGAAGCCCGTTACCAGAAGCGCGCTGCATCCGCCCACTCCAACCAGCATCATGACCAGTTTTTTCTTGGAGCGGAACATATTCCTCGTTGAGACCTTCTGCAAAAAGGACAGACGGTTCCAGAAAAATCGGATCCGCTCGAAAACCGTCCGTCTGCCCGCCTTGGGTGACTTGGGACGGATCAGCCTTGCAGGCATATCGGTCAAAGACCGACGGCAGGAATAAAGGGTACTGCAAAGGGTTCCTGCCAGTGCGACGGTAAGGGTACCGAAGAGAATCAGGGGATCGAAGCAGTAGGAAAGGGGTGCGAAATTATACATTCCGCCGTATGCCAACCAGATGATCTGCGGCAGCACCCTTGTTCCGAGATAATAGCCCACCGCCCATCCGAGCACGGTTGCACTGCCTACATACAGAAGGTATTTACCCGCAATCGCCTTATCGGTGAAGCCCATCGCCTTCAACATTCCGATCTGGGTCCGCTCCTCCGATACCATTCGGCTCATGGTAGTGATGCAGACCAGCATGGCAACCACGATGAAGAACACGGGAAAGACATTGGCAATGCTGCTGACAATGGAGGTATTGTTCCGAAAGCCCACATAACCCGAGTTTTCCGAACGGGTCAGGACATAAACCGACGGCTCGCTCCATCCAAACGATTCGGCAAGCTCAGGGGTCAATCCGAAGCCGGCAAGGAGATCCTCATAGCGTTTTTGCGCACGCTCTTCACAGCAGTCCTCCACTGCAGACCGGTAGCGGTCGATCAACTCATCGTATTCATCGCTGTATACTGCCTCTTCATCGGTCAGGCGCAGGTAGACTTTGGTATAAACATCAGAGGTAAAGCATTCGGGGAGCAAGAAAAGAAAGCCTTTCTGACTTTTTCCGGAGGTCGTTGAAGTCCCCCGATCGTTTCCCAAATAAACGGGCGTTTCCACCAATCCCACAAGAGTATAACAGCTACCGTTCAAGGCATCGGTCACCTCATCGGAATTCTCATCGGAAAGTGTGATCGTTTTACCGATATCGTCCGATGTAAAGGCATCGTAGTCCCCGACGCATTCGCTTTCATTTTGTGGCAATCTTCCCTCTTTCAATGTGGGCAGATTGACCTGCGAAGGCAGGGACAGCAACTCGTAGGGTTGAGAATTGCCCGACAGGGTCAGATGAGCGTCCACCGACTTGGAGCCTTCCGCACAGGCGACTCCGTCCAGCTCGGAAAATGCCTCCTCATCCGCTTCATCAAAGCCCAATGTGGATATCAGGCAATAATCATACATCTGCTGATCCTTTGCATATTCGTCAAAAGTTTTCAGCATATCCGTTCTGGACAGCATCAGTCCCGCAAAAAATCCGACACTGAGTACTACGATCAGAAACAGTGCCGCAAACCGTCCGAGAGAAGTACGAATGCTTCTCCATGTCATTTTCACGAGGGTTCCGATGTTTTTCATGCTTCGTTCTCCCCCTCCTTTAAGAATTCCATACTTACCATTCGATCTGATCAATGGGCACAACCTCGGTATTGATGAGGTTGGACTCGATTTCGCCGCTTCGGATACGGATCACACGGTCTGCCATAGGGGCAATCGCCTGATTGTGGGTTATGACGACCACCGTCGTTCCCCGTTCCCGACAGAGATCGTACAGCAGCTTCAGCACCGCTTTTCCGGTCTTGTAGTCCAGCGCACCGGTGGGTTCATCGCAAAGCAGGAGACGGGGATTTTTGGCAAGTGCTCTTGCAATCGCCACCCGTTGCTGTTCGCCTCCCGACAGCTGTGCGGGGAAATTGTCCTTTCGCCCGGACAATCCCACCATATCCAGTGCCTCTGCGGCAGGAATCGGATCTTTACAAAGCTGTGCGGCGATCTCCACATTCTCGAGTGCGGTCAGATTGGGAATCAGATTATAAAACTGAAATACGAATCCCACATCGTGACGGCGGTACTCGGTCAGTCCCCTTTTATTCAGTCCGGACAGATCCCGCCCGTCGAAAAGGATCTTTCCGTCGGTCAGGGTGTCCATGCCGCCCAGCATATTGAGCAGTGTGGTCTTCCCTGCGCCGGACGACCCAAGCAAAACGCAGAATTCACCCTTTGATATGGAAAAAGTGACTTTATTCAGGGCGACAACCTTTGTTGCACCGTCCCCGTAAATCTTTGTCACATCCTGAAACCGAATATAATCATCCATGCTTTTATCCCTCCGCCATCGGTTCGAAATTTCTCCACAACTGTCTATTTTTATTGTACAGACAAGTTGTTTTGATGTTGTTACGAAAATGTTGCAGATGTGTAAAAAAGTGGAATCTACCGGCACAGAGAACAGCCCCTTCCTCCGACCGCACCCCAAGCAGACGGAAAAATCGGGTCGGCGCAGTTGTCATGCGCCGACCCGATTGGGTCAATCAACAGATTGTGTTTGATCCGACTTCATGAACGGGATACATACTCCGCTCAACCGACGGTCACCGTCACGACGGTAATGCTGTATCCGCCCAAGGTGACGATGGGGCTGTCCTGAGTTTCGGTCTGACCGGGGACAGATGCGACAGGACTTTGCGCCGTGTTCACATCCTTCAGACTGCCGTCATAACTCTGAACCGTGATTGTGCCGATGCCTTCACAGTCCAGCAGAACCCGCAGATCACTGCCGGAACGGTTGATCAGCACAACGCTGACCGTTTTCCCATCCTCGGACACCGCCGCCGAGAAGCTATGAAGAGCCGAAGGCTTGGGATCGACCGTCTCCAGCAGAGTCGGCTGATAGGATGCGGCAAACAGCATTTCGGCATAGGCGGGCGGCTGAAGCCAGACGCTGTCCGAATTCATGAACACAAGGCCCTGATCCCATCCGTTATCGTTGCATTCGTCCACCTGAAGGCAGTTGGCAGAGCAGATGATAGGGAAAATATCGGGGTACTGCCTTGCCGTATTGATGGCATAGGCGTTGCACAGCGCCCGCTCCAGCGTATGGGAGTTGGCGTTCAGCTCAAAAATGCACAGTTTGGGATCGGACTCGGGGCAGATCTCGGTCAGTCTCGCATACAGACTCAGTGCCGCCTCGATATAACTGTGAGGCTGGGTTCCCGACTCGCTCCACCAATGGATATCGAACCAGACCGTTCCTCCCTTTTCCACCGCATGATCAAGGATGGTCTTATGGTTGGCAAGGGTGGTAATGCCCGAATCGCTTCCGGTAAAGTGATAGGGATCGGTGATTACCCGGTTGTAGGCAAAATCGGCTACCACCAGCGTCAGATCGGGAGCAATCGCCCAGACGGCGTCGGCAATGTCGTTGAAGCGTTTCGCATAAGCGGCGTCGATCTTCTCTTCGTTGCCGATCTCAATCATGGTCAGATGATACGGCTCGGGATGACCCATCTCAATCCGCATCTTCACCCACTCGTCCTCGGGATCGGTTCCCAGAGCGAAGCGGACAAAATCTGCCATATCCTCGGGGCTTTCATAACTGTTGAAATCGGGAACCGCCAGAACGCCCAGTGCCTCGCAGAGATCGAGGAAATCCACGATTCCGAATCCGTTGGAGGATTTACCGTACCACCAACCCGTGTAAATGGGGCGATTCTCGGGAGCCCCCAGCATCTTCTTCCAGCGGTATTCGGCGGCGTTTGCCATACAGCCGCCGTAGCGCAGAACGGTAATGCCGCTTTGCTCCAGTGCCTCTGCCACATCCTTCCGAACCGGAAGACCTTTATAGCGTCCCCAATCGCCCGGCTGGAGATAGACATATCCAAGATCCACCGAACCCTGTTCGGTAAGGCTAATTGCAAATCTTCCTGCCGGATCGATGGTATCGGGCGTCAGCTCAAAGCTGTATTTCTGATAGCCGCCCTTGACCTCAACGGTCTTTTCGGCATAGATCCTGCTTCCGTCCCTGCTTTCCAAAGTGACCGTCAGGCGGCATCCTGCCTCGGATGAAGCGTACAGATAGCCCTCGTAAGGCTGATTGGCTACAAAGCTCATGCCCTTGCGATCAAGACCCAGATTGGACAGCACCAGTTTTCCGCCGGTTCCCTGATAGGTAAGCCGCTGAGACTGTCCGTCCTTGAATACATTGTCATAGCACAGGGACGCCGATCCCTGTCCGCCGCCCACCAGTTCCGCATCCCATGCAGAGGAGCAGTTCAGCGCCGATTCGGAGGCCACAAAGTCCACCGCCACGCCCGATACGGTCAGATTCGTCCACTGGGCTTCGGCGTTCCATGCCCGAAGTCCCACAGAACCGACGGTCAGGGGGTTGGGATCGGTATAATCGGCAACCTTTTCCGAGTTGACATAGATGCTCATGCTATCCCGGGTATAGTCCACCCGAAGAGTGACCCACTGACCCCGCGGGGCATCGCATGGATACTCCCGGATCAGGGTATAGTTGTTTTCATGCTTGGCAAGCCTCAGGAAATTGTTGCCCAGGGCAATCTCGTAGCCGTAGAAGCTGTCGGCTCCCGGACGGACCGAAGAGGCCTTCAGCATGAATCCGACGGGACCCTCTCCGGACAGCATCAGATCCACCGAACAGCTACCCTGTTCGGACTCGGTTCCCTTTACCACCAATTTGGCGCCGTCCGATTTCTTTTCGGTGACAAGGGTATCGCCCTTCACCGTCCAGCTTCCGTCCACTGCCTCGAAATCGCCCGACAGATTGGTGTTCCCGGCGGATTCGGCGAAGGATTCGCCGTAGATCATCTGCGACCAGATTCCGCCGTAGACCTCATGGTTGACATCCTCCATGCAGGCGCCCGTCAGGTAGGGGGACAAAGTGCCCGCCGTCTGCGCGGGGTCGATGGTCAGGGTCAGATCGGCGCCGTATGCCTTTGCTTCCAGATTTGAAATCATTTCATTCACTCCATTCGTCAGATAGGCTCGGAATTTTTCTCCCTCATGAGCGGGAAGGGTCGTCGATTTATCGGCATCGCCGAGTCTGACCTCCGATTTGTCGGTCACACTTCCGTCGCTCCCCAGCTTTTCCAGTACCAGTGTACAGTCGTCGAAGCCATCCAATATGCAGGCCGTCGCCTGCATTTGCCCGTCGGCATCGGACAGCACGATTTTCGCAGGATCGTCGGGCAGGAAGAGGGCGTCAGCCGGGATCAGCGTTTTTTCGCCCTGCTTTGGCTGCCAATACAGCTTCAGAACACCTTCCCCTTCCCCGTTGTAATAGCGAAGGGTAAAGGGATAGGTTTCGCCTTCGGTCAGGCTGACGGTTGCAGAGCTTTCGGTCTCGGTATGCGGTCCCGCATCGTTTATGACCGTCTCCCCGTTCAGGATCAGCTGAACCCCGTCGTCCGCCGCAGTGATCAGGGTATATTCCCCGGACATGGGAGCAAGGATTTTTCCCCGGATGCAGAGCGAATAATGGTTTTTGGGCACACCGCTTATCGGCGATCTGCCCTGCCGGAAGGTGAAGTTGATCTGCTCCTGCTTTTCCAGCGTTACGAATTCATCAAGATCGGTTCCGGAATAGTATTCCACCGCCACGCCCTTTACGGGCGTTTTTTCGGTCTCCGAGGAGATCGGCGGGAGATCTTGGGTCAGCGGCGATGTGACAAGGGCCTGTTCCGTTGTTCCGCTGTCCTCACCTGAATCAGGGGCGGATTTGGCGCATCCGGAAAGCAGAATGGCACCCGCCAGAAGAAGGGTCAGCAATCGGGCAATGGCTTTCATATTTTCCTCCGTTCCATGACAGTTTTATTTGGGCGGATAATTCCGTTTTCCGCCTGCGATATTAAGTGACTTATTTTATTATACCTTATTTACCGTTTTTTGTCAATACGGCATTTTCATCAGATCGGTTTTGTACACCTTTTTCTGTATTTTGAATCTGTCGGCAAATTATTTGAAGATTTTGCACAAAGATTTCGGGTTCTTTCAGGCTCATAAAAGGTGTACAATTCTTAGATAGTTTTCAAAACCCATTGACAAATTTTCAAGGCACGGTTATAATACAGGCAGGAGCCGACAATGAAAGGGGTACATTATCATGGAACCGGTTTATCTATCGGACCAGCCGGCAAGATACTGCACAAGCGGACAGTTCATCTGCGAGGACGGCGGTGCCGTCCATCCCGAACGAATTCTGGATACCTTCGTTCTGCTTTTGGGCAACGAGGGGGAATACCGCATTGCCGTTGAGGATCAGGAATACCGTCTGACCCCCGGCACTTTCCTGCTCCTTCCCGCCGGCATCCGCCATTTCGGAACGGCACCCTGTGCGCCGGGACTCCGTCATTACTGGTGCCACTTCTATCTGGACCGTGCGACGCTCTTTGACGGCAGTTCTCTTCCCGATGCGGGAGAGGCCGGCGAGCGGATCTATCTGCCGATTTACGGAAAAGCCGCCAATCCCGATCAGCTCCGTCTGATTTTCCATCAGCTGATTGATCGCTCCCGAAGCGGCAGTCTCTATCGGGAACCCATCTGCAACCATCTTCTGAATATTCTTCTCATGGAGCTTTCAGACGGCTATGTCCGACAGGTTACACACACGGGTGAGGGCGGAAAAGCGGACTACATTGCCGCTCAGGTGCTGGAATGGATCCGACTGAACAGTACCTCGGTGACGCTGGTATCCGAGGTTGCCAATCATTTCGGCTACAACTGTGAGTATCTGACCACGCTGATCAAGCGGGTCACCGGCAAAACTCTTGCCACTCACATTACCGATAACAAAATTGCCGAAGGCAAACGGCTTCTGCTCTGCACAGACAAGCCCATCAAGGAGATTGCCACCTTGTGCGGCTTTCACAGCGATAAATATTTTCTGCGGGTCTTCCGGAAATGCGTGGGGCTGTCCCCCGGAGAGTTCCGAACGGCCTACTGCAAGGTTCATTATAATATAGTATAACTTTTACATTTTCATAGCCGGAACAAGGAGGTTCGCCATGACCGATCGGATTCAAAGGATGCGTGACACCCTGCTCAGAGGGGATCACAAGGGTTGCCGCAGGTTCGTAAGTCCTGCCGTTTCGGAGGTATTTCGCCGTCCCGAGGATTCCATGCTCTGCCGTGCCGGAAAACGGCTGATCTGCCGACTGAACGCCGAGGTCCCGATTGTGGATCCGGACGCCAGAATTGTCTTTCAGCGCACGACCGAAAATTTCCCCGATCTCTGCTCCGATGAGGAGTTGGCCAAGCTGCGGGAAGGTCATTTTCTGCACGAAAGAGGGACCGTCTCCAACATCTGCCCCGATTACGGAAAAATCATCGCATCCGGGCTTTCGGAGGTTCTTTCGGAGCTGGAGGGCAAGGAGGGCGAACTCTTTGCGGTCCAAAAAGCCGAAATTACCGCACTTCTGTCGCTTTGCGATCGCTACCGCAAGCGGGCGGAAGAAGTGGGAAACACCTATATTGCCGATATTCTGTCAAGAATTCCTTATCATGGAGCGAAAAGCTTCGGAGAGGCTCTCCAGTTTTTCCGGATTCTCCACTTTACCGTCTGGGCAGAGGGAGAATACCATGTCATCGTCGGTCGTCTGGATCAGTTTATGTATCCCTATCTTGCCGCCGATCTTTCGGCGGGACGGCTGACAAAAGATTCGGCTCTCGAACTTCTGGAAGAGTTTTTCCTGTCCTTCAATCTGGACAGCGATCTCTATCCCGGAATGCAGCAGGGAGACGACGGTCAGTCGGTCATGCTGGGCGGATATGACGAGGACGGTCGGGACTGCTACAACCTGCTGTCCGAGCTGTGCATGACGGCCTGCGGCGAGCTGTGTCTTGCCGATCCCAAGATCAATCTGCGGGTGTCCGGAAAGACCCCCGACGAGCGGTATCTTACCGCCACCGAACTGACCAAAAAAGGTCTGGGATTCCCCCAGTATTCCAACGACGATACGGTCATTCCCGGTCTGCTTGCCCTGGGTTATGATCCCAAGGACGCCTACAACTATGTGGTTGCCGCCTGCTGGGAGTTCATCATCCCGGGATACGGCATGGAGATTCCCAACATCGCCGCCCTGTCCTTCCCGAAAGCGGTCAACGCCGCTCTTCCCTGCCTTCCCGACTGTGCCGACTTCGACAGTTTCTATTCCCGGGTCAAGGAAGAGGTTCGGAAAGAGGCCGTCCGCCTTGCCCACAGTGTCTCGAATCTGTACATTTTACCTGCACCCTTTTTGTCCGTCATGGAGGAGGGCTGCTTCGAAACCGGGCGGGATGTATCGGAGGGCAACCGATACAACAGCTACGGCATCCACGGGGTGGGGCTGTCCACCGCCGTCGATTCGCTGGCGGCAATCCGTCACTTTGTCTTTGAAACGGGCGAAATCTCCCCTTCCCGGATGATTTCCATGGTTTCCGCCGACTTCCGGGGATTTGAGGGCGATCAGGCACTTCTGAGAAACTCTCCCCTCAAAATGGGAAACAACATAGATGAAGTGGACCGTCTCGCCTGTGACCTTCTTGCGCTCTTTGCCGACACGCTGGAACCCCTTCGAAACGAGCGGGGCGGTAGATTCCGGGCGGGTACCGGATCTGCCATGTTCTATCTGCACAAAGATGAGCATTTTGCCACCCCCGACGGTAAGAATGCGGAAGAGCCTTACGGAACCAACTATTCCCCCGGGCTGTATGTCCGGAACAAGGGTCCCTTTTCGGTGATCGCCTCCTTTACCAGACCCGATCTGACCCGCACCATCAACGGCGGTCCCCTGACCATGGAGTTCCATGCCAACAGTTTTCTGACAAAGGACGGCATGAAATCGGTTGCCATGCTGGTAAAGTGCTTCGTGGAGCGGGGAGGTCATCAGCTTCAGCTGAACGCCGTGAATGCGGAGGTCCTGAAGGACGCTCAGAAGCATCCGGAAAACTACCGCAGTCTGATTGTCCGTGTCTGGGGCTGGTCCGCCTACTTCGTGGAGCTGGACCGTGAGTATCAGGAGCAGATCATCCGAAGGCAGGAGTTTGCGCCATGAGCGACGGAGTCGTTTTCGACATCAAGGAGCTGGGGCAGTACGACGGCGACGGAGTACGGCTGACTGTTTTTCTCAAGGGATGTCCCCTTCGGTGCATCTGGTGTCACAATCCCGAAGGGATTTCGCCCGAGATTCAGCTGTTCAAGCGGGAAAAGGACTGCATCCGTTGCAATCTCTGCAAAACGCCCTGCCGTCATTCCGAATGCAGGGACGCCGGAGTCTGTCTCTACCGATGTCCCAAGGGGCTGTTGAGTGTTGTCGGAAAACGCTACCGTCCGCAGGAGCTTGCCGACGAGATTCTAAGCTATGGAGATTTCTTAAAATACGGCGGCGTGACCTTTTCGGGAGGCGAACCCACTTTGCAGGCGGACTTCCTGTCCGAGGTCTGCGACAGGCTTCCGCATATTCACAAGGCCATTGAAACCTGTGCCTGCACCGATCCCGACCGTTTTCTTCATCTATGCCTGCGCATGGATCAGATCTTCGTGGATCTCAAGCTGTGGGACAGCGATCTGCACAAAACCTACACCGGTCGCACCAACGGGCAGATTCTCGCCAACATCCGTTCCCTCTCTGTCGCCCACCTTCCCTTCACGCTGAGAGTCCCCCTGATTCCCGGAATCACCGACACAATCGACAATCAGAAGGCGATTGCCGATTTTGCATCCACCCTCGGAAGCCTTCAACGGGTAGAGCTTTTGGGATACAACCGCTTTACCCCTGCAAAATACCGAAAATTCGGGCTTACCTGTCCGATTTCCGGAGAATTGCCCGAAATCAATCCGCATCCCGAATTCTTTTCGGAACGCGGCATAGACTGTCGGGTTTATTCATCCAAATAAAAAAATTTTTATGCAAAGAAAGGAATCAAAAAGCATGAAAAACACAAAGAAATGGCTTACATGGATTTTATTCGGAGCATTAACCCTGAATCTCCTGATTTCCTGTTCGCCCAACGAAGACACACCCACCACATCCGGAACCCAGTCGAACACATCCGCTTCGACAACATCCGCTCAAACCACCAAAGAAGCAACCACCCCCGATGTTACCACCTCTCAGCCGGTAACCACCGCCACCGATCCGAATCCCACCGATCCGAATCCCACCGATCCCGTCGCCTTTAATCCCGCCGATCTTGAAGATCTGCTGATCTGGTATGACTTCTCCTCTCTGGATGCCGCCGACGGCACAGAGATAAACGAGGTTGCCAATCTGGCAGGCGATCTGTACAAAGCCGTTGCAAACGGCGCTACCGGATCCATCCAGGCCGACGGAATCGGCGGACTGCCCTCTCTGAGCTGCTCCAAGGAAACCTCCTACACGGTAGAAGGCAGTGAAACGCTGGACTTCCATGACTTCACCATTGTCACCGTCATCAAGGCGCGCACCTATGTCAACAACAGCGACCAGAACCAGATCTTTTCCAAGCTGGCTGCCGGCGATCCCTGGGATCACCAGTGGTACTTCAACATCAACGGCGACTGCCGCTTCAATGCAGGCTGGAGAGACTCGACCGGCGCTTACATGGATCTCGGATCCGCAGACGCCGCTCTGACCATGGACACCACCTATGTTCTCGTTTCTTCCAAGTCGGGAACCAACTCCGATCTGTACATCAACGGCAATCTGATCGGCACGCTGGTCTCCTCCGTTGATACCGTTGCCCTCAATCAGTCGCCCATCTACATCGGTTCAAACGGCAGTTACAGCCAGTGCATGGACGGTCTGATCGGCGAAATCATGCTGATCAAGGGCGCTCCCAGCGAGACCGATCTTCAGAATCTGCAGATCTACCTTTCCAATAAATGGAGCATTCAAATGGGTTAAGCCGACCTTCGGTCTGACCGTACCTTCTTCACTTCCCGCCCTTGCGGGAAGTGAAGAAAACAGACGGGACGACCGTTTTTCATAGGATGCACCGTTGTCTATCCGTGCCGGGTTCATATGAATTCGGCATGGATTTCGGATAGGCATATTCATACAAACCCTATTTATGAAGAAAGGAACGATTCACCATGAATAAAGCGAAAAAATGGCTTACATGGGTCTTACTTGGAGCTATGACGATGAATTTTCTGATTTCCTGTTCGCCTTCGGGGAACACCGATTCCACATCAGGAACAAGTTCGGATACGACGGCGTCGAGTGCCGTAACATCGCAGAATCCCTCAACCTCTCCCGAGCCTACCACTACGCCGGAGAGCTTTTCACCCGCCGATCTTGAAGATCTGCTGATCTGGTATGACCTGTCCTCCCTGAATGCCGCCGACGGCGCAGAGGTCAAGGAAATTGCCAATCTGGCAGGCGATCAGTACAAAGCCGTTGCAAGCCGCAACAGCGGCAAAATTCAGACCGACGGTATCGGCGGACTTCCCGCTCTGAGCTGTACCAAGAATACCTCCTACACGGTTGAAGGCAGCGAATCGCTGGACTTCCATGACTTCACCATTATTACCGTCATCAAGGCGCGCACCTATAACGCCAACAGCGACCAGAACCAGATCTTCTCCAAGCTGGCCGCCGGCGCACCGTGGGATCACCAGTGGTACTTCAACATCAACGGCGACTGCCGCTTCAATGCAGGCTGGAAGGACACCACCGGCGCCTTTATGGATTTCGGGTCCTCTACCGCAACCCTGTCCATGAACACCCCCTACCTTCTGGTATCCTCCAAATCGGGATCAAGCTCCGATCTGTACATCAACGGCAGTATGATCGGCACCCTGATCTCCTCTGTCAGCACCGTGGCTCTCAATCAGGCGCCCATCTACATCGGCGCAAACGGCAGTTACAGCCAAAGTATGGACGGTCTGATCGGCGAGATTCTGCTGATCAAGGGCGCACCCGACAAAACCGAACTGTACAATATTCAAAATTATCTTTCCGAGAAATGGAGCATTCAAATGGACAAATCCTCCTTCTTACCCGATAATACCGACATCACCATCTCCGTTGACGGCGAGGAGATCCGGGAATTCAGCCTGAAACAGACCTCCTATCTGCGCACTCTGGCATACGGAACAACGACGGTTCCCACTGTAACGGCAAGCTGCACCGTGGACGGAGCCGACTCCCCCTGCACGGTGACTCAGGCTGACAGCACCACCGGCACCGCCACCGTTCACCTGACCGATTACGACATGGACTACACCGTCCGATTCAGCGTACTGGATCGTGGAACCACCTCCATCACCCCTGCAGATGTCACGGAAGTCGAACTTCTGGACGGCTTCTGGAAGGAACTGGTGGAAATGTATGCTTCCAAAACCATTGATATCGTCTTCGATCACTTTGTTGATCAGGGCGCACTGCGCAACTTCGAAAAGGTCATCAAGGGCAGCGGTAATCCCGAAAACAACCCCTGGCTGGACGGTCTGCTCTTTGAGACCATCACCGCCGCCGGCGATTTCCTTGCAGTCTACGACGATCCCGATCTGAAGGCAAAGGTAGACTCCTATATTGATGTGGTCTACCGTGCGTCCATGACCAGCGAAAACGGTTACCTTTCCACGCACGCCATGCTGGCAAAGCCCGGTCAGTACTTTGACGAACACGGTCAGGGCATCTGGTATCACGAATGCTACAATTTCGGCTGCATGGCAGAGGCTGCGGTTCATTATTACAAGGCGACCGGCGAAACCAAACTGCTCTTCGTCGCTCTGCGCTATGCCGAATTCCTTGCCGATAATTACGGCTACGGCACCAAGGCCGACGGAACTCCCAAGATCAACATGGTTCCCTCTCACTCTCTGACCGAGGAAGCCCTGCTGGAGCTTTACCGTCTGCTTCGGGACACCGACGGACTGGTGGAAGAAATGGAGCAGTACAGCGACAAGTACCCTCTGTCCATTGACATTGCCGAGTATGCCGATCTGGTGAAATTCTGGATTGAGAACCGCGGCAATTCCGAGGGACGGGTCAACAACACCCTGTACGGCAAGTATGCACAGGACGATCTCTACTACTTTGATCAGGTCGTGGCTGAAGGTCACGCCGTCCGTGCCAACCTCTTCTACACCGGTATCGCCGCCGCAGGTCAGGAATTCAACAATCTGACCTATCTGCAGACGGCACAGAACCTCTGGACCAACATCGTGGGCAAACAGATGTACATTACCGGCGGCGTGGGCGCCACCGGTCAGGATGAAGCCTATGCAGACGACTACGATCTGCCCAATAACGGCTACTGTGAGACCTGCGCACAGGTTGCCATGGCCTTCTTCACCGAGTATCTCTCCGAATCCTTTGAAGACAGCTCCTATGGGGACACCATCGAGCGTCTGATGTACAACGGCATTCTGGGATGCACCTCCCTTTCCGGCGACCGTTTCTACTATACTCAGCCCCTGAATACCGTCAATCACGACCGTTGGGAATGGCATGACTGCGCTTGCTGTCCTCCCATGTTCCTGAAATTCTATTCGACGCTGGCAAACTACATCTACTCCTACACCGATTCCACCGTCTATATCAACCAGTTCGTCAGCTCCACACTGACAAACGGCGAACGGGTTCTGACGGTCAACACCGATATGCCCTGGAGCGGCAACACCAGAATCACCGTTGAGAGCGGAAGTTTTGAGCTTGCCATCCGAATCCCCGCATGGGCAGAGGATCAGCCCATCACGCTGAAGCTCAACGGAGAAACCGTGGAGATCACCGAGAGAAACGGTTTTGCCGTTCTTCAGGTCAAAGCGGGCGACACCGTTGAATACACCCTGACCCTGGTTCCCGTCCGCGCCTACGCCGACGAGCAGGTTGCGGCAGACCGCGGCAGAGTCGCCATCACCTACGGTCCTCTGGTTATGTGTGTGGAGTCCACCGATAATCAGAACATTCCCGGCATCGCCTCGGGCGAGAACTCCGTCAAGCTGGATGTCAACGCATCCCTGAACGCCGTCTTTGAGGAAGATCTGCTGGGCGGTGTCATTACGGTTCACACCACCGTTTACCGGAACGATACCGAGTACGACTGCGTTCTGATTCCCTTCTATGCAAGAGCCAACAGAGGAAGCTGCTCGGCATATGTCTGGATTCAGGAGCAGAATTGCTGTGCGGATGTCATTAAGGGTCTTGAGGGCGGCAACTGAGATCCGTTCCGGATCCCCAATCAGCCTTCGCCCGGACGGCAGAACACACGAAAACAAATAACAACATCCCCCACAACAGTCGAATCCGACTGTTGTGGGGAAATTTTCGCTTTTTATTATACTTTATATCAGAGCGTTCAGCCGATCGGCGATCTCATCCACCCATTCCTGCTTGTACAGGGCGGATGCAGAAGCCTCTTTAGCAATTTTCAAAGCCTCTGACAGTTCCTCTCCGGGATTTTCGACCTTTTCTGCCTTGGCGATGGCCTCGTTCAGACGGCTGTCGTCCCGCGGATCGGGCGTATAGACTGCCACGGCAAGTCTGCTGTCCGCCGTTCCGTAATAGAGATACCAGCTTCCGTGATAGTAAACCAGCCCCTCTACAAAGCAGACATTGTTGACCAGTCCTGCCAGCTCATAATCCTTTTCAGGGTACATGAAGAAGGTTTCGGTGCGCTCCAGAACGCTCATATGATCATGGGGATCAAAGAGAACCATGCCGGGACAGTAGGCGTTGTAGATCAGCATGGGGTCGCCGCTTCCCTTGGGATCGGCATTGGCACCGTTATAGATCAGCAGTATGCCGTATTCGGTATACATGGCCTGGGGTCCGCATTCCACCAGTCGGGCGTCAAACTTGCCATCCCTGCCCGAGAGAACCACCACCAGATTGCCGTTTTCGTCCTCCAGAGGTGTCCAATGAATCAGATCGTCGGAATAGGCGGTATAGAGTACGCCTTCGCCGAAATAGCACCAGTATTTTCCGTCCTCCATACGGCGGGCAATGAACTCATCTCCCACCATATCACAGATCACCGACGCCGATTTCGCCCAGAAATCCTTGTATTTGCCGTTGTAGGCGTCCCCGATGGCGTTTCCGTGCTTGGTCCAATGTTTCAAATCGGTTGAGGATGCCACAAACAGTCTTGCCACTCCGGTTTTGCGGTTATAGGCGGTGTAGTACATATAGTAGGTGCCGTCCTCGCTCCTGACGATTCGGGGATCCTCACATCCGCCGTCCTCTTCAAAGGCATAGAAGTCGTCTTCATCGTCGGGAAACAGAACCGGATCGGTATAGTTCTCAAAATGGGTTCCGTCCAGCGACAGTGCCAGACCTACACGGGAGATCAGGGGATGATCCTGTGAGCGGTAGAGAAGGCAGACCACATCGTCCTTGACCACGGCGGTGGGATTATAGAGGGCTTCCTCCGACCAGTAGACCGGACCGTTGGTAATGGGATCCTCAAAGGAATCGGAACTGTTGGGCGTCAGGATGGGATTCATGGCATCCAGCTTGACGAAGGGACCCAGCGCCCAGGAGGACGGATAGGCTCCCGACTGTATCAGCTGAAGCTGTGCAAGTGCCAGCGTATCCCCCGAACCGCTCAGCGTAATCCGATAATGAGCGTAAGCGTCGCTGTTGTCGGTATCGAAAATACGGCGGAGATTGTTTCCTTCAAAGGTCTGTCCGCTTCTTCTGTCCAGTTCTGTCCACTTTTCACCGTCAACCGAGCCTTCAAAAATCCAATCGGTAGGGTCACAGGCATGATCTGCTCCGCAGACCAGCGCATAGCTGTTGACAAGGATCTGTCTGCCTGCCTCAAAGGACACCTGAAGGGTCAGTGTCCGGCACTCGGCCGACAGGACGGTCGTCCGATCCCTGTCAAAGGCGGCGGAAGGATCGGTCTGCAATCCGTCGGCTGTTGCGGTGAAGGTTGCCTTTATGCTGTCCGTAATGTAGGTATAACTGCCCTCTCCGATGGCGTCCAGCGTAAATACACCGATCTTTCCGTCGGCATCGAGTCCCACAACCTTGCCGCCCGACACATTGCCGACTGCCGTCAGCTTGACCGAAACGGTTCCTGCGGATTCATCAAAATCCGGCTTTCCGACGGCAATGGCGGGATCGGAAGAGGCAAATTTCATCTCTTTTCCGTTCTTGCAGTTAAGGGTCAGGCTCTCCCCTTCAAAGAGGGTCGATTTCGGAGCCGTCAGCTCCAGTGTTGCCGCAGAAGTGGGGGTGATACCCGTGAAATCGGGGGCGTCTGCGCCGCCGATCTCATAAAGGGACAGTTCTGCCAGCTGGAGATAGGTGCCGCCGTTGTTTTCGGTGATTTCCATCCGGTAGCGGGAATATGCCCCCGGATTTTCAATTTCGTAGCGGTTGACGGCATGACGGGCGGAAAAAGTCTGATTCTCCCGTTCGTCCACAAGGATCCAGTTTTCACCGTCAACCGAGCCGTACAGCTTCCAGGACTTGGGATCCCGGGGGGACTCATCATTTCCCGAAGTGACGGTATAGGCGCCGATCGTATAGGTAGCAGAATCGGCAAGCCGAACCTCGATTGCGCCGGTTTTGGACTTCGTCAGCCATTTGGTGTCGATCTTGCCGTCAAAGGCCTTCTCCACGCCCTCTGCGGCAGGAGAGGAGACGCTTTCGGATAAGTATGTTCCGTCCAGCGATCGGCAAATCTCTTCGCCTGCCGCCGCAGGAACGGGAACACGAACCGGAATAACGGTAAAGGAGCCGTCCGAAGAAATCGCAAGCAGTTCGCAGTCTCCGGGAATCATGCCCGTCAGCACCACACTGCATTCCTCTTTTTCGCTGTCAAATCCGATGTCTCCGATCTTTGTTGCATTGTTTGTGGTCTGAAACTTCAGCTTTTCGACAGCGGGAAGGGTCAGAGTGAAGTTCTGTCCGACTTGTACGGACACGCTTGGGATCTGTTCATTCATTTGGGTTTCGGGAGCCGTCGTCGGGCCGCCTTCCTCCTTTTGGTCTGTTGTTGTTACCTGTGATGTAACGGCGGGCGAGATACCCGATGTGGAACCTGATTGGGTCTGACTTGTCTCCTGAGGCTGTGTTTTATGACAGGCGGTCAGCAGGACCGACAGAAGCAGCAGGGCGGCAATAATGCTTTTTTTCATCTGTTGACTCCTTCGTTTTGGACAAGATAAGTGACGCCGTAAAGGGTCAGACTGTACCCACCGTCCGTCCGACGGAAGGTGATCTCGGTATCGGTTTCGTCCCCCTCATAGGCGGCAAGCTCCCAGATCGAGAAGCCGTATTCCGTGGTTTTGGTGATTCCTTCCATTCGGATATACCGTGCAGAGGTTTTGTCAAAGGTATAGGACAGGGTGGTATCATAACTGCTGTTGCCCTTGACATCGGCGACGGTGATCCAGTTTGTACCGTCCTCCGACAGCATCAGGCGGTAATCCTTTCCCGCCGCTTTTTCCCAGCGCAGGGTCAGCTTGGTCAGCGACTGCGTCTGTCCGAGATCAATCTCCAGCCACTGATTTTCGGCATAGGAGGAGGACCATCGGCTGGAGCTGTTTCCGTCCACGGCAAAGGCAGGACCGTGATCTGCCGAATCCACCGAGCTTGCCGTAGCCGTTGCGCCCAGAGCCAGATTCGGACTGCCCGTGTCAAGCACGATCGTGCCGTCCTTGAAGGTGGCGGCGACGGTAATCTGTCGGTTCCCGACCGTGAGATGGGCGTTCATTCCCTGAAAAGACAGGGACAGACCGTCAGCCTGCGTCGGTTCGGTGAGAATTCGCA
Organism: Eubacteriales bacterium; assembly: GCA_051867915.1. Taxonomy (GTDB): domain Bacteria; phylum Bacillota; class Clostridia; order Oscillospirales; family CAG-272; genus CAKSQF01. The sequence continues at coordinate 18,692 of JBJDZJ010000142.1, forward strand.
GAGCCAGATACTCGTCGGAAGATGCCTCAAGGGGTTCAAGCAGATAGGCGGTATCTCTGTAAGAAAGCAGAAGATCGCCCTCGAACTGCCGGTATTCAAATTCGGTCTCTCCGATTTGAAGCCGGGTATCGGTGGCAGTCGCCTGCCCCGAGAAATAATAGGTTTCATCCGGTGTGACCAGCGTCAGGGACAGCGTCCCGTCACTGCCGCTGAGAATCGCCGCACGATCCTCCCGCAGGGTTCCGTACAAACCCTGAAAGACAGAAAGATCGACCGGATTTCCATCTGATTTCGCATTCTGCGGCTGAGCGGTCAGGACCGCCTGACCGGAAGACGGGTCCGGACCGGATTCTGCACGGGGCTGAGAAGGATTCCGGTTCGGTGCGTGTGCGCAGGCGGTCAGAATCGACGGGAAAACCAGAAACAGTGCGATTTTTTTCAAAATCATTGTTTTTTTGTTCATTGCGCATTATCCTTTCGTAGAGTAGAATCATGATTCACCCGAATTATACACATTTTTTTACATAAAAACAAGGAACAAAAATGCACAGAACTTATAAAAATCAACACAGTTTTCAAATACACACAAAAAGGACTGCCGCACATGGTACGACAGTCCGCATGGGAATACCGGTCTTCCGGATATTTATTTCAGAACCGACACGGCATCGGCTATGGTCTTCTCCATGGCTTCCCTGCCGTATTTGTCCACCTCTGCCTTGTTCTTTTCCCCGTGGGTCAGGCATCCGGCACCGCCGATACAGCCGCCGACGCACGCCATTCCCTCGATAAAGTTGGCATCCAGCACATTCTTGCTCTTCTTCAGCAGAGCAACCCGACATTCCTCGATTCCGTCACAGGAACAGGGCTTGAGTTCGAAATCGGTCAGTCCCTGCTCTTTGAGTCCCTCTGCGACGGCATCCGCCAGTCCGCCGCAACGGGCGAAAATCCGGCCGAAGTAGGAGGCGTTGTCCAGCACTCCTTCCTCAAGGGTGGTGATGTCCAGATCCCGGCTGTCAAACAGCGCCTGAAGTTCCTCGAAGGTCATTGCGGCATCCACATAGGGCTTGACCGATTCCTTCTGAATCTCCTTCTTCTTGGCGGTGCAGGGTCCGATGAAGACCACCCTGGCATCGGGAACCGTCTTCTTTATGTACTGCGAAATGGTCGCCATGGGGGAGAGATTGTGGGATACATAGGGCGCAAGCGCGGGAAAATTCTTCTGCACATAAGCCACAAAGGCAGGACAGCAGGAGCTGGTCAGAAATTTCTTTTCCGCAAGCTCACGGGATTCCGCCTGAGCCACCATGTCTGCGCCCAGCGCCGCCTCAATGACGCTGTAAAATCCCAACTCCTTCAGTCCCGTGACCACCTGACCCAGCTTCGCATAGGTGAACTGGCTGGAAATGGAGGGTGCCACCACGGCATACACCTTGTATGCCGTATTGTCCCGGCTTTCCTTGATCATCCGGATGACATCGGTAATGTAAGAGACATCGGTAATGGCACCGAAGGGACACTGATAGACGCAGGCTCCGCAGGAAATGCACTTTTCCTCGTCGATGGTGGCTGCCTTGTCCTCATTCATGGAAATCGCCTTGATTTTGCAGGCGTTCTGACAGGGACGCTTCCGACTGACGATGGCGGTATAGGGGCAGACCTTAGCGCAGGCGCCGCACTCGATACACTTGGATTTGTCGATATGCGCCTCGTGGTTTTCATCAAAAGAGATGGCCCCTCTGCGGCAGACATCCTCGCATCTGTGGGCGAGGCATCCCCGACAGGCGTTGGTGACCTCATATCCGCCCACAGGGCATTCGTCGCAGGCAATGTCAATGACCTCGATGACATTGGAACGGCTTCTGTTTCCGCCCATTGCCAGCTTGACACGCTCGGTCAGGATGGCTCTTTCCTTGTACACACAGCATCGCATGGTGGGTACCTTCCCGGGAACGATGGTCTTGGGAATGTCAATGGCGGTTTCGGGAAGCCTGTCCGCCCATGCCTCACGGGCGACCTCACGAAGCACCTTGTATTTCAAATACTGAACCTTTGTATCAAATTTTCTCATTGTTTATAACCGTACCTTTTTCAGACTTGATGTTTTTCCGATTGCCGCTTCAGCCGAGCTTAGCCAATACCGCTTCGTCAAAGAACTCCTTCACCGTTTCGGGGGTAACCGAGTAGTAGGTACCGTCCACCGATACGCTGACTCCGCGGTGGCACTTTCTCATGCAGAAGGTACCGCCGAGTTCCAACTTTGCGTCCAGCTTGTGTTCGTTGATCAGATTCTGAAGCTGTTCCACTACCTGACGGGAACCGCGAATATGGCAGGAGCTTCCGATACAGACCGTAATTTTCATAATCCACCTCTGTCATCCTGTATTTGATGTTCCGTCTCTCCCGAAGAATCCGCCGGAGCGATCCTTCAAAATAAACCAATTTATTATACCATATTTTCGAAAAAAAGTCATCGGTTTTTTCGAAAAATATTTTAAAAAAATAGACAACACGACAGGGCATTTTTTGGTCAAAATGTTAATTCATATAGACAAATTGTGAATTTTAACCGATCATGTTGACAAAATTGGAAATATATGTTAAAATGAAATCAGAGCAGGAAGGAAAATCCCAAACAGCCGCATCAAAGGAGGACGGCAGACGCCCGAATGCTTCGCAGACCGACGACCCAACCAAAACACAAGAAAGGTACCATAATTATGGAAAAAGCAATTCGAAATCTACTATCCGCCTGTATGGCAACTGTACTGTGCATCCAAGCAATACCCTCATTCGCCGTAACAACCGAAGATTTAGCGGAAGACCGATCTTCGGCCTCCAATCTCAGCGCATCGGATAATTCCGATCTGGGCTATAATGCCGCAACAGGAGAGCTGACTGCTCTGAGGGAAGAAAGCGTCAAGCATTTTCGTCTGCCGGACGGAACCTGTCAGGCCATCGCCTACGGCAGTCCCGTTCACAGAAAGGACGCCGACGGAAATTGGCAGGACATTGACAACCGTCTGGAAACCGGGCAAATCGGCAGCAGCCGTCTGACCACCTCAGACGGAACCCGCAGCTTTTCTCTGAACGCATCCTCAAACGAACTGTTCACCCTGAGGGACGGCGAGCATATCCTGTCTATGTCGGCAGCCTTTGCCTGCGGACAGACGGCATCCGCAACCGCATCGGTTCAGAATCACGGCGAACTGACAGCGTACGCTCTCCAAGCAAACACAAGCGGACCGGAAGCGCTGGTGTCCGCCGACACCACCACGAGAGTTACCTATGAGAATGTCAGCGGCGGCGTTGATCTGGAATATATCCTTGAAGGAAACGACATTAAGGAAAACATCATCCTGAACAGCGCATCCGAGGGCGATTACCGCTATATCTTCCAGCTGTACCTGACAGGACTTGACGCCGACCTGCTGGAAGATGGCAGCATCGGGCTGTATGACAGCGACACCGGTGAACTGTCTTATCTGATGCCCGCGCCTTATATGTATGATGAGAACGGCGAAATCTCTTACGATGTATCCTATGACACCGTAAGTGTGGACAATCGGTTGTTCATCGCCGTAGAAGCATCGTCCGAATGGATCAACGACGCCGATCGGGCTTTCCCTGTGGTCATTGATCCAACGCTGACAAGAAACGCTACACGGGACACCTATATAAGCTCCCAGTATCCGGATACCAATTACGGATCAAGTAGCCGAATCTGGATCAGCGCCAATGCAACGGCATTTATATATATACCTATGCCCACATTGCCAAGTAATGCCACCATTACCGGCGCTTCCCTGAATGTGGCGTACTATTACTATGACTCTGTCACATCAGGATCCATACGGGTAGGCGCCTATCTAATGGGGCAATCATGGACAGAATCGGGTCTGACCTGGACATCCGCAAACAGAACCACAAATCTCGGTATTGCACCGACACAACTATCAACTGCTTATATGTACGGTAATGTCGGAGCCACAGAAACCTCTCCGAAATGGGCTACTTTTTCCATTCCCTCCGTAGTTAAGGATATGTATGCTGGTATACCGAATTACGGTTTCGCATTAAAATACCTTTCCGGTACCAATTCATCTGTCATCCTGAAATCGAAAGAAGCTGGCAGTACCTATTGTCCGTATTTATCTATTGTTTACCAATTAGATGAACTTATCGTCTCAAATGGTACATACATTTTGAAGAATGGTTTGCTCAACAACTATATACAGCCAGATGACAGTGATTCACCGAATTACTCAACCAACAATGCAGCCATTGAACTTCATAGCTTTAATGGGGGCACTCATCAGAAATGGCAGATTACCTATCTTCATAACGGATATTACAGAATTATTTGTTCAAAAAACAACAAAGCACTCTCAGTTCAAATCGGAGAGGAGAATACAGAAAATGCTTCCTTGGTACAGACGACTCGTTCACCAAATTATCAGCAACAATGGAAAATCACCAAAACCTCACACGGTATGTATAAGATAAAGGCAAGATCATCCGAATCCAATACTGCCGATCTCTGCATGGCTTCCGAAACAAATGGGAGTAATGTGGAACAACGCAAGTTCGTAGATGATATGAATTATAATGATGAATGGCTCTTGTTTCAAACTGATAAGACAGTTGTACATCTTGATATAATATATGATCAAGCTTATTCCAATCGATATTCTAATGCGGAATCTAGGATTAATGAACAAGTTCTTATGTTGCAAGAAGCATTCATAACTGGTTTTGAAATTTGGATTGAAGTGTCATCACCTTCTCTATTTTCTTCATATGCTGATCTAAATTGTTCAACATCCTACAATTATTCTTGTACTCATGCAACTAACACAGAGTGTTATAATTCTAGCCTATATGTTTCAGGAAATACGAGTTTACAAACATATCATCATAACAATATTTACAATATTATGTTGAGAATTCCATTTCCAGACACGGATACTACCGTCAAAATAGCTTATATAGGACATGATAACTGCATTTGCACTCGTGATGGAAATTCTGTTAACCACAAAACAAATCCATACTATGGTCTAACATACAAATCTATTGGGTTAATTACTGTTATGAATTTTAGTTCAGTAGCCAGTGAAATCAAAACTACAGCCCATGAGTTTGGTCATTTATATAATGCTCCAGACCACTATGGTGGCTCTGCTCCAAGTACTGACGAAATTATAATATCAACAGGTGATTCTCGTTTTGATCGCAATTGCATATATGGTGAAAACAAAGGAACCCCCGATGTGTTGAACAATTTGACAATTTGCGATGGCTGTAAAGCTATAATTAATGCTAATAAAGATAAGTACGACCACATGGATTAGTTGCAAATGCAAATAAATATTTATAGCAAAACAAGGGAGGATAATCTCATGAAATTCCATTTTTTTACATTTATTCTGCTTCTGCTCATCGGATGTCTGTTGACCTCTTGCACAAGTGCATCTGATCCCGTTCCATCCGAAAGAACGGATGAAAAAACTTCTGAAATCCATTCCAAATCGGAGGCTATGACCGAAAAGAATCCGATCATCACCGATACGACCAAAACAGCAGAAGAAAGCAACCCCACCGAAGATACTCCCGATATAACGGACATTATTGAATCCGGCGGAGAGATTCCTCTTCTCACTCTGTCAACCTACGATCAATACGAAAAGCTTGTGCAAAGCGGCTCATTACCCCAATCCTTCGTCACCTATGACCAATTGGAGAATATCGGAAGGTTTGAAGGTCTGGTGTTTCTTAGCGATGTTAGAGAAGATGATTACAGTCAATATATGTATTCCTTTGTGGATGACACAAATTACATTATTTATCTGTATGTATATCACACGGAAAGAGCAAGCGCAATCACAAACGAAATTTCAACTTCCTTTATTGACGGATCGGATATGCGCACCCTGAGCAGTGCAGATACCGGCATCTACCGTTACAACAATTTGGTATATTATTATTTGTCCGGAGAACTGCTGTCCGTTCATTGGGAATCCGACGGCATTACCTATATTTTTAGCGGAAGTTCTCTTCTATCCGATTATCCTTTCGCTGATTCCACTTTTACTGCCGATATTCTGAATCTTGATCGTGTGCAGACTGCAATCGCAACGATTGGTGATTCCATGAGTTAAAATCTTATACGCATTGTACACAGGGAATTTGAATGATGAGAACTATAATAATGTAAAACTATTTACCGGTTCAATTTCATCAACAAATTGTTTGAATTACTAAAAACATCTAATGTATTTACGAGTGGAGTTCATATGAAAAAAGTATATTTCTTTTTAATCACTTTGTTTATGATAAGCACTTTATTAACCGGCTGCTCAAATGAACCCGGATCTTCCGTGGAATCCGATTCTTCCATCGAATCCGGTTCTTCCGTGGAATCTGACTCTCCCATCAGAATGTGCGGTTTTTCCGATTCCGTTCCGGAGGCACAGCACAAATTGGAATTTGACGAGTGGAGCAAAGGATACTTTTACGATTCCGATGCAGAGAAACAGATCACCGTATCAGTAGGAGATCATACGGTTGAAGCAAAATATGTGAATTCTGAAGTGAAATTCTATGAATTCTTCAACACACGCAGATACAAAGATGCCGACAACAATGTTTTTGAATTGGCTCCCGACGGCACTTTGAGCAGGTACTTTTACGGAGGCAGCAACGATGCGTCCGAAAGCGGTCCCGCATTAACCGAAGCAGAATGTATTCAAGCCGCTTATGATTTTATAAACAGCATTGTAAATGTTGACGACTATACCGTAAAAACAGAATACCTTGCAGACAGAAATATGTACCATATTTCATTTGTAAAATATGTAAACGGTTTCAAGACTGCCGATCAAGCGGACATTTCGATAAAAGAAACGGGACAAATATACAGTTTCTCTTCAACCATGCTTGGACGGATTCCGACAAATGCCGATGTTCATTTCGACCTTGACAAAATCAGAGAGCAGATCATTTCCAAACTCGATAAGGAATATGCCGAAGCCAAAAAAGTTTATGACTCTGTTTCATATGAGATACCGGATTATACTCTGACGATGAATGAAGCCGGTGAATATTTTCTGGTGTATTCGGTTAATGTCAAATGTGTAACATGTTATGACGAATATGAAACGATTCTTGCGGAGCGCATCCTATTGTTGATATAGCAGAAAGGACAACAGCCGATCCCCTCCCCCGAAGGATTCTTTCGGGGGGGAGGGGATTCCCCGGTGGGTACGGACAAGGTTTTGAAAGAATAAACGCAAGGAAGGAGAACAAACCCATGAAAACCAAAATCATCGCCATTTTTGCCATCACCCTATCCCTTACTCTTTCGGGATGCAGTTCCGACACATACGAAATCAAAGAGGTCGGCGCATACGACAGTTCCGTCGTATCGACACATGAAGATGAGATTTCTTCACAGTCCCTGAGCTTTACTACTTACGATAATCCATTCGCTTCCAAAGAACAAAGTGCAACATTCTTCGGGTACGAAATTACGGGACAATACGAGGATTCAATCAAGACCGATCTTTACGGTATTGAGAACATTGACCGTTATGTATACAATTTTGATGAAGGATGTGTTAACTTCTCTATCGGTCAAAAAACGGGAAAATGCCTGTCCTATTTCATCGGATTAAAAAATAACAGGTATCTGGACATAACAACCGGTTCTCAAATAAGCGAGGATGAGTGCCGGGAAATTGCCGCAGAGTATCTGACAGAGTTGTTGGAAAATTCCGACCAATTTGAATACGAAGAGGTAATCACTCACAGCATTTCGGAATTAGGCGGCGACGTTCATACTTTTTACTTTACGAAGAAAGTGGAAGGCATGTGGACATATGAACGGGCATATGTGGAGGTAACATCATACGGGGATATTATCGCATATAATCTGTCTTTTTGCGGCAATATATCCATTAACACCCTTCCGAAAAAATACGACTCCGACAAGATCGACAGTGCGGTCAACGATCGCCTGGATCGGATATACGAATCGGTTCAGGGAAAATACGATGAAATCACATATTCCGTTCAATCGGAGCGACTTGTCAGAGTAAAGGGCGGCAAATACGGAATTCTCTACGAAGTTGTGACAACGCTGACCGATTCAGACGGACGCCCCCTTCAGGACCCGTCCATGTTCTTGGTCTATCTGGATTAATTGAGCAGGAATCCCCTCCCCCGAAGGATTCTTTCGGGGAGACTCCCATGGTCAATCTACTACAAAGGAAGGTGCAATTATGATTAACGGTTCATTTTACTTTTTGAATTTCATTTGGTTCGCAGTTTTCCTGTTCATTGCCGTAATTGTGGGACACCTGCAATTGCAGATTTGCAAAAGAGCCGAAAAACTCCCGATCAAGCTGATCTTGCCCGTCGTACTGGGGGTAGCGATTCTCTTCGACCTTCTTCTTTACTTCGGCGTGATCGGCATCGGCGTCCCCGATCTTACACACATGATCGGCACAGATATGTCCGGGTATGCCCGTCAGACCTTTGCAGTCTTCACCGGGTACGGCGTGGGCATTCTCGCCATCGGAGACGGGGCAGCGTGGCTTGCCTTCATCTGCCAAAAAACAAAGCGGTTCCGGAACTCGGGCAACCGTTAAGGAGGTTTTCTTACATGATTGAATGGAGCATTTTGTCAGATACTGCTATCATTTATATCGGTGCGCTTCTTGCGGTGCTGATCGGTCACTTACAATTCCATATCTGCCGCAAATCGGGAAAAATCCTTTCAAAGCTGGCTATTCCTGCAGCGATCCTTCTGATGTTCGCTCTTGTACTTTTGCTGTTGCTCCCCTCATCAGGCGCTTGGGGTGCGCTCCTGATCGGATTTGACGCAATCTTCTTCGGCGAGATGCTGTTTGCCGACCTTTTGGGCTGGCTGGTCTATCTGATCGGTAAAACGGTAAATGCAACACAAAAACAACGGTCAGATACTCCGTAAAACCAACGCTCCTCCCGCAGACGGGTAAAACCGTCTGCAGGAGGAGATTCTGATATTCCCTTTCATGTACGGGGTTATACAAAAATCATAATCATGCCGACCAACACACCGATGAGAATTCCCAAAGCCGGCAGTTTGGAACGCCACATGAGAATGGCTTCGGGCAAAAGCTCGCCGAACACCACATACAGCATGGCTCCGCTGGCAAAGCTCAGGGACAGGGCAAGGGCAAGGGGGCCCAGCGATCCCAGAGAATAGCCGATCATGGCTCCCAGAATGGTGGGTGCGCCGGTGACGGCGGTCAGCAGGACGGCTCGCAGTCTGTGCATTCCGCCGGCAATCAAGGGGACAGAGACCGCCATTCCTTCGGGAATATTATGGAGTCCGATGACGATTGCCAGCACCAGTCCGCTGCTGAACGCCCGGCTGACCTCCCCCTCCTGAGCATAAGAGGTTCCGATCACCATGCCCTCGGGCAGGTTATGCAGAGCAATGGCGCACGCCATAACCAGCCCGCCGATCAACAGGCTGCTCAGTTTTTTCTGCTTTTTATGTTCTTCATAGTGATCGCTGTGAATCAGCTCGGACAGCTGATCGGCGGTTTTGGGATGATTTTTGTCAATATGCTTGATTTCATGATTGGTTGTCCGGTCAATCCAGAAGTTCAGCAGATAGATCACGCCGTAGCCCACCAGCACGGTTGCGGCAACCAGTAAAATGTGTGCCTTGGATCCTCCGCCCTGTTTCACGGCATCGGTCAGCAGGTCGAAACAGACCACGCTGAGCATGACGCCCGCCGCAAAACTCAAAAGCAGGCTCACCGATTTTTCGGAATCCCGATTGAACAGAGCGCCGATCAGTCCGCCGATCCCTGTTCCGCCGACTCCGGCAACGGCCGTTATCAGAACGACCCACGCAAATGTACTCATCCTTGTCCTCTCACATACATCAAATATCGGAGTGGTCTTTACAGAACCGCTCCGATATTATACACCATTCTCTATTGTCCGTCAACTGTTTTTTCGAAAAAAACAGGAAAATTCAGAGAAAATGTCGAATGTCGTTACCCTGCCTTAATGACGCCGCATCCGATCCGCTCGCCCGAGCTACCCGAGGGCTGGGTCGTGAAATCGTCACGGTCCAGATGCACCACCACTGTCCTGCCGATGATGTCCTTCACCGTAAATCGGTCGGTCAGCACCGACAGATAGGCGTAGCCGTCGGCGCTGAGCAGGGGCGGCAGGTCGCCGGCATGGTAGGGATGCTCCCGACCTTGGGGATTATAATGCCCGCCCGCCGATTCAAAGGGATTTCCGGGACTGTCCGTACAGCGATTCCCTTCATGGATATGGAATCCGAAAAAGCCATCGTTATTGGGCAGATTGAATATTTCGGCAGTCACAAGGACGCCCCTGTTCATCTGGCGGAACCGGACGGTTCCGTACAGATCAGGATAGGCGGAGGATCCTGCGATCATTGCCGTGGCAGTTTGCCGATCTTTGCTGACATACATTTTTTCTTGCCTCCCGCAGTCAAATGTGGTTTTCCGATTTCCCCCCAACCGACCGGATTTGGGTCTGCGGGGATTCCTTACATCCTATGCAGACAGGATCGGATGCGTGAAGATATGCCGTTTTTTATATAGTCATATATAAATTTTATAATATGAAACAGAACTCAAAAATGATATAATGATTTTAACGGCTCATCAAAGAAAAGGACAAGAAAGGTGTGATCACCCAAATGGTCGTTATACGAATTTGCGTGGGAAGCTCCTGCCATCTGCGGGGTTCCCGGGACATTATCGAGAGGCTGGAGCAGGAGATTGCGTCTGCTCATCTTGAGGACAGGATCGAACTGACGGGTGCCTTCTGCTTCGGGAAATGCAACCGAATCGGTGTGACGGTGGCGGTGGACGACGAGATCTGCACCGGCATCACCAAGGAAAACTTCAAGGAATTCTGGAACGAAAAAGTGCTCCGGCAGATTGAGTCCGGGCAGTAAAACAACTGCAAGTTCATGAAAGGAAGGTCGTCATATGGCCGATTGTCTGACCCTGAAAAAATCGAACTGTAAAAACTGTTACAAATGTATCCGTCACTGCCCGGTCAAATCCATCCGCTTCTCGGGCAACCAGGCGCACATCAATTCAAACGAATGTATCCTCTGCGGGCAGTGCTTCGTGGTCTGTCCGCAAAACGCCAAGGAGATCACCAGCGAGGTGGAGAAGGTGAAGGTCCTTCTCCAATCGGACGACCCCGTATTCGTCAGCCTTGCGCCCTCCTTTATCGCCAATTACGACGGCGTGGGCATCGAATCCATGCGGGAGGCACTGAAAAAACTGGGATTTGCCGATGTGGAGGAAACTGCCGTGGGTGCCACCATCGTCAAGCGGGAGTACGAGCGTCTGATCGCCGAGGAAAAGCGGGGCATCATCATCTCCTCCTGCTGTCACTCCATCAATCTGCTGATCCAGAAGTATTTCCCGGCAGAGCTTCCCTATCTCGCCGATGTCCTGTCCCCCATGCAGGCGCACTGTCGGGACATCCGATCCCGTTATCCGGGTGCCAAAACGGTCTTCGTCGGTCCCTGCGTGTCCAAGAAGGACGAGGCTCAGATGTATCCCGGAATCGTGGACGCCGTTCTGACCTTTGAGGAGCTGACCGAGTGGTTAAGCGAGTCCGGAATCACCCTGAAGCAGGAGACAGACGCCAAGCGGGAGAGCCGCGCCAGATTCTTCCCCACCTGCGGAGGCATTCTCAAAACCATGGCGCAGAATGCTCCCGGGTATACCTACATAGCTCTGGACGGCGTGGAAAACTGCATCGCCGCCCTTCGGGACATTGAAAACGGAAAGATTCACAACTGCTTTATCGAGATGTCCGCCTGTGTGGGTAGCTGTGTAGGCGGTCCGGTCATGGAAAAGTATCACCGCAGTCCCATCCGGGAATACATGGCGGTGGCAAACTATGCGGGAGATCGGGATTTTGAGGTCGGTCAGCCCGAATCAACCGTATTGAGAAAGCCCTTTGCCCAAATTGATCGCAGGAATCGGATTCCCACCGATGCGGAAATTCAGGCAGCACTGCGCAAAATGGGCAAGACCCGCCCCTCCGACGAGCTGAACTGCGGCTCCTGCGGCTACAACACCTGCCGTGAGAAGGCGATCGCCATCTGCCAGGGCAAGGCAGAAGTTTCCATGTGTCTGCCCTACCTGAAGGACCGTGCCGAGAGCTTCTCGGACAGCATCGTCAACAACACCCCCAACGGCATTCTGGTGCTCAACGACGATCTGGAGGTTCAGCAGATCAACACCGCCGCCCGCAAGATCATGAACATCCGCTCCGCCTCCGACATCATGGGCGAGCAGGTGGACCGCATCATGGATCCCGTAATCTTTTTGGAGGTTCAGCAGTCGGGCGAAATCATGCGCAGCGATCGGATGTATCTTGCCGAATACAAGAAATTCATCAATCTGACCGTGGTCTACGATGCCGAGAACCATCTGACCATCGGCATCATGCAGGACATTACCGACGAGGAGCGGGAGCGGGAAAAGAAGGAAAGCATCAGCAAGCAGACCATCGAGACCGCCGACAAGGTGGTGGACAAGCAGATGCGGATCGTTCAGGAAATCGCATCCCTTCTGGGCGAAACGGCAGCCGAGACCAAGATTGCCCTGACCAAGCTGAAGGAGTCGATTACAGATGAATGATTTATGTGCGGATATTGGTTACAAAAGCATCAATCATGAGGGGGAACAGCTCTGCGGCGACCATGTGGACATTGTGGAGCAGGGCGAAAATTCCACCGTTGTGGTTCTTGCCGACGGACTGGGAAGCGGCGTAAAGGCCAGCATTCTGTCCACTCTGACCTCCAAAATCATCTCCACCATGATGGCAGAGGGGCTGACTCTTGAGGACTGTGTGGAGACCATTGCGGCTACCCTGCCCATCTGCTCGGTCAGGGGAGTGGCGTATTCCACCTTCACCATCATCCATCTGGTAAACAACACCACCGCAGAGCTGATTCAGTACGACAATCCGCCGGTCATTCTCCTGCGGGACGGGCAAAATTACAGCTATCCCAAAACAGAAATGACCATCGGAGGAAAGAAGATTTTCAAATCGGTGATCCGGCTTCACGAAAACGACATTTTCATCGCCATGAGCGACGGCTGTCCCCATGCGGGAATCGGCATAAGCTATAATTTCGGATGGAAACGGGAGGACATCATCTCCTTCATGGAGTCGATTGCCGATGTGGGCTACACGGCGAAGACCCTGTCCACCATTCTGGTGGACGAGTGCAACAAGCTCTACGGCGGACGCCCCGGTGACGACGCCACCGCCTGCGTCGTCCGGATCCGAAAGCGGGAACCCATGAATCTGCTGTTCGGTCCTCCTGCCAACCGGGACGACTGCAATCGGATGATGTCGCTCTTCTTCTCAAAAGTGGGCAAGCACATCATCTGCGGAGGCACCACGGCCTCCATTGCGGCAAACTATCTGGGCAAGAAGATCAAGACCGGGCTTTATTCGGATGCCCCCGACATTCCGCCCATTTCCGAGCTGGAAGGGGTGGATCTGGTCACCGAAGGGGTCATCACGGTCAACAAGGTGCTGACCTACGCCAAGGACTATCTGGAAAACAACGAAAGCTACTCCCATTGGGGCTTCAAACGGGACGGGGCATCCCTGATCTGCCGTCTGCTCTTTGAGGAGGCAACCGATGTCAGCTTTTTCGTGGGACGGGCGGTGAATCCCGCTCATCAGGACCCCGATCTGCCCATCAACTTCAACATCAAGATGAATCTGGTATCCGAACTGTCCGATTGCCTCAAAAAAATGGGGAAAAAGGTCAAGGTCAGCTACTTTTAGGAAGCGTACCCGGTGAGTGTCCTTATATCCATACGGCTCCTGCGAAGCCCTTTCGCAGGGGCTGTTTTCTTGATGCGAGTTTTGGGACAATACTCCATTGGCCTGGCTCTTCTCGAAAGCACCGTTTGCATTTGGGGCGTTCCCGATTATTTTTCGAAAAATTCGGTCAACCTATTGACAAGACGGTCGGAATATGCTATACTGCAAAATGTATCAAATGAGACAAAAAGGAGACCTATGAAACCCGTTAAGCGTCTGAACGAATTTCCCATCTTCTCTGTCCTCAGCGACGAAGAATGCAGGGAGCTGACAAAGCAGGGAAAGATCACCGAGCTATCCTTTACGGGATCCCAGTGCATCCGGGATCGGGCGGTCTGTTGCGTCCTGTCAGGGACTGCCGCCGTTTATTCTGCTGACGAAGCGCATCCCCTTCTGCTTCGTTATCTGAAGCCGGGGGACATCTTCGGCGTCGCCGCTTTGTACGCAGGAGCAGCCGAAATCAGCCGGATTGAGGCAAAAAGCAATCTCAGACTGCTGTCTGTACCCCAATCGGTGATCCACGAGCTGATGACCGCCAACGAGGCCTTTCTGACTGCCTACCTGACCTTCCTGTCCGATCGGATCGCCTTTTTAAGCGGTAAGATTGCCTGCATCGGCGCAGGCTCTGCCGAGCGAAAGCTGGCATCCTGGCTTATCGGTCACGGAGAATCGGACGATTTCGACCTTCCCGTCAGCATCAGCGATCTGGCAAAACTGCTGGATCTGGGGCGCGCCTCCCTTTACCGTGCCTTCGACGCCCTGAGCGACCGCGGTTGTATCGTCAAAAACGGAAGTCATATCACCATCCTGAACCGTCTCGCACTGCAAACTTTCCCTGATACAGAAAGGAATTCTTTATGAAAAATCTGATTGTAAAATCCCTGTCCGCCCTGCTTCTGATCTCGACCCTTTTCACCGCCCTGATCTCCTGCTCCGGCACTCCCGAACCCTCCACCTCCTCCAATACCACCTCCGGAAACATCACTGCCGATCAGAATCCCACCCTTGACACCGATCTGGAAATCCGCATTGCCGTTCTGTCCGGCTCCACCGGATACGGTGCCGTCAAGCTCATGAACGACGCCGAAAACAAGAAGACCGCTCTGAATTATCAGATCAGTGCAGAGGCATCCGCCAAGGTGATCCAGGACAGTCTGATCGCCGATCAGCTGGATCTGGCGGCACTTCCCACCAACAAGGCGGCACTGATTGCCAACACCACCGGCGGGGACATTCAGGTCGTCGCCGTCAACACTCTGGGCGTCATGTATCTGGTCACCTCCGACGGCAGCACCGTCTCTTCCTTTGAGGACCTTCGGGGCAAAACCGTCGGCATTCCCGAGGAGCCCTCCTATATTCTGAAGGCACTCTGTTCTGCCAACGGTCTGACCGACGGCACCGATCTGACCATCAGCACCTACGCAACCCCCAGCGATCTGCTTGCCGCCGTTGTCTCCGGTCAGGTCACCACCGCCGTACTGCCCGAGCCTCTGCTTTCCACCGCCATGAGCAAGAAGGACACCATTCAGATTTCCATGAACCTGACCGAAGAGTGGGAGAAGATCTACACCGGCGGCAAACTCATGCAGGGCTGTATCGTGGTCCGCACCGAATGGGCAGAAGCTCATCCAGCAGAATTGGCGAAATTTCTGGAGGAATACAAGGCGTCGGTCGAATTCGTTATTGCTTCTCCCGATCAGGCGGCGCCCATGGTGGAAACCTATTTCGGCACCGCCGCCGCAGTTGCCGAGAAGGCAATTCCCCGTTGCAATCTGACCTATCTGGACGGGGACGAGATGAAAGCCCGGCTTCAGAAGCTGTATGATGTGCTGATCGGAATCCCCTCGGCAAACATCGGAGACAAGGTTCCCGATGATTCCTTCTATTACACCAAAAAGGCATGAAAATCGGCAACAAACGGTGGATAAAACCGATCAAATACCTGTTTGTCGCCCTGTTCTGGATCGCCCTCTGGCAGACCGTCGCCATGGCCGTCGGGGAAGAGCTTCTCTTCCCCTCCCCTATGGCGACCCTTCGGGCATTTTGGGATCTCTGCAAGACCTCCAACTTCTGGCTGACCGTGGCGATCTCCTTCAAGCGAATCCTGATCGGCATCCTGATTTCCATGGCAATGGGCATCCTCGGGGGCATTCTCACGGGAATCGTCCCCTTTTTCAGAATCCTCTTTGAGCCGATTCTCTCCATCATCCGATCCACCCCCGTAGCGTCCTTCATCGTCCTTCTGGTCCTTTGGATGAGTCGGGACAGCGTCCCCACGGTGATCTCGGTTCTGATGGTCCTGCCCGTGGTCTGGTCCAATGTTCAGGAGGGCATCCTTCGCACCGACAGAGAGCTTCTGGAAATGGCAAAGGTCTTCCGTCTGCCGTTTTACAAAAAGATCGTCGGCATCTATCTGCCGTCGGTTGCCCCCTACCTGGCCTCCGCCGCCCGGTCGTCGCTGGGCATGGCATGGAAGGCGGGAATTGCGGCAGAGGTCATCGTCCTGCCTCTTTGCTCCATCGGGCGTCAGCTTTACTATGCCTCCAACAATCTGGAAACCGCCCGGATGTTCGCCTGGACCGCCACCGTGATTCTGCTCAGTATGCTGGTGGACTGTCTCATGTCCCGACTTCTGCGCAGATGGGAAACCGGTTCGAAAGCGGCAGTCAAAGGAGGGGAATCGGCATGACGGAAGTACATAATCTCTCGTTTTCCTTTGGTGAAAAGACGGTTTTCAAGGACTTTTCCCATGTTTTCGCCGAGAATCGGATCACCGCCCTCATGGGACCCTCCGGCGTGGGCAAAACCACCCTGCTCCGACTGATAGCAGGTCTTTTGACTCCCGATTCGGGACAGATTCATGCCGATGCGCCTCTTTCCATGCTTTTTCAGGAGCCGAGGCTGTGTCCATGGATGAGCATCTCCGAGAACCTTCGGCTGGTGCTTGGGGGAAAAGAAACCCTCCCTGCCGCCATGAAGTGGCTGGAGCGGGTTCATCTGGAATCGGATGCCAATCGCCGCCCCCGGGAACTGTCGGGCGGAATGCTTCAGCGTGCCACACTGGCAAGAACCCTTGCCTATGCCGAGCATACGGCCTGTCGGCTGATCCTGCTGGACGAGCCCTTCAAGGGGCTGGATGTGGATCTGCACGACGAAATGCTGTCTTTGATCAAGACCGCAACGGCAGGCAGGACGGTCATTCTGGTGACCCACGATCCGAAAGACTCGGAGCGGCTTGCGGACCAGGTCCTTTATCTTGATGCCCGACACTGATCGGATATACCGCAACCAATTCAGGCGTGATGCATTTTGTGCATCACGCCCTTTTTCTATCTTTCTTTCAAAGTCACGGTTCCATCAGACAGAAGGTCCGCCCTCTGGATTTGATCAGCCCGTCCCGATTCATGTTGTGGATCTCCCGCATCATGGCGGAGCGATCCACCCCCAGATAGTCGGCAAGGTTGACCAGCGTCATGGGGATTCGGAAGGGATGGTCCTCGCCGGACTGCCCCTTGGACTGATACTCCAGGTAGGTCATCAGCTTTTTCCGCATGGTCCGCTGGCTGAGGACATTGACATGGAGGGACAGGGTCTGAACCTTTGTTGCGGTCAGAAGCAGGAGCATTTTCACCAGTTCGGTATGGTTCTGGCATCCGTCCTTGCAGTTGTTCACCACATTATCATAGCTGATAAACATGACAGTGCAGTCGGCGTCCGCTATAACATTGCAGACCTGGGATCCCAGGGGCATGGAGAAATGCTCCCCGAAGCTGTCCCCGATCATGAGGAATTCCAGAATGCTGTCCCGTCCCTCGGCGTCCAATGTGGCAATATGCGCTCTTCCCTCCAGAATGACGCCAACCCTGCCGCTGTGATCGCCGATGGTCAGGATGACCTCCCCCTTTTTGAACCGATCCACCGTCTGCGATTCACACCTGGAACAGCCGGTATCCTTTGTTTGCTTCACCATTGCCCTTTCTCCCTTTCTGCCCGTATCTTTTCCGGATTTGCTCCGAAAACTCCAAAATTTAAAATGTTTTTTCCATTCTCTACATTATACAACAAAAATGTTGCAATTGCAATAGTATTTGCCGAAATTATCTGATATAATATTGTCGAATTTTTGACAGACTGCCTTTTGTGCGGCTCTGCCGGAATCGTCGTGATTTACCCACAAAACCAAAGGAGGATTCTATGTCCAAACTCAGTGAAGCCGCAGTCGCTCAGATCAATGCCATCTGTGACCGATATGCCGGCGAAACCACACCCCTTATGATGATTCTCAGCGACATTCAGAAGGAATACGGCTATATTCCCGTGGATGTTCAGGAGATCGTCTCTGCCAGAACCGGAATTTCCGTTGCGGAAATCTACGGTGTTGTTACCTTCTATTCGTTCTTCTCCCTGAAACCCAAGGGCAAGTACATTATCGGCTGCTGTCTGGGTACCGCCTGCTATGTCAAGGGCGCACAGCAGATCATCGACAAATTTTCCGAACTTCTGGGGGTCGCCCCCGGCGAAACCACTGCCGACGGGCTGTTTACCATTGACGCCCTTCGTTGCATCGGCGCCTGCGGTATCGCTCCGGCAGTCACCATCAACGGAACGGTATACCCCAAGATGACGGTAGATCAGGTTTCCGAGATCATAGACGACTACCGAAGCAGAGCGGACGCTTGAGTCGGTCCGATATCTGAGACAAATGAAGAAAGGCATGGTCAATAACATGGAAATCAAAACATATGAACAGCTTGACAAGGCCGTCTGCGATTGTACCTCCTGTTTGCAGGGGAAAATCAACGGAACCAACGGCAAGCGTGCTGTTGTTCTCTGCGGCGGTACAGGCTGTCTTTCCTCTCATTCCGATGAGATCAAGGCAAAATTTCAGGAGCTGATTGCCGAAAAGGGACTGGACGAAACCGTCACCGTCAATCAGGTTGGCTGTTTCGGCTTCTGCTCACAGGGTCCCTTCGTCAAGATCTTCCCCGAGGACACCCTCTACCGTCTGGTTAAGGTTGAGGATGTGGAAGAGATCGTGGACACCGATCTGATCGGCGGTCAGGTTGTGGAGCGTCTTTTGTATGTGGACCCCGCAACGAAGGAGAAGGTTCAGAAGCAGGACGACATCAACTTCTACAAGAAGCAGAAGAGAATCGCCCTTCACGGATGCGGCGTCATCAATCCCGAGGACATCAACGAAGCCATGGGCTGCGGCGCTTTTCAGGGTCTGAAAAAGGCGCTGTCCATGGATCCCAAGGAGGTCATTGACGAGGTTCTCGCCTCCGGTCTTCGCGGACGCGGCGGCGCAGGCTTCCCCACCGGACGCAAATGGTCCTTCGCCTATGCCAATGCCGCCGATCAGAAGTATGTGGTCTGCAACGGCGACGAGGGCGACCCCGGCGCATTCATGGACCGCTCCATTCTGGAGGGCAATCCCTTTGCGGTTATCGAAGGCATGATGATCGCAGGATACGCCATCGGCGCATCCGAGGGCTATTTCTATGTCCGTGCGGAGTATCCCGTTGCGGTTCACCGTCTCCAGCTCGCCATCAGGCAGATGAACAAGATCGGCATCCTCGGAGATAACATTCTCGGCACGAACTTCTCCTTCCAGGCGCACATCCGTCTGGGTGCAGGCGCCTTTGTCTGCGGTGAGGAAACCGCTCTGCTGAACTCCATCGAGGGTCAGCGCGGTATGCCCCGTCCCCGTCCTCCCTTCCCTGCTGTCAAGGGACTTTGGGAGAAGCCCACCGTCGTCAACAATGTGGAAACCCTTGCCTGCGTCCCCTACATCCTTCGTGAGGGTGCGGCAGAATTTGCAAAGAACGGCACCGAGAAGTCCAAGGGTACCAAGGTATTCGCTCTGGGCGGCAAGGTCAACAATGTGGGACTTGTAGAGGTTCCCATGGGTACCACCCTGCGGGAGCTGATCTACGACATCGGCGGCGGAATCCCCGGCGGAAAGAAGTTCAAGGCAATCCAGACCGGAGGTCCCTCCGGCGGATGTCTCACCGAGGAATATCTGGACGAACCCATCGACTTTGACAATCTGGTTGCCAAGGGTTCCATGATGGGTTCGGGCGGAGCCATCGTCATGGACGAGGACAACTGCATGGTCAACATTGCGAAGTTCTACATGGAATTCATCTGCGACGAGTCCTGCGGCAAGTGTACTCCCTGCCGTATCGGTACCAAGCGGATGCTGGAAATCCTGACCAAAATCACCGACGGCAAGGGTACTATGGAGGATCTGGACGAGCTGGAACAGCTTGCCAAGGCCGTAAAGAACAACTCCCTGTGCGCTTTGGGTCAGACCTCCGCCAACCCCATCGTCTCCACCATGACCCACTTCAAGGACGAGTATATTGCCCACATCGTTGACAGGAAGTGTCCCGCCAAGGTCTGCAAGAAGCTGATGCAGTACAAGATCGAAAAGGATTCCTGCTTCGGATGCGGACTCTGCGCACGCCAGTGTCCCGTCGGTGCCATCACAGTCACCGATTACACGGCTCCCGGCAAGAGAAGACCCGCTATGGAAATCGACCAGTCCAAGTGTATCAAATGCGGTATGTGTATGGCTTCCTGTAAGTTCAAAGCCATCGTAAAGGATTAATCAGGAGGGTTCAAAATGGCACTTATTAACATAAAAATCGAAGGTCAGCCCTATCAGGTTGAGGCAGGACTGACCATTCTGGAGGCAGCCAGAGTCTGCGGATATGAAATCCCCTCCCTGTGCGCCTTCAACCACGGGGAATGCTCCCGCGGTTCCTGCCGTGTCTGCCTCGTAGAGGCAACCGGCGCAAGAGGTCTGGTGGCATCCTGCGTTTATCCCGTATCCGAAGGCATGGAGATCCGCATCTCCTCTCCCAAGGCGGTAGAAGCACGCCGGACTTCCGTTGAACTGCTCCTTTCCAATCACAACAAGAACTGCCAGCAGTGTACCAAGAACGGCAACTGTGAGCTTCTTCATGTAGCCAAGCTGACCGGCGCCCGTGAGGATGTCTTCGTGGGCGAAAAGACGCCCGTTACGCTGGACAATGTGACCCCCTCCATCGTCCGTGACACCTCCAAGTGCATTCTCTGCGGCAGATGCGTGGCAAGATGCCAGAACGCTCACGGAAACGGCATTCTCGGATTTGAGAACCGTGGATTTTCCACCATCGTGGCTCCCGCCGGAAACCGTTCCTTCGCCGATTCTCCCTGTCTGCTCTGCGGACAGTGCGTATCGGTCTGCCCCACCGGCGCCCTGATGGAGAAGTCGGAAATCGGCAAGGTGGATGCGGCCATGGCTGCCGGCAAGCATGTGATCGTTCAGACGGCTCCCGCAGTCCGGGCATCTCTGGGCGAAGAATTCGGCATGAAGATCGGCACCCCCGTCACCGGAAAGATGGTTGCCGCCCTGCGCAGACTGGGCTTTGAGAAGGTCTACGACACCAACTTCGGCGCCGATCTGACCATCATGGAAGAGGCAACCGAGCTTTTGGGTCGGATCAAGAACGGCGGCGTTCTGCCCATGATTA
>JBJDZJ010000143.1:0-8798 GCA_051867915.1 Eubacteriales bacterium
TCGGCGTTCCGCCTCCCATGACAGAGGTGAACTCTCTTTCCCCCACGCTCGGATTCGTCCCCACGGAGTCTCCGGCTCGCCAAGTTTCCCTCTCTGAGGGAGGTGTCATCCAAAGGATGACGGAAGAAGTTAAAGCCCGTGGAAGCCGTCTCCCCCACGCTCGGATTTGTCCCATCGGAGTCTCCGGCTCGCCAAGCCTCCCCCACGCTCGGATTCGTCCCCTCGGAGTCTTCGGCTCGCCGAGCCTCACCCATGCTCGGATTTGTTCCTTCGGCGGCTCCGGATTGCGGGGCTTCGATTCGGGATGCTTTGTCCGTTTTGTCAATTCCGTTAAATTTGTCACAATCTTTTTGCTTGCCCGAAAGACGATATGACAATATTTGCGGAACTTGTAACCTGAGTTTCGGGAAATTGTAAACAAACTGTAAACCGCTGTCAAAAAAGCAGGAATCTCCTTGCAGATTAGGCGAAAATATGCTATAATAATCGCTGTGGTTTTTCCGACGCTTCCAAATTGGCGGTCGGCAATCCCGCAAAAAAACTATGGAAGGAGGATTTGAATGAAGCTACTGTCAAAATTTTTGTCCTTCGTATCGGCGGCAGTGGGAAGCATCAAACCCCGGCTGGCGTCTCTGGCTTCTTCAAAGAAAGCGCAGAAGCTGTCCTTTGCCGTCACATTGACCGCTCTGGCGGCGCTGCTTGTCCTGCTTGCCTGCGTCCATTCCGGTGCCAAAGATCCCGCTCCCGCCCCTGTTTCATCGGTTCGGCAGACAACAGTATCAAAATCTGTATCTACCGAGGAGGTCCCTGTTCAGACAGAGCCTTCGGAGAGCCTTGAAAGGGCGGTTGCATCCTATATCCCCCCTGCCGAGGATGAACCGGAAGATCTGATGATATTTGAAATCCTGCCCGGCGGAACGCCCTTCCTTGCCGGTCACCGTGCCGACGATGACGGGGAATTCGATATTGAATCCGATCAGACCGAAACACAGTCCGAATCGGTTGCGGCGGCGCCCGAAACGACCGTTCCGGTGACCACCGAACCGCCCGTTACCACCACGACGAAGCCGATCACCACCACAAAACCCGTTACCACCACCAAACCGGTGACGACCACCACCAAACCGGCGACCACAACGACGAAGCCGGTCACCACGACCACCAAGCCTGTGACAACCACCAAGCCCGCGGTGTCAGATGACCCGATCCCTCAGGTGGGAGGAAGTCGGGATGCTATGGTCGAAATGGCGAAGAGTCAGGTCGGAGTCAAAGAGAACGGCCCCAACAATGTCAAGTACAACACCTGGTACTACGGTCATGCGGTACAGGAAAGCAGTGCCGACGGAACCCGGTACGCATGGTGTGTGGTGTTCCTTTCCTGGTGTGCGGAGAAATCGGGAGTTTCGGAATCTGTTTTCCCCCGATATGCAGGCGTATCCACCCTGAAGGATTTCTTTGTGGATCAAGGCAGATATTATTCGAAGAGCGCATACACGCCCAAGGCGGGTGACATCCTCTTCTTCCGGACCAGCCATGTGGGAATTGTGGTATCGGTCACCGATACCACGGTCACCATTGTAGAGGGGAACTACTCCGACAGCGTTGCCCTGAATACATACAGCCTGGATTCCTCCAAGATTTCCGGCTACGGATCGCCGAACTACAAGTAGAACTCACAAAACCGAATTCACAAATGCGCCCGTTGGGGCGTCCGATCCCGGGGTCAGACGGCAGAGTCTGACCCCGGGGATTTTTTTGGATCTGCCCTGCCGCAATCGCAAGGGCGGTTTCGCCGGGGACACAGAGAAGGACGGCATCCCGGACCTACCCCGGTGGGCTTTGCCGCCGCATGGGTGCCAACGGGAGGAAACGGGACCCATTTTTGCCCGCTCGCCTGCATATTCTGCTGATGAATATGCCCGAATCTGTTTCAAAGAATTGAATTCTTTGTTAAAAAAGACGCATAGTATTGACAAATCGACAAAAATCGTGTAGAATAAACTCGAATCACAATGGCTGAAAACCTGCGCTTTCGCCGCATGAGAAATTGCCCATGACGAAAGCCCAACCTTGAATCAAAGGAATGATGAGAATGAAAAAATCCGGCATTTTTTGCAGATCCCTTTGCGCCCTCTGCGCCCTGCTTCTGACGGCGGCGGCTCCCGTCTGCCTTGCCACATCCGACGCCGGTGCGGGAAATGTTCAGAAAACCCAGATGGTCGCCACCTCCGGAAAGGGTGTACAGGTGTACAACAACGAGAGTCTGACCGGCGGAGCCGTAAGCTACCCCGAGGGGAGCCTGCTGACGGTTGCTTCCAACGGAGACGGAACCTGCCGTGTCTACGATCAGAACGGCAATATCCAGGGCTACTGCTCGGCAGTCAACCTGGTGGATCCCAAGGATATGCTCTTCTGCCTGCCGCCCTATCTTGTGGAGAACGGTCAGGTCAGCGACATGCTGGATCTGGACTACTACCTCTATACCCACCCCGAAAGTCTCCTGATCAACGGCAAGGACGATACCATCCTGCTTCAGCGATCGGTGATCGAGGCGCTGGAAAAGGTTGCCGGCAAGCTGGGAACCAATTACCAGCTCTGGATAGAGGAAGGATACGCTGTCAGCAGTGCCGAACCCTATGTCATTGATACGGGGAATTCCCATGTATCCTTCAATACCGGCTGTGCGCTGATTCTGTCGGTTCACGACGGAACGGGCGTCAAGACCGATCTGACCCTACAGAGTACGGTCAACAAGACGATGATCTCCGGTGGCTTTACCCTGAACGACAATCCCTCCGGCAACGGCGTCTACTATTACAATACGCATGCCAATTATCTTGGAGTGGATATTCCCGCCGACGAAATGCCCATGATCGCCGTCAAAGGTTGATCGGGGACAACAAGAAAGGTACGGTTCACAATGAGTACAAAGCAAGGAGTCAAGCTCCTTTCCCAGCAAAATAAGAAGATTTCCCTGCGCTGTCCCCTGGTTCTGGACTCGGTCAAGCTGATGCGGAATTACGATCAGAATCAGTACAGTCTGCAGGTGGCGCTGGACTATCCTGCCGGCGGTGCGGAGACGCTGGCTGTCCGTTCTGTCGTGCTTGCGGTGCGGATTCTGGATGCCAAAGGGAATGTGATCCCGATTTGCGGCAGCGAGGAACCTTTCGGCAAGCAGATCCGGTTCGAAAACGGGTTTGCATACGGTCAGCAGGTGTCCTTCGCCTTCCCTCTGGAGATCAGTCCTGCGGCAACCGCCAAATTCAGCCCGCCTGAGGTCAGCATCAGCCGCATCCATTTCGAGGACGGCAGTCTGGTGGATTATCTGAGGGGCGATTTCTTCCCCGTCCCTTCAACGCCCGTCCCTCTGGAGAAGGTCTACCTGTCCGAGACGGTCGACGAGATTCGGGAAAAATTCGGCGAGAATGCAAAATATGTCCCCGAAGAACTGTCCTCGGTTGTTTGGAGATGTACCTGCGGCGAGCTGTGTCAGGAGGAAGTCTGTGCATCCTGCCGATCCACCCGAACGGCGGTTTTCGACTATTTCGGAGATACCGAGCGGGTGATTCACCCCAAATTTGATTACATGACCCTTTTGAAGCGGGTTCTGATTGCCACAGGCGCAGTGGTCGCCCTTCTTGCCCTCATTCTGATTGTGATTCTGACGGTGAAGAAGTGCGATCGGGCGCCGTCGGAATTGACGACGGTCACCACGGGCAGTTCTGCCGTCACCACTTCGTCCTCCTCTGACGGAAGCACTACCGGGGATCCGACCGTACCCGGTCCCGATACGGGCATTGACATTCAGGCACTGGTGGACTACTATCTGGAGAACAACGACTTTGCCAACGCTCTGCTGATTGCCCGCAGTGAGGGCAGCGGCATCGGAAACGATACCGTCGCCGACATCTGCTCCCGTGCAGTGGAATACTACCGTCAGGCGGGGAACTACGAGCAGGCGATTTCCTTCGGCACCGAGCTGAAAGCCCTCAATCCCGACTTCGACCTGAACGCCCTGTATCAGGCGGCATTCGATCAGAGTCTGACGGCAGGCGATCTGGATACGGCATATCAGTATGCCACCCTTATGGGAGACAGTGAAAAGCAGCTTCAGGTGACAAACCGTCGGATCGACGCCCTTCTGGAAGAAAACCGTTATGACGACGCCCTCAGTGCGGCGCAGAGCGGCAACCCCAACCGATCCGAAGAGATTATTGCCGCCGCAATTGAGTATTACAAGGCGGACGCCCTGTATCCGGAGGCGTTGAGCTTTGCCGCAAAGTCGGTAAACGCCGACAGCCTGACCCGCTCCCTGAATCTGGATGCGGCGGGCTACTACCTGGATCTGGCTTCAACTCAGGCGGCGGATCCGGTGGAATCGCCGAAAGCCGCCGAAAGCTACCGACTGGCGTACGGCTATGCCGCAGACAGCGGCGACAGCCAGACCTTCCGTGCGGTCTGTGAGGCGACCCCGATTGAGATCGTCCGCAGTGCTCTCCCCGATTATTTTGCGGGGCTTCAGGGAAATCTCGAACGGCTCCGTCTGGTTCTGGGGCATACCATTGCCGCAGGCAGATTCGGTGCGAAGATCAATAACGACGGAACGGTTTCCTACGGTGCAGGCTACAAATACAAACCCGTCGGAACGGTTGCCGTATCCGTCGCGGTAGGCGAAACCCATGCGGCTGTCCTTCTTGAAAACGGCAGAGTGATCGAGCTTGGCGCAGACGGCAGTGAGAAGACCCTGCAGGCCGTAGGCGGCGCCGTCGCCGTTGCCGCAGGCAAGGGATATACGCTGGTTCTGAACTCCAACGGAACCCTGAAGATTTACGGAAGCAACCTTCCCACAGGACTCAGTGAAAAATCGGTTGCCGCCGTTACCGATGCGGTATCCATTGCCGCCGGCGAGCGTCACATTCTGGTTCTCCATTCGGACGGACGGGTGGAGGCGCTGGGAACCAACGATCTGGGTCAGTGCAATGTATCGGCATGGACCAATGCGGTTGCCATTGCCGCCGGTGCGGAGCATAGCCTTGCTCTGCTGTCCGACGGAACGGTGGTCAGCTGCGGAAATGCCCAGGGCGGCAGACTGGATGTATCCTCCTTCACGGGCGTGGTCGCCATTGCCGCCGGCAGAAGCT
Source organism: Eubacteriales bacterium (assembly GCA_051867915.1). GTDB lineage: Bacteria > Bacillota > Clostridia > Oscillospirales > CAG-272 > CAKSQF01. The sequence continues at coordinate 5,142 of JBJDZJ010000143.1, forward strand.
CCTCTGCGGTTCTGATGTCCGACGGAACGGTCCGCTTCGTGGGCGGAACCATCGGCGTGGATCCTGCCGATCCGTCGAACCTGAAGGGAATTACCGAAATCGCCGCCGGCGAGTTCGGTCTGATTGCCAAGTCCGAATCGGAGGACGGAACGGTTCGCTACTATTCGGTGGGCAGATATGCGCCCGATCTGAACGCACTGGATTATGAGGTGCAGAACGCCTGAATCGGCGGAACACATCCTATTTGAAAAAAGAAAGCGGGACTTTTGCAGGAGGCAACTTGCAAAAGTCCCGCCCGATCGTCGGATCGGCGGCGGGGTTGAACCGTTTTTCTCCCTTTTCGACGGACGAACCGCCGTATGATGATTCTTTTCCCCTTTGAAAGGACGAAATCCGTGAAATTTGCCGCATCTTTGCGTTTGTTTTCTATTCTGATGAGCCTGACGCTTCTTTTTTCGGGCTGCGGAAAGGGACCCGCCGGCACCACCGGAATCATGGGATCCCCCGATACCCCCGATATCTCCGATACCGCCGAGGATCCCGATCTGCCGGATCCTGAATACGGCTACGGATCCGGACAGCGTCTGCCCGATACCATGCCCGTGCTGTCGGTGTCCACCGAGGACGGCGCCGCCGTAACCTCCAATTTGAACTATCTTTCCGCCACCCTGACCATGGAGGAGCCGCTGGGCATATATAATTTTACCGATCTGGCGGCAGAAATCCGATGCCGCGGAAACTATACCTATTTCGGCGTCGGCGTGGAGCGCAAATCCTACCGCATCCGATTTGAGACCAAACAGGATCCGCTGGGGCTGGGAAACGGAAGCTCGAAAAACTGGGTTCTGCTTGCCAACTGGTGCGACCGTTCCATGCTTCGGGACGCCGTTGCCGCCACCATGGCGGATCTGCTGAACTTTTCCTTCAACACCGACTTTGCCTATGTGGAGCTTTACCTCAACGGCGAATATCGGGGGGTCTATCTTCTTGCCGAGCATCCCTCCATCAACAGCCGTCGGCTGGATCTGGAGGAAAAACCGGATACATTGGACAGCGATTATCTAATTGAACTGGATATGCGGGCCTCCAAAACGGGTGTCGAAGGGGTGGACTATTTTGTCTCGGACGGCAAGCAGTATGTGGTCAAAAACGACGGGATTCACCCCGACGCTCTGGAATTTCTAGCCGATTATTTCGATCAGGTAAACGAGGCCGTCCGAAGGGGAGATCGGGAGGCGGTGGAAGCCCTTGTGGACATCGACTCCTTTGTGGACATGGTACTGCTTCAGGAATTCGCCCTGAATTGGGATGTGGGCTTTGCCTCTCTGTATTTTGTCAAAAACGGGGAAGGCAAGCTGGAGCTGACCTTCCCGTGGGATTTTGATCTGGCGTTCGGCAATTACAGCATTCTGGGGAATGCCCGATGGGACATTCGGTATATCGGGAATCCCGACTATGCCGAAATGAACAACGCCAATCCCATGTTCTGGAGGCTACTGGAGCAGGATTGGTTTGCCGATCTGCTGTCCGCCCGTTTTGAGGAAGTGGGCGCAGACATGGTATCTGCCGGAATTTCGGAGGCAAAGCGGATTCTGGCGGTATACAGCGACGAATTTGAGCGCAACTATCAGGTTTTCCCCACGCTGGGGACGGCATTCACACCGATTCCGCCCGCCATTGCGGGGCTGACCGAATACCGTCAGACCGCCGATCAGCTGATCGACTGGATTCAGAACCGATACGACTATCTGTATGGCATATGGTGCCCTGAGGGCGCCGAACAGGCATAATCATGACGAAGAGGAGCATTTTGATACCATGAAATCCTTCAATAAGACCCTTTTCCCGATTCTTACGGCATTTTTGCTGACGCTGTCCGTCCTGCTTTCCGGGTGCGAATTCGGGTTCCAAAAGGAAGAAAGTGTCGGTTATGACGCTTATCAGAAGAAAATCTCGTCGTTGCAGGCGCAGATTGACGAGCTTCAGGCGCAGATTGATGAGCCGATGGCAGAGCTGACGCCCGGTGCGATCGCCGTCGTCGGTCTTGGCGGGGCATATGCTTCGGTATACACCTATGTCTATCCGCTTTTGCAGAAGGCGGGGATTCCGGCCGTAGTGGTATTGGAGGATGGCAGAATGCCCGGCGAGGACGGGATGATGACCATGGATCAGGCGAAAGAGCTGATTTCGGCGGGGTGGGAGTTTGCCCTCGGAGACAGTTCGGAGATTCAGCTGTTGAAGGATACGGGAATGGAGCCGACCGCCGAGTGGCTGACCTATCTGGACGACAGTCTTGCCGTCATGCAGAATCTGGGGTTGCCCACTCCCACCACCTTCTGCTTCGGGCAGAACCGCTATCATCCTGCCGCAGAGCAGGCGTTGGCGGACCGGGGGTTCAAGGTGATCCGTCACTGCTTCAGCGATGAAACCACCGAGGCGCTGAAGGTTCGGGAAGAGCTGTACTCGGTATACGGAATTGAGATGTACGGCAGAAATCTGTCCGATTCGGGGCTTATCTATCGGATCGGCGGTGCGATAGTCCGTGCGGACGCCTCAACTGCCCAGTTGAATGTGGAGACGGCCATCAGGCAGAGGGCGGCGGTATCCATTGCCGTGGGGCGGGTTCTGCCGACGGTGGAGGATCGGAACAGCGACTGCACGCTGGAAAAATTCACCCTCATGGTGAACAATCTGCTGGAATATCAGAAAAGCTACGATTTACAGATTCTGACCTTCACGGGGATGTACGACTACAAGGCAGCGTTTGAGGAGGATCTGGACAATCGGACTGCGGAGTACGAAGCGCAATCAGCCGCTCTTCAGGCGGAGATTGACAAGATCAAGGGGCAGATCGAGAAGCTGATGCAGGAAATGATGGAGGAAAGCGGTCGCTGACAGGCGGAGAGAAGGCAGGGAGGTTCGGTTGAGCCTCCCTGCCTGATTGTATAGGAACAATTTCTCTGACGAGATATTGGATTAAATTTTTTTCCGACTTTCCCTCCCCCATGCTCGGATTCGTCCCCTCGGAGTCTCCGGCTCGTCCAGCCTCCCCGACAGAGCGGACAAATCCGTTTATCTTCATCCAGAAAAAGAATGTCGGTAGCCAAGGAAGTGGGTGGGGAGCCCGAGGAGAGCAACCGAAAAGGGCAAGCCCTTTTCGCTGAAAACTTCGGCGCTTGAGATGGTTCAGCGCAAGGCGAAGCCTTTGCGGTTGCCTTCCCCTCGGAAGGAGTTGAAACTTTTCCGAAATCGAAACCTCCATGATCATAAGGAACAATTTCTCGTCTAACGCCGAGAAATTGGATTAAATCTTTTTCCCGACTTTCTCCACGTGGAGAAAGCAGGTCAGTCCCGCCTACGGCGGGATGACCGGCAAAGAGACGCTCAGGGGAAGAACTCAGAGTTCTTCCCCTGAGAACCCCCATCTCCTATGTGATCGGCGTTCCGCCTCCCATGACAGAGGTGAACTCTCCTTCCCCCATGCTCGGATTTGTCCCCTCGGAGTCTCCGGCTCGTCCAGCCTCCCCGACAGGGCGGACAAATCCGTTTTTCTTCATTCATATAAGTTCTAAAAATATGTCGACAGCCAAGGAAGTGGGGGCGCGCAACCGAAAAGGGCAAGCCCTTTTCGCTGGAAACTTCGGCGTTTGAGATGGT
>JBJDZJ010000144.1:0-8786 GCA_051867915.1 Eubacteriales bacterium
TAGAAGCGGGATTCGCCGGGGTCGCCCTGACGACCGGAACGGCCGCGGAGCTGATTGTCGATTCGGCGGGATTCGTGACGCTCGGTGCCGATGATGAACAGACCGCCCGCTTCGCAGACCCGTTTTGCCTCGGGTTCGATCTGCTTCTTGTACTTCTCGTACAGTTCACGGTAGACCGCTCTTGCGGCAAGCACCTCTTCGGATACCGACAGGGAAGAACCGACTGCCAGACCGATGGTCTCCTCGTCGTATTCCATGCTGCGCATTTCCTTCTTGGCATAGAATTCGGCATTGCCGCCCAGCATAATATCGGTGCCTCGGCCTGCCATGTTGGTGGCGATGGTGACAGTGCCCAGTTTACCTGCCTCGGCGACGATTTCAGCCTCACGCTCATGGTATTTTGCATTCAGGACGGTGTGCTTGATGCCGTTCATTTTGAGCATTCGGGACAGCGTTTCCGACTTTTCAACCGAAGAGGTACCGATCAGGACGGGCTGACCCTTTTCAAGACAGATCTTGACCTGCTCGATGATGGCGTTGTACTTGCCCTTGATGGTCTTGTAGACCACATCGGTGTGATCAATACGGATCATGGGCTTGTTGGTGGGAATCTCAACCACATCCAGATAGTAGATTTCCCGGAATTCGTCTTCCTCGGTCATGGCGGTACCGGTCATACCCGAGAGTTTGTTGTACATTCTGAAGTAATTCTGGAAGGTGATGGTGGCAAGGGTTTTGTTTTCCTTCTCGATCTTGACATGTTCCTTTGCCTCAACTGCCTGGTGCAGACCGTTGGACCAGCGTCTGCCGGGCATGATACGGCCGGTAAAGGTGTCGACGATCAATACCTGATTGTCCTTGATGACATAGTCCACATCCAGCTTGAAGACGCCGTGGGCATGAAGTGCCTGACTGACATGATGGGCAATGGTGGAATTCTCGGGGTCGGAGTAGTTGTCGATCTTGAAATACTCTTCGACCTTGGCAATACCCTTGGCGGTGAGGACGGCGGTGCGCTTCTTCTCGTCCACAATGTAATCTGCGTCGGGATCCTCCTCGACCTCGTCGGTCGCCTGTTTGTCGTCCACCTCTTTGATGCGGAAGGCCTTCATTCTGGATACCAGACGGTCGGTGATCTCGTACAGCTCGGTGGACTTTTCGCCCTCACCCGAAATAATCAGAGGGGTTCTTGCCTCGTCGATCAGGATGGAGTCCACCTCGTCCACGATGGCGAAGTGGTGACCTCTCTGGACGATGCCGTTCTTGTAGACCGCCATGTTGTCACGCAGATAGTCGAAACCGAACTCGTTGTTGGTGCCGTAGGTGATGTCGGCGGCATAGGCCTTCTGTTTTTCAGCCTTGGATTGGTCGTGGATAATGAGCCCGGTGGTCAGTCCCATAAAGCCGTAGACTCTGCCCATTTCTTCTGCGCCGAGTCTGGCAAGGTATTCGTTGACGGTTACGACATGGACACCCTTGCCGGAAAGGGCATTCAGATAGGCGGGAAGGGTAGCGACCAGCGTTTTACCTTCTCCGGTTTTCATCTCGGCGATTCTTCCCTGATGAAGAATGATTCCGCCGATGATCTGAACCCGGAAGGGACGCTTGCCAAGGACTCTGTCGGCAGCTTCCCGGACGGCGGCAAAGGCATCGGGCAGGATGTCATCCAGCGTCTCGCCGGCGGCGAGTCTTGCCTTGAGCGCAGGAGTAACCGCACGAAGTTCATCGTCGGTCATATCGGCATATTTATCGGCGAGCGCTTCTACGGCATTCACCATCGGAGTAATGTGCTTGATTTCCTTGGCACTGCTGGTGCCAAACAGCTTTTTCACTAAACTCATAGTTAAGATACCTCTGAAAAGTTTAATACATCTTCTATTATACAGTATTTCTTCCGAAATTACCAGTCCTAAAATGTAAAAATTCTTGCTTTTTTGAAAAAAATATGATAAAATAAATTCCGGCATATGCTGTCAGATTCAAATAAAGCAAGGAAAGGGAACCGAATATCGCTTATGAAGGAACTGAACATTGTACTGGTTGAGCCGGAAATCCCCGAAAATACCGGCAATATCGCACGCACCTGTGCCGTGACGGGTGCAAGACTGCATCTGGTGCGCCCGCTGGGCTTTTCCACCGACAGCCGTCACTTGAAGCGGGCGGGGCTGGACTATTGGGACAAGCTGGACATTGTCTATTATGACAGTCTTGCCGATTTTATGGAAAAATGCGGAGAGAACCCCCTGTATTTCTTTACATCAAAGGGGATTCACCGTCACACCGACCCTGTATATCCGGACGGATGTTATCTGGTTTTCGGAAAGGAAACGGCGGGACTGCCCGAGACTCTGCTGAAAGAGCATCCCGATACCTGCGTCCGGATTCCCATGCGGCAAACGCTCAGATGCCTGAACCTGTCCAATTCGGTGGCGGTGGGCGTGTATGAGGTGCTTCGTCAGTGGGATTTTGAGGGAATGTGCGACAGAGGCGAGCCGACCGGCTTTCTCTGGGAGGACTGACGGCAAAAACAAGCGGAGGCGGTGGCGTTTGTCTGTTTTGACAGAATAACGAGAGCGGGGCTTTGTTCGAAAGCCCCGTATCTTATTTGTGACGCTTCAAAGTCCGGCGGAGTTTTCCGATGATCCGAACCCAAAGCCATCGGATGGGTCGGATCGCCACCCAGAATCTGGCGTAGATCCGGTTCGGGAGGTTTTTATTTACATCAATAAATCGCTCTCCCTTGTAATATCCGGCAAGAACGGCAAAGATCATATCGTCCCGAACCCCTTTTTCGAGGTCAACCTGACCGTCTCCGCAGCAGACATAGGAGTCCTCCCTGACCGCCAGAATCCGATGGAGGACATACTGCCCGTTGTCCCTCTGATAAAAGGGGACATCATATTTGCGAAGCCGCTGTCCCTCGGGCTTTGGCAGGAGAAGAACGGGATTTTCGTGATGGCGGAGCATGGGACGCATACTGGTTCCTCCGGGAGTGAAGATAATCCGCCCGTCCTTTTCCAGCATTTCCTGATAGCTGATCCTATTCATCGAGAATGCTGTACTTGCGCAGAGTGGCAAGGAATTTTTCCACATCTGCCTTTGCGGTGGTCTCATCAATCTGATAGCGGTCCAGAATCAACTTAACCAGCGAATCGGCGTCGGTCCCCTGTTCCAATGCGGTCCAGAGGAGCTTTCCCGAGCCGTTTAATGTAATGGTTCCGTTGAATTTTTCGGCGGCGTCTCCGACTGCCAGAATGACTTCGCTTCCGGCAATGGTCTTGCGAACAAATCCTTCTTTGATTTTCATGGATAGATCCTTTCGTATGTCATTGATGGATAAGCGGTGAATTACCGCTCATGGCGTTGTAACAGATGATCGCCGCCTCCGGTTCCATATTGCAGGCGAGCCGCCAGACGGGAACCTTTTCCAAAACGGTGTTCAGAAGATCCACCGTTTTGTCCAGCAGATTGGCTTCCCTGGGACGGTAAATCTGGGTCAGAATGGCGGAAAGCTCGTCTGCGGGGCGGACGGGACGGATGACATTCTGCTCTCCTCTGCCGAGAATGCAGATTCCCTTCAGAGGGACGACCCGATTTTCGCTGAGATTGTGCTTGCCGCACCAGGGGGTGCCGCAGGCATAGACGGTGTCGCCCAGAATCCGCAGAATCGGCTTGTCGTCGTTGACAGCGGTGACGCCGGGCAGATTCTCCCGCCAGATTCGGGCATGGGTGGATTTCCCGGTGCCGCTGGGGGCGGTGAAGGCATAGGCGAAGCCGTCCTTTTCCACCACCGAGGCATGCATGAGAAATCCGTTGAAATCGGGTATTTTACTGCAAAGCTGTCGGTAGATGGCAAGATATTCGCTGTATACCGGGTGAAAATTCAGTCCGCTTGCCGCTTCCTTTTGCCGCTCGGCGGCAAGGTATTCTTCATCGAAGTCAACCGTAAAATCGACGGGACGGGGATCCTCCGGCAGAGAACGGTATTTTTCGATCTGGGCGGCGAGAATGGGGTTCTCCCGCAGAATCTGAATGCGGAGCCCGGCAAGGGTCAGATCAAACATCGCTTATGAGTCTCCTTTGTCATGTTCATTCCATTATACCCTATTCGGCGGACAAATGCAAGTCCTTTTCGAAAAAAAGGTTAAAAAGTCCTCATTTTCATTCCCCTTGATCCTGTTTCAGCAGGGACAGCAGAGCGTCGGTATGCTCTGCCTCGAACAAAAAGACCGCTTTCGACTCACCGATCCGCAGATAGATGTATTCATCGCTCTCCCCCGGCCCGAAGGCAAGGAGAATGTCCTCCTCTTGGCAGACCGTTTGACAGAGAATGGGCTTGTCCAACCCGTAACTGCTGTCGTGATCGCTTCCCAACTCCAGAATTCGGGTGGGTGTCAGGGAGATCAGGCAGGCAAACAGATCAGGATGACCTTCGGCATCAAGCGTTACAGACTCGCCGGAGGGATAGGTAAAGGTTGCCTGTCGGATTTCCGACCGATCGGGCAGGGTGGGGCAGGTAAAGAAGTCTTCGATTGAAAAATCCAGTGCGCTGTAAAAATCGCTGTCTACCAGATAGACATGGGGATCCCCTGCGATTTCCAGATAATAACCGCCGCCGTAGCTGCTGTATGCACCGAATCGGAATTCGATCTGTTCCCCGTCGCAGACCAGAATCATGCTGCGCTCAGGGTCGTCAAGACCGTATTCCGACAAATCATCGGGATTTTCCAGTACCCGGATGGCGGTCAGTGTTTCGTAAGTCGAAAGGACGGCTCCGACGGCGCTTTCCCGAACGGGAAGGGAAGAATCCTGAACATAGGTCCATACCGACTGTTTTTTGTGAAAGGAATAGCTTTTCCCTTCGGTTTTGATCCGCAGATAGCTGACCTCGTCGGCGGGGTACCGCCCGACCAGAATCCGAATATCGGCATTGCTCCCGCCGTCGGGTGAATCGGAGTCCGAACGAAGGGTCAGCACTGCCCAGATCAGTATCAGAAGTAAGAGACAGGCGGCGGCAAGCAGAATCGGCACCTTATAACTTTTCCAAATCTTTTTCATGACGACCGATGCCTTCTTTTCAGGTTGACGGCGATTCCGACTGCCAGAATCAGGATCGGTACCAGCGCCACCAGAATCACGGTCCAGAAAACGGCCTGCGCAGTATTGATCACCAGCGAATCCTCCACCATTGATTTGGAGGCAATCGAAAGGGAATCGGACTTGTTGCAGAGCTTTTCCAGCAATGCCGTAAAATAAACATAGTTGCCGCCGGCTACGGTGCTGTTGATTTCACTGTTCAGAAAGTAGGAGGAAGAAATCCAGACGATGTGGGAGGAATTGGCGGCGGCAAGCACACCCATATTGTAACATCCGACTCCGTCGGTGGCGTCGGTACTGCCTTCGGCGTCCCCGTTCGATTCCTCTTCGGTCAGCAGATGCAGTCTGCCCGAATCCGAGGTACGGAAGAGAGAGACATAGGAGATGGGACGGTCGGGAATTTCATCGCTGTCCTCGGGATAGAAGATGGGATGAGCGTCTACGAATGCGGCGGCATATGAGTCGAGTCCCAGATAGGATTTTGCCGAATCGGTTTGCGCCAGAATCAGATCCTCATAAGAAAGATAGCTGTCGGCGTTTGATTCGTAGAGGTAGCCGTAGCTTCCGCTGAGTCCGTATTCGGCAAGAAGACTGCAAAGATTCTCCAGCCGGGTCGCCCGATAGTCGGTAATCAGCATGAGATTTCCGCCGTTTTTCAGGTAGTCGGATAATAGCTCCAGTTCCCGATCGGACAGATCGGTGGAGGGAGCGTGAATCAGAATACAGTCGGCATCCCCGGGAACGGATGCGGATGCCCCGAGGGTCAGTTCTTTGACTTCAATGTTGTCCATGGAGAGTGCGGAGAGCAGTCCGTCCGGAAGGGCGTATTCGCCGTGGGAGCCGAGAGTATAGACGGTGGGCAGAGTGTCGGAGGTGACATAGTCCACGGCGGAGACGATAGCGTTTTCACCGGCGAAAAGCTGTTCGTAGCTGTAAAGACCTGCCGTAAAGTAGGCGGAATAGTTGGTCAGCAGGGTGTAAAAATCGCTGTAAGCATACTCGCCGAGGGAGGTCTGATTCTGTTCGTCGTAGACCGAAAACTCATATAGATCATAGTTCATGAGAATCTTGAACCGTTTGTCCGAGCTGACGATCAGCGAGTTGTCGGGCAGATCGGTATCGCTGTAATGTGCGATGATTCCGGGATGGACCGCAGGGTCCACGGTTTCCACATGAAGGCGGTCGGAGCATTCGGAAACCCGTTCCAGAAAGCTGGACAGGGTGGGATCTTCCTGTCCTGCAACCGCCACCAGACGGACGGTGATCTCATCTTCAACAGAGCGAAGATAATCTTTGGACACATCGGACAGTTCGGTGACCTTTTTGGTGGTCAGATCGCTCTTTCGGACAGAGGAGGGAAGCAGTCCCACAAGAAGGTAGACCAGCACTGCCAGAACAATCGCCAGCGTCGCCGTCAGAAGGGACAGGGTTCCCAGACGGATCTGATGTTCGGTTCTTACCGATTTGGAAAATTTACGCATGACCATTCTCCTTTCCCATCAGGACCAACGCCGTTTTTCCAGCGAAAGTACGGTAAAGCAGATAAACAGCACGGTCAGGGAGAGAAAATAAACGATGCCCTGAAGATCGAACAGCCCGTAGGTGACGAAGTCGGCAAGCTGACCGGTAACCGAGAGGGCGGAGAAGATCCGGGCGCACAGCCCTTCCATGAGACTCTTACCGAAGATCAGAAGAGCGATATTGATTCCTTCCAGCAGACAGACGCTGAGGCAGAAAACATTCAGACTGCGGGTGATCCGCCATGCGATCAGCCCCGGCAGGAAAACCAGAACGCTGAGGATCAGAAAGGACCCGATGGCTGTGGTGGGCAGGAGAAGAATCAGATCGGGCAGAAAGTAGATGACCAGCATGGCACCGAAGGTCGTCAGGGCGCAGATCAGGATGTTGTCCGACAGAGAGGACAGGAAGAGTCCGATGGCGATCAGCGCACAGCCGCACAGGAAGAAAGCAAGGGTGGCGCAGACGGAGGCAAGAAGATTGATCTTGCCGTAGAAAGACAGGACGATGACGGCGGAAAATCCCAGAAGCTGTCCCAGACCGGTCAGGGTAATCATGGCAAGATATTTCCCCAGAACCAGGTGACGGGATTTGATCGGAAGGGTGGAGAGGAGCAGATCGGTCTTCTGCCGCCGCTCTTCCGCAAAGCCCTTCAGGGACAGAAGGGGGACGGACAGCAAAAAAACGAAGGAGGTATAGCCGTAGGACAGTTCAATGGAGGATGCGCCGCCGAACAGGCAGATCACAGAGGTGAAGAGTCCGGCGAACAGCAGGTAAAATGCCAGATAAACATATCCGAACAGGCTAGAAAAATAGGATCGAAGTTCTCTTTTGTAGATGGCGAACATGGACTTGATTCTGCCTTTCCTTCAAAGATTCGTGTATTTGCGCCGGAATGCGGGGCGGCGCCGCCCGGAATGAGGAAACATGCGCAAAGCGGATGGGAAGGCCCGTCAGGAGCGGAACAGGGGACGGTAATCGTCTCCGTCGTCTTCATCGTCGGTGTCGGTCTCCCCGTCGGGATTCGTTTTGCCCTTCTCAATGTCGGTCAGAAGGGAGATCTTCTTTTTGGAGGGCGATTTGACGGGCATTTGCGGCGTTTTTTTCTTCTTTTTGACCGGAATTTGGGGATTTTCGTCGGATTTTGCGGCCGCATCGGTGATGCTCAGGAAAATATCCTCCAGCGTGGTCTGACGGTAGCCCATGGACAGAATGGCTTTGTGAGCGGCGGCAAAGGCGAAGAAGACCGCCTCACGGATGTCCTGCTTGTCGGAACAGATCAGACGGATGCGGCATTCCCGCCCCTCCTGGGTGTAGGTTGCCTGTCCGATGCCATGGACAGTCTGTAAAATCTGTTTAGCCTTCTCGGCGGGGGCGGCAACCGACAGATCCAGAATTCCTCTTGCGGGATGCTTCCGAAGCAGAGCCTCCAGACTGTCGTCTGCGACCAGTTTTCCGTCGGAAAGGATCAGAATCCGATCGCAGACCTCGGCGATTTCGGACAGAATATGGCTGGAAAGAATAACGGTATGATCCTTTCCCAACGAGAGGATCAGCTTGCGCAGATCCAGTACCTGACCGGGGTCCAGCCCCACGGTGGGCTCATCCAGAATCAGAATAGGCGGATCGCCTACCATTGCCTGGGCAATCCCGACCCGTTGCCGATAGCCCTTGGAAAGGGAGGAAATCAGCTGATGTCGGACCGAGAAGGTGTCGGTGGCGTTCAGCGCCTTTCGTACGGCAAGGGGACGGTCCTTCCCGGGAATCCCCCGGGCCTCGGCGACAAAAGACAGAACTTCGGCGGGGGTCAGTTCGGGATAGAGAGGGGGCAGTTCGGGCAGATAGCCGATGCAGGCTTTTGCCGCCTCCGGATCGGTCAGAAGATCGTGACCGCAGACCGTGATCTTTCCGTCGGTGGCAGCCAATGCACCGGTCAGCAGATTCAGCGTGGTGGTCTTTCCCGCCCCGTTTCGTCCAAGCAGTCCGTAGATGTGCCCCTTTTCGATGGTGAAACTGATGTTGTCAACGGCGGCAGACTCCGCCGTGTACCGTTTCGTCAGATTGGAAACCTCAATCAAGCCGAAAATCCTCCTTGCAGGATGAATTTCATAATTATTCAGCTTGTCGAAAAAGCTAAAGTGATTAGCAAATTGCGCAAAAGTTTTCGTCCA
>JBJDZJ010000145.1:0-8663 GCA_051867915.1 Eubacteriales bacterium
GGTCTTGATGCACCGTAAACCCAACGACATGAAATCATCTTCATGTCCGACAAACGGCATTGAAAGAATCACCTCGTGATCCTTCATCAATTCCCGGATAAATTCCAGACGAAACCGGTAGAGCATATAGGAATGATTGGTGATAATCAGAATCCTGCTCATTTTCGGACGGACTCCTTTTCCTCATGCAATGTACCTGTGCCGCCCTCGACCACGCCGTCATGCTTCAGAACCTTCACGAAGGTACCGAAAAAGCACTTACAATCGAAGAGAAAGCTCATTTTTTCGACATATTCGCCGTCAAGGCGTGCCTTTATCGGAATTTCCAGTTCGTCACGGCCGTTGATCTGCGCCCAGCCGGTCAGCCCGGGACGGACATCATTGGCACCGTACTTATCCCGCTCGGCAACCAGATCATCCTGATTCCAGAGTGCCGGACGGGGACCGATGATGCTCATTTTTCCGGTCAGAATGCAAAGAAGCTGGGGAAGTTCGTCAATGGACAGTTTCCGATACCATTTTCCCGATCTCGTAATCCATTTCTGGGGATCGGACAGCAGATGAGTGGGCATATTGGCAGGCGTTGAGGTATACATGGTGCGGAATTTGGGCATCATAAAGGTGGTTTTATGGATTCCGATGCGTTTCTGCCAAAAAAGAACGGGACCCTTAGAGTCGATTTTCACGATAAGCGCGAAAATCAGCATGGGGATTGCCAATATGACGAGCGCAATCAACGACAGAACAATGTCGATCAATCGTTTGAAAAAATGTTTATACATGAATCAATCTCCTCCTGAGCGAAAAAAACGCTGTCAAAGTCAGAGTCCCACACAAAAGCCACGAATGAACGCATGACACTGATTTCCGCTCGATCCGCAGATCATTTTCATTGCGTTCCTTAAAAATACAGCAGCAAATGGTAAGTTGACGGAAAAAATTGCTGCTGTATTTTTATTGGATAAAGAAACCGTCTTATGTCAGCGTGTTATAGCTGACAACAATGGGATCGGAGTAAACATATACGGTCCGTCCTGCGTCATCTGTATAGGCCAGATAAGCACGAACCACATATTTGGTAGAAGCATAAGCAGGCGTCATGGTGTAAGAGAAGGATCCGTCCGCCTTATATGTGGAGAAGCTAACTTTTGTTCTGCCGGGGGTATTTACGGTCAAAATTCTGGTGCCGAGCTTGGAAGCACGGTAATAGACAAGACCATGAGCGGTAACCGTATGATACTTGCTGATGTTCTCATAATCTTCAAATTTACCGGTCAGCGTAATCTTCGTGCCGCTGGCAGCCCTTGCCGCAGATACGGATACCGACGGCTTAATAGTCGCAGGAGTTACCTTCGGGATTGCTTCCGTCCTGGTTTCGCCGCACACCGAGCAGGTGTAGGTCATGATGCCTTCCTCTTCCTCGGTGGCTTCCTTGGTGACAACACCGCTGTCCCAGCTGTGACCCTTGGCGGCAATAGTCGATCCGGTTTTGACCGTTTCGCCGCATACCGAGCATACTTCATCGCCGGTATAGCCAGCTTCCGTGCAGGTAGCTTCCTTTGCATTCTGCAATGTTGTAGTGTGTCCTGTTGCAAATGACACGGTTCCGGATGCAATCAACGCACCGCAGTCGGTACAGTAGGTGTCACCGGTGTAGCCATCCTCGGTACAGGTTTCTTCCTTCGCATTCCGAATTTCGGTATGCTCATGAGCGCAGACAGGCGTATTCGCCAGGGTAACCTCATAGGTCTTGACCGTGCTTCCATCCTCGGAAACGGTCAGGATGCGGACAACATTGTCCAGGACGGGCAGGATCGTAATACCTGCATTGACATCGGTGGTAGCCGCTACGGTAGAACCTTCGGCTTCATAGGTCAGCGTATCGGCGACAAAACCGTCAATCGCCGTACCGTCCACGGTGATACCGCTCAGATCGGCGGAGCTGTTGTATTCCAAAGTGCCTGCAAAGGTCATAACCTCTGCTTCGGTCAGACCGACACAGTGGCCGGACTGCTCTGTAAAGGTGACCCGAAGAGCAACGGGATTGATGACCTGATCAAAGGTATATTCCGTCTTCGTAAAGCCTGCCGAAGGAGTCACATCTGCATAGCCGATTTCGGTAAAGCTACTACCATTCAGGGAGTATTCAAACTTCACTGCACTCGGAAGAGACGCAGAATAACTATCCGTAAAGTAGTACAAATTCACACTGCTGATCAGCTGTGCAGTCGCCCATGTAAAGGTAATTGCCGCAGTACTGCTGGTGTTCCGGTTGTTGTAGTTTGTCCAACGGGCATTGGTGTCCGAGCTGTTGTTCGTAACACCGTCCACGATAGAGGACAGGTTATCGGAAGTCGATGTGCAATCCTCGGAGAGGCTTGCCGCAGAAGCCACATTGGTACTTTCCGTGTTGACCGCTTCACCTACACGGACAGTGCAGGTCACGGGCAGGGTTTCATCACCAAAGATGGTCGCAGTGCCGTTGACCGTCACAACATCGCCGACGGTTGCAAACTGGTTTTCCGTCATAGCATCCCAGGTAACGGTAAATTCACCGCTGAGGGTGCCGTCAGGCAGCACACCGTTTACCACGGTAGACAGTGTGGGAACGGTATCGGGTGTGGTCACAGTGGAGATATTCCGCAGAGCAATCACATTGTCGATCACATGAAGCCTGCATGTCACAGAGATGGGTTCCAATTCGTCAAAGGTCAATGTACCTTCAATGGTATAATCGCCGGCGGTATTATAAGTCTCCTCGGAGATTTCATTCCAAACGATGGTGCCGCTTACAATGGAATCGTCTGCCATAGTGCCGGTAGCGGTGGTATTCAAGGTAGGAACAGTGCCTGCCTTGACGGTATAATCCCGAACCATCGTGTAGCTGACCAGACCCTCGGTGACAGTGCCGTCATCCACAGCAGTGGTTGTTACGGTTGCACTGCCGCCGGTCAGACCGGAGGATGTCACATTGACCGTAAAGCTGCCTGCGTCCTTGGTGGAGCGAACGATGACAAGTGCCTTGCCTGCATATGCGGCAATGTTGGCAGAGGTTTCAGAAGTCAGGACACTGGACTGCTGATACTTGGCGGTGGTCGCCTGGTCGCCGTTATCCACGCCCAGAATCACACCGTTGCCGGTCAGAGAGAAGTTGATGGTATTGGTAGCCGTGGTATCCAGCACGCCGTTTGCGTCGGTGACATCCACGGTGATGAAGACCAGACTGGAGCCGTCTGCGGCAATCTCGGTCTTATTCTGAGATACAACCAGCTTGGAAACGGTGCCGGGGGTAGATACGGAGTTCTTTCCGCTGTTGCCGGAAAGGGTAATCTCCGTGGTGCCGTCTGCCTCAAAAGCCTTGGCGGAGATGGTTCCGGAGGCGTAGGTCACATTGAAGGTGGCATACAGGCTGGTGGAGCCGGAGCCGGAAACAGCCGTGCAGACGGAACTGTCATCGCTGGCGGTGCTGTAAGTATAATAGGTATGCCCTGCACTGCTGGTATTTGCAGTTCGTGTAGCGGTGCCGATCAGGGTACCGTTGCGGTATAGCTTGACCACAGGAGCGTTGGAATAGATCACCACAGGCGTCTTGCTGCTGGTGGTCATATAGTTGTCAGAGTCCCATGCGGTAACCAGATGCAGAGTGGTTTCGTCCTGGTTCCACTGGCTACGGTAGAGATAATAGGTATCCTTCTCAAAGCCGGTGGTTTCCACAATACCGAAGTAGGAGCTGTTGGGGTAGGCACCTGATCCGGAAACAGAACCGGAACCGGTACCGTTCCAGGGAGTAGGCTCGCCGATGTAGTCAAAGCCTGTCCAGACGAACTCACCTGCTACACAGTCATACTGGTATGTATTATAGATGGATTCGTGGGCGGTAATGCCCCAGCTGACCGCAGAGGTATCGTAGGAAGTCAGGTGATACTTGCCGTCGGCATTGGTAGCACTTTCCTGAGAGGTATAGATGCCCCGGCTATTGATGGCAGAGGATGTTTCCATTGCAATGCATACGCCGCCATAGCTCTGTGCAAGGCTATACAGCGTACTTGCGTCATTGGCATAGTTGAAGCCAACCACACCGCCGTTGTTTTGGATCACATTCAGCACCTGACCCAGCACGGAGGAGGTACTGGTGGATTTGGTATTGTCGCCGATGGTAGTAGGTCTGGTGGTGTCAACTTCGTTGACCCAGTCAATCAGATCCTGTGCGATGGTGGGGAAGGTAGAGGCAGCCGAAGCACCCTCCTGAATCTCATTACCCAGAGACCACAGGATAATCGACGGGGCGTTCCGATCCCGCTTGACCATGGACTTGATGGCAAATTCCGACCAAGTCATGGAGCTGCTGCCGCCGTAGATGCCGTTGGACGAACTCAGATTTGTGCTAAAATACTGTGCAAAATCGTAGCTGTTCCCGTTCTTGGCAACACTCCAACCGTCAAAGGCTTCCTCTACTACCAGCAGACCCAATTCGTTGCAGATGTCAATGAAATCCTCATCGGCAGGGTTGTGGCTGGTACGGACGGCATTGACGCCCATATCCTTCATGATGGAAAGCTGACGGTAGATGGCGTCATAGTAAGCGGCGGAGCCAAGCGCACCCTGGTCATGGTGCAGACAAACGCCGTTGAGCTTAACATTTTTACCGTTCAGATGGAAGCCGGTGCTGTCAAAACTGAACCAGCGGAAGCCAAAGGTGGTGTCATAGGAATCCACCTCTTCCCCGTTCACCGTCAGAACGGTGCGAACGGTATACAGATTAGGCGAATCCGGAGACCACAGTTTCGGACTGCTGACAACCGGACGTGCAGTGGCGGTCACGGTTGTGCCTGCGTCAACGGTTACGGTAGTGACGGCACTGTCGCCGGTCTCTACAACCGTATTGGTCACTGTCACACTTGCAGAAGAGTCACCGTCATTTACTACATCCACGGCGACAGTGACAGTTCCGTTTCCACTGGAAATGTTGGGAGTGGTCACATATGTACCGTTCAGATCCACATGAACAGGATCGGTCACGATCAGGGTGACATCCCGATAAATACCGCTACCGGAGTACCAGCGGCTGGAAGGAATCGTGTTGACAGCCTTTACTGCGATCACATTCTCCGTAGAGCCGTCGCAGGTCAGATAATCCGAAATATCAAATGCAAAAGAGGTATAGCCATAGTGGTGTTCGCCTACCAGTGTACCGTTGACATACACATAGGCGTCGGAATATACACCGTCGAAGTATAAGAGGACGGTCTTTCCCGCATCGCTTTCAGGCAGGGTGAATGTCTTACGGTACCAGCCGGTACCGCCGGGCAGAAATCCGCTCTCTGCTTCGCCGGAAGTGGTGTAGGATTGGGAGATACTGAAATCGTGAGGAAGGGTGACGGCTTTCCAGCTTGAATCATCAAAATTCACATTCTGAGCTGTGGAGCTTGTTCCGAGATAGAATTTCCAGCCTTCGTTAAAATTATTTTCCCGTGACGAAGTTGAAGATACTTTGACGGTTTCGGATTCACCTTCAACCGTCTGTCCCCCCGCAATCACCGACGGTACGATTGTCATACTGCTCAGCAGAATGGCACCCACCAGCGACACGGAAAGAACGCGTTGTCCTAAGGTTTTAAACATTAGAGTTACCCTTCCATTTCTTTGATTTTAGATATCCTCCATATCGCAATCCCGTATTTCAGAAACTGCGAAAGAATTCAACTTCCGATCGGTCTGCGAAAGTTTTTCCGCATACAACCGATAATATTTTGCGGCAGATTCATTCATCCTGCAAAGGTAATCCGGTCTGCCGTTCCGGTCCCCGCACTCGTTTGATACCATGGCGATACATGGATGACAAAGAATCCGATTGGCACAATTCTTGCAGGCGGGCGAATAACGCAGTTGTCGGGTCTGTTCAACCATTTCCTGCCATACATCCGACAGTTTTCGATCTTTCAGTGAAAACTTGACCGATCCGTACATTCCGCAGTTGAGCAGATCGCCCTGCCAGTCTATCCAGAGGGAACTGCGCCCTGCTCTGCAACGGATCTCCATTCCTTCCTCGGAAATGTCCTGCCTGTTCAATGCCTCTTCAAGAGGGAGAAAATGGCTGAATCGCTCTGCCTGACCACAAAACCAATCAGGATCACTTTGAAGAAAATCCGCCTTTACTCTGAGCCTTCCCGCTTCTTCGGGCGTCAGGCGGTCATTCTGACCCACCATATCGGCATTTCTTCGAATAGGTGGAAACATATAGGTTGCAACCTGAATGGGAGAACCTACTGATTTGGCATATGACATCATGGCTTCCAGATCATCCGCATTGTAGGGTGTGATGCTTGTATTGAATTTCACGGGAAGCTTGTACTTTTTCAGATATTTTACGGCATTTCGAACCTTTTCAAAGGCATCCGCACTTCCGCACAGACGCTGATAGGTCTCGCCGCTTGCGCCGTAAAGGGTAATATTCAAGCGGATGGGACGGTGAACAGACAGCCATTCTGCCGTCTCGGCGTCAATCATGGTGGCGTTGGTGTTGACAGAGACCTGCATTCCCATGTCCAACATTCCCGAAAGAATTTGACGGAAATCGGGATGCAGGAAAGGTTCACCTCCGGTAAGAAGGGGAAACAACATTCCCAGATCAGCCGCTTCACGGGCAAGCGCCAGCCAACGGTCACCGTTGAGCAATCCGCCTGCCGCCTGTACTTCTGCGGCACTTTTCCGGACATAACACATTTTGCAGGAGAGATTACAGAGCGGAAGCAGTTCGAAGGAGCCTGCCAGAGGGATTCCCTGCCTTCCTGCTTTCTCCCACAACCGATCTCTGATTTTATCTTCCATCTATTATAACACCGTCCGATTTCAGCCTGCTTTCGAGACATTCCACCGCCCTTGCATCGGGAGTACAGGTCAGCAAGTACACAGGGATGTCGGTAAGCAGGGTCAGTATTTCTTCCATAGCCGCCTGTCGGGCGTCGGGATTCCATCCGTCGATGACCGCTTGACTCATCAGAAGTCCTGCCGCCTTTGCGGGCCGCAGACGCTGAACCCGATTGTCCGATCCCTGCGCCAACAGAACGACGGCTCCCGTTGGGACAACCGCATTGCTTCGCACCGGCTCCGAGCCATCCAACGGGAAACCGTAGGACTGCCAACAATCGCCTGTCTTGCGAAGCAAAGTCCTGTCATTGCAAAGGACTTCACTGCCACGATAGGTTTCCCACAATCTTGCCTGGGTGGTTTTCCCCGTTCCGGATGGTGCGGTAAAGAGGATGGCTGTATTCCCATGACGGATTCTGGATGAATGAAGAAACAGCACGCCGAAGCGTTGCAGAATTCCTCTCAAAGGAATCATCCGCAATATGCTTCCGAAGTCTTCCGGGGGCGAAAGAAAGGGCTTTTCATTGATGACGCACAGGAATTCCCTGTGGTCCGATTGATAAACGCAACAGGCAATCGGTCCCTTCATTCCGCCGCGGGTCAGGCAGTAATACTTCTCCCCGGAGCGATGATAGGTACAAAGGAGATCTTCTCCGAGCGGAGGCGTATCGGGCAGGGATACCTGATCCCAATCCCAGCTGATCCGGACCGTGACATCTGTCTCTTTTGTCAACGGACATATGAAATTGTTCAGTGTGGCGTCCGTGCGCAGCGGTCGTTCCGACAGAAAGCCCAACCGCAGTCCCGCCAGAAGCAGAGTAAGCTCCAAAATCCTGATCCTCGAAATACGGGCGAATAGCCGTCAGTAAACTGACGGCAATTCGCGATTCAATTGTAGTTTTATGATGTGAAGAAGCCAGGGCCTCCTGCTGTGGTATAGCAATCGCAGGTATTCTCCCAGAAATTCACATTGTAGGCGTAAGAGCGAGATTTCGTTATTGATTTGGCACCACTTATACCTACCATTTCGAGGTAATCGTTACACACATCTTCACCAGTGCCGCCGCCGTAATCGCCCATGTTAACAACTACTGCACAGTTGCTGGCGATGCCGGTGCTCAATTGATAGTATTCAATCTCCAATTTGGGAGTTACATAATCTTTTTTCATTTTATTGATTCTCCTCCTCAATATCGCCATTAATATCTTCACCTTCGACAATGGTGAACTCTGCATTACCGGTGACCTTGATGTTGGTAACGGAAATCAGACTACTGGTGGCTTCGATCTTAAAGGTCGCAGTATACACGGTATAAGACTCACCAGTTTCAGAATCGGTAATAGTCTTGGAAGTAATGGTAGCATAGCTCGAAATATCGTAGTAGCAGTCGGTGGCATTGTTGATGTTCAGGGTGTTGCCGTTGATGCTGACGGTGCCGGAACCGACAGGAGCCTTGATACCAAGGTAAATCTTGTTGGTGTTGGGGTTCCAATTATTCAGGGAGAAGGTGACGCTCTGACCGTTGTTCAGATAAACCTCTTCCTTGGGTCCGTTGCTCTTGTATTCCTCGGCAGATTCGATCATTCCGTTGGTATCGGTGAAGAGGACGAAGTTGTCACCCTCATTCCAGGAAATGGTGTCATCTTCATTGATTTGAGCCTCGCCAATCAGCTTATTCCGCAGGGTAGCGACCGTCATATTTGCCTCACCGTCGGTAGCGTAAGCGGAAAGGCAATGGCTGCATTTTCGTCAGCACTGTCCAGAGGATTGATGATCCGGATGCCGTCCAGCCAGA
>JBJDZJ010000146.1:0-8387 GCA_051867915.1 Eubacteriales bacterium
TCGGAATAGCAGTAACCAGCGACTACAAAAGCAATGCAAGCGAGGGCTGGAGCTTTGATCCCGATACGAACACGCTGACCTTGACCGACGGCGACAAGTTCACTGCGGCACACGAGAAGATGGTAAGCGGAATGAATACGAAACTTCCGACTCGTACCGAGTACAATGAATCCGCCGGAGGCTATTCAATGATTATGTTTGCCGCTGCGGTTGAAGTCAAGAGCCTGTCGGATCTCACGGTCGTGGTTAAGGACGATATCACCATCGGCAATGACAGCTGGCCCGGTAGTGAGATAGGTCTTCTTTCGTCGGATGAAGCGTACCTGGTTCGTACATACGGCTTTTATTCCAAATCGGGTTCGATTACGTTTACCGGCGGAGGAACGCTGACCGTATATTCCACCGATACGGCAATTTACACCAAGGGTGATTTTTGTGCTGACAACATCGCGTTGAATTTGTATACGGGTCATACTGCGGCAATTTTCGCAGAGGGAACGATCACCCTTGACAATGGCGCAAATGTTTATGCAAAAACCGAGAAACTCGGCGGAATCTACAAATCGTATTACAGCCGTTATGACTATAGCAACAGCACGGTTCGGTATGACTCGATGGCGGCAGTCATTTCGGGATCCGGAGTCGACTCGAAAGGTACCATTTCCATCCAGAACGGATCAAGCCTTACGGCTTATGCCATACCTCTTGATATCATTGACACAAAGAACAAGCTTGCCGACGAACCGGAAGTAATGAGCGTTGAAAAGGATTCGGAAACGGGTCAAATTACCAATACCGTGTATTCAGAAGCTCTGCGAAGCTTTTACGGTATCTGGTCAAACAGAGGTGCCGTCACGGTAACCGATGATTCCAACCTGAAAGTGACCTTGGCTCCGAATTCGAATATGCGTAAATACATTGACAATAATATGCCGTGGCTTACTTATATGCGTACGATTGCCGTAAACGCAACCTCGTTCACGGCAGACAACAGTTATGTTGAAGTACGATCGACAGGATTAAGCGGAACTCTCGGTCACGATGCCTGGTTGTTCTTGAATGAAGCTTATGGTACACCCTCCAACACCAGTGCGACATACAATTGGTCCGGGCGAACCGATATAATAGTTAAAAGAACTTCCACTTTTCTGTTGAGTCTGTCAGAATATCAATACACATCGGACAATTTCCATCGGCTGATCAGTGAGCATGACCCCTTCTTTAAATTCTACAATACCGACGAGTCGGGCCGCAAATACTACTATATAATTTACCCGGAAGAATGTTACAACGGGGATTTGTATGTGTATCTGAAATGCTATGAAAAGGGTCCCACCTACTACCTGCGCGAAAATAACGGAAACTACGAATACTCCGAATATTTCGACTTCCGCACAACCAATCAGCTGGGTACCAATACAATTGATTTCAATACCGTAAGCTCCTGGATAGACAAAACAATATACGTCAGGTCAGGCGATTTTATCTTCACGTTGCCGGAAAACAACGATATGAATTTCGCTGTTGACAACAGAGAAGCCTCGATCACATTCAATATGACCGACGGAAAGAAATACAATGGCTGCTATAATGTAACACTTGCCGGTAATCTGATCGTTCAGGGCGACGGTATTATCAAGCAATTGAACATCCAAGCCACTTCTCAGCTTGTGGATGACGCCCATCCCGGCTTGTATTATATCGACATCCCCAAAGGACGGTTCTATCTCCGCAGCGGAACGGTTGCCGGCGGTACCGCAGGCGGTGCGTTTACTCATGTTTACGGCGGAAACCTTGCATTCGACGAGCAATTGACCGATCGCGGCACCTACGAGAACTGGGGTTTTTCCAGAAGTGTCATGAATCGGGTAACCATTGATCTCGGCAAGTATGCAGACATTTTCGATGCAAGTATGATTCGCTTGCAAACTTACAATTCATTCGATAAGACCGGTGTCTATCCGGTAGACGGAAAGATCTACTTCTGGGAGATAGACGGATATGCTGATTTTTTCGGCAGACCGCCTTCATTTGACCACCTGGAGATCACAGAGGAATATACCTATTTCGTTTATCCGGAAAAGGTCTCGACTCGCTACTATACATTATACAGGTTGGCTGAGAGAACAGAGATCCGTAAAGAAGACAATTCCGTTTATTTCGGTGCGTCTTACTCCTCAAGCAGTCTTGGTTACTATATCACTTTGAATTCCTTCTACTATGCCAAAGTTGTCGATATTCCGGAGTATTATAACAACGGGAATACTACGGTGGTACTGGACACTCCCAAGACCTATACCCTGCAAAACGGCGACTACGCCAAGTGGTATTGCATAGACAAAAACGGAAATGAAGTTATGTTTGCAGAGTCTCACGACTCCCTTGTTCTGACGGCGGATAATCTGCACTACAAGTGTCATGATTTCAGGTGCGAGCTATATGACAGCAGCGGCACCCTTATAGATACACATTATTTCGATGTATATATCTTGGGATTAACCGGTGCGAGTGATAAGTTCGGCGCACCCGGAGCAACCGTAACATTCAATGTGAATTCCTATATGTACGGTACATGGTTTGACGACTACGGCTTCAATTGGTGCTGGGAGTGGAGAACCGGCGAAGGCGCAGAATGGAATATCGTAGACGACACGGACGAGACCTTCAGTCACATTGTCCTTTTTAACCAAAACGACCCGTATGATGCGGCAACGAATTCGCATGGCTACCAGTTCCGCCGCGTGGCATATGCGAATGTCGATGGCGGCGATTCGATCGTACTGGTATCAAAGACGATGACACTCAGCTTGGGCGTTCATGTCACCAAAGCACCGGATTCCGTTTTCGTTTCGCCAAACGATCCTGCGGACAGCATTCTCATCACGGTCGAGGCAACACGGGTAGATACCGTTACCTGGTATAAGAAGGATGGCGAGAACCGCGTATTGATTCCCGATGCGACCACTTTGACATTGACCTTTGCGAGAAGCGCATATACAGACGAAAGCGGAAACTGGGATCCAACCAAAATGAACGGTACATATATTTGTCGTTTGGAAGACAAGATATACGGAACGTCAACCGAGGTGGAAATAACCGTAGCAGTAACCGATCCTCCGTCAATTTCCAATCTTGAAGACATCGTGACCGTACCCGGCAGCACGGTTGAATTCAAGGTCGATATCTCCGGACTTATACATTCGGACTCCAACAACAGTGTTTGGTGGGAGTACAGTCTCGACGACGGCAAAACCTGGGTAGTGATGAAAGAAGGGGATTCTTCGGAGTGCTATGAAGTCAAAAACTTTTATACTTTGGACATCAGTATTGGGGGCGGTCCATGGATTTACGGTGAATATACCGAAAGCCGGCTGAATATCAACACGGCATCCATAAATGCAGACAAAGTGTTGGTTCGCTGTATGATGAAGGATAAAAACTATTCATACCCTTCAAATATTGCATCCATCACATTCGTCGAGCTTGATGTCATCGAAAGACAGCCGGAGGATAAGGTGCTGAGTGTTTCACAGGGCACCGGATACATTGATTTCGAATTATCGGCGGATATCCTTTCCAAGTATACCGTGACATATCAATGGCAGGATCATTATGTTGATGCCTCAGATCCTTACTATTACTGGCGAGATATCAGCAGCGGTTCGGTCTATACCTGCAACGATTCGCGAATCGACTTTGATTTAACAAAAAAGGCGGCAGCGGGTACATACCGTTGCAAGATCACAATTACTGACGAAGAAGGCGTTACCATTGTTGTATATACCAATCCGGCAACCCTGACTGTAGTAACCGTTCCGACATTCGCGACAGACACGCCCTCGATCACAATCGGAAGTACCAATCTCATATGGGAAGGCGATACTGTCAACATAACCATTTCAGCCGCCAACTACACCATTTTTACCGGATTCAAGTGGCAGGTCAGCAAGGACAACGGAAATACCTGGGAGGATGTTGACGATTACTATACTGTCAGCAAGAGTGGTTCTACATTGTCTCTGGAGTTCATCGCAAAGAAAGAGATGAAAAACTGGAAATACCGCTGCGTGATAATCAATGCGGTCGGGGACGTATCCAATACAACGATATCGAAGTCGGTGAACGTGCTCGTCTATTCAAACGAGTGCGCAAATCAAAACGAATTTGAAAACGCTCTGATGAATGCCGCTAAGCGCGGATACAAAACAATCAAGTTGGTTGATGATTTTACTTTTACCCGTGTGTTTTACCTGAGAGATTACTTTACCACAGATGTCACGATCGACCTTAACGGTCATACCATTCAGGTCGACGGCACTGAATTTATGTATGTCTATCAAAACGTTACGCTTACGATCATAGACAGTAATCCTACCAGGGACAACGGATCGGACGTTCCTTTTACGGGTGGTTCCATCCGCGGTGCTGTAGGTGGTGATTACGGAGGTGCATTTACGCTATTTGCCTCCACCCTTAACTTCAACGGCGGAACGATCTACAACTGCACATCCGACTATGGTGCTGCTGTATATGTAGGGTCACAAGGTACCAATTTCTATATGAACGGTGGTCAGATTATCGGATGTAATCAAGCAGTTTATACAGCAGGTAAAGTTTATTTGAATGGCGGAGTTATTGAAGATTGCCCGTCTGCTATCGTTCTCAAAAGCGATTATCGGGATGCGGCATTAAATCTTAATGGAACAATAATTCGTAATTGCGTCTATGAAAAGACAGGAACAATAGATTATTATGCTCCTATCTATATCTATGCGTCTGAATCACTCTCAACCTTAACAATGAGCGAAGGCTCGATAGAATCCTGCGGAAACAAGAGCGGCAACGGCGGTGCGATCTATATCGACGGCGGAACACTTGATCTGAAAGCCGGGACCATCAAGGACTGTTATGCTCAGAACGGCAACGGCGGTGCGATCTATATTAAATCCGGCAAGGTTGTCTTTAACGGCACAACCATTGAAAATTGCTCTGCAAAGAACGGCGGAGGATTGTACAACGAAGACGCCGGCGAAAATTTGTATCTCACCGATTCGACCTGCATTACCGGTTGCACAGCTACGGAAAAAGGCGGCGCGATTTACAGCGTTTCTACCATTTATGCGGACGGCGGTCTGGTAGACGGCGGTGTGGAAGCAAAAGCAGGAATTACGAAATCTGCCGGTGTCAGGAAAGTAACCTCATTCTTCGGTAACGTAGTTGCCAACGGTACGGGCTCGACCGGAAGGATTGATGCCGGTATGTACTATGACAACGTGTCCGGTATCAGCGAGGACACGGACATCGTTAAGATTTTCTTCTATAACGAGGGCAAGCTCTACGCAACACTCGTACTGCGCAAAGGTGATTACGCATGTGCGCCGATCACGCCGGAGGATATACGTACCTTGCTTGGCTGGTTTGACGGCGATCTGATGTACGGATTCAACACACCCGTGACCGAAGATCTGACCTTGGTTGCAAAGTGGGTATACTCCGCTGAGGCGTTGACGAAGTTGGAGAATGAACTTGAAGCCGCAAAGAAAGCTCTGGAAGAAGCCATTGCAAGCGGCGACAAGGCTCTGGAAGACAAGATCAAAGAACTGAGCGATGCGCTGGATGCGGCTAAGGCGGCTCTGGAAGCGGCAGACGAATCCAACAAATCTGCTCTGGAAGACAAGATTGCCTCGGTCCAGTCCACTCTTCAGACTGCCATTGATCAGGTTCAGAAGAATCTCGATGATGCGAAAGCCGAACTGGATAAGGCCATCGCAGACGGCGACAAGGCTCTGGACGATAAGATCAAAGCGCTGAACGATGCGCTGGATGCGGCTAAGGCGGCTCTTGACGCGGCAGGCGAATCCAACACGACTGCGCTGGAAAGTCAGATTTCCGCAGCTCAGGCCACACTTCAGGCTGCAATTGATGCGCTGAATGATAGACTGGTCACTGCGGAAAACGAGTTGACCGCCATCCATGAGACAGAAAATGCACTCATTACGGCGATCATCGTAATCTGTATCGTGTTTGCAGTAGCAGACGGTGCGATCCTGACCGCTGTCATGATCCGGACACGGAAAAAGAAGGAATAACTTATAATTAAATACCAAAGCACGGACTCTGCCTGTTATGGGCAGAGTCCGTGTTGTTAAATAAAAAGAATGGCTTGGGGGTTGATGCACATCCAAGGCTTCATAATTCCTCAAAATGGCGAAAGCGATCTTTCCAAACAAGAGCGGGTACTCGTCAGCATCACGGTTCCCGCCGTTTCGTATGTATATCGAAAACGGTGCCTGACCATCATCTTGCTTCGTACCGGTAGCCGCACGATACGCCCGACAGCTTGGAATTTATTGATCTTGTATATCGGCGAATTCCGGATTTTTTATATAGGTTCCGTCCTCATTTCTCAAAAAAGGGAGAACATTGATTACAGCGTCCCTGTTGATCAGCCCGTATACATGAGGATATTCTCTTCCGCAATGATCCTCATCTTCATATCTGACTTCCGAATTCAATTTACCTTCATCAATACATACGAGTACCAGTTCTTCTTTTATATCATTAAAATTGGGGGCAACTCTCCAAAAATACTCTACGGTTGAACAGTGAATAAACCCATCTGCTTCTATATTCCGTTTTCCCCAACATTCTTTCTCTTTTCTTTCTTCCCAAGTGGTTTTTTTCATACAATGCAGAATCATGGTAGTCCCCCTCATCAAATTTGATTTTTCCCTGTTTTTTCGCTGAATGATTCATATCAGATAAATGTGAAATATTCCGCCATCTGCAACGGAAACGCCCGAGCATTTTTCGTCCGGGCGTTCTCGGTAACCATCATATACTCAAAGATTCACGGTTTCATCTGCCGCACCCGTTCGGTTTGGCTACCGTAAATGCCTTTTCGACAGGTTTATCACAATTCCTTGATATACAAAACATATTGCCCGATACCTTTGAAGCCGAGTTCTTGCAAAATGTGTTTTTCTTCCTCTTTGCAGAAGTATGTCATATACTTTGCACCCAAGCGTTTGCACTCGTTGAGAGACGCTGTCAACAGTTCACGCAACATACTCTCTTGAAACACTCCGTTAACGAACTCTATCCCGAAAATCTCATAATGCTCTTTATCGCCCGTCAAAAACGCTGTTGCAACCGGCATGTTTGCCCGGATATAAACATGGATGATCCAATCGTCCAGCGTTTCATAGATACGGTCACAGTTCCAATAGGTTTCGGGTTCTGCGTGATATACCGTCCTGAACTTATCGAAATTCCGGCGTGTGATTCTTTCAACACACGAAACGCCGTTTTTCAGCTCGTAGTCATCAAAGAAGAGTGAGTAATTCCAATCCTTCTCAATACACTTGAAGGCATGCGCTTGAAGAAACTTCATTGCCTCACGGTTTTCTCCCGGAAAACCGAAATATGCCGTATAACCGGCGAAATGTGTTTCAAGCCAATCCAACAATTCTGTTAATGCTTGTGCCGTTCCGCAATTGATATGACAAGCGGTGAGTTGAAGATATTTGTCCTTTGGAATCCAAAAATACGAAATCCACCCCTCAACATTCCCTTCCATACGGAACAGTAATAGTTCGGATGTATCTTTTTTTACGGCTCTTTCGGCGTCACAAAAGAAATCCGATTTTGTTTTTATGCCGTCTCTGTAAGTTGGATAGCTTGATCGGACGGGATTCAGGGCAGTGTTATAGACGGACTCCCCATATTTCTGAATATCTTCAAGTGTGGCTTTGATTAGCATGGACTCTTATTCCTTTTCCAACATACTTCCGATTTATTTGATTATACCATATCCCCGTCCCTTTGTCAATCCCAATATCACATGCCGGCGATCCGAAGCGCCTTCTCTCGGGCGCAATTCGGACACAATTATATTCAAATGTTAATAAAAACGAAAAAGTTCATGAACAATTTACATCAGATTCTTGAAAATCAACGGTTATTCGTATATAATGTATTCTGTCGGATTATATCCTCACGGAGGTTCGATATGGACGGAATCAAGGGCTATATCTCCATTCGGGAGGTCCCGGGCAATTCCGGAGGATGCGAAAAAGCCGTCTGATCTGCGTAAGGCGAATACAAACAGAATGAGCCGGAGGGATGCGCCATGCCAAAACCGAAATGGAACCTGAACACCATTTACATATCCGAGCGATTGCAAGAGAGTCTGCGACCAATCTCCCACAGCGCAATGACCACCGTTGTTGCGCCCATGGGTTATGGCAAAACAACGGCGGTAAACTGGTATCTGTCCGAGCGTGCCAAAGCGGAAGCGATAAATGTCATCCGCATCAGCGTCTATTCCGACAACCTTGAGATCTTCTGGAAAAGCATACAGAACGCCTTTGCTCGGGCAGGTTTTG